>JAGNIU010000010.1 GCA_018000995.1 Bacteroidia bacterium
TGGAATTTTAAATGTTGAATTAGAAATTTTAAATGGTGATACAAAAATACAGATAATTAATTCGCTTGGACAAATCCTGTTAAGCGAATCGGTAAACACTCAACATCCAAAATTCAACATTCAACATTTTCCTTCCGGACTTTACTTTCTTGAACTAAGTAATGCTAATGGTAAACAAACTCAAAAATTTATTAAAGACTAATGAAAAAAATAATCTTCTTAATTTTTGTCGCCTCAAATCTAATTGCGCAAGATTGGGCTAAATATTTAAAACCCGATGCAACTTTCGAGCAACGTAAAGAAGCATTTTATAATTATTATAAAAACGTACCCTCTTCGTGGGCCGACGATGATTATACCCGCTTTAAACGTTACGAAGCTTATATGGAGCCACGAAGTAAAGTGCCTCAAGGTGTTATTCCAGCTGAAGAAATTTGGAAAGCCTATCAAGAACTAAATCAAAACACAAATAAAATTTCGCAAGCTGCTGCTGCTAATTGGTCGA
Source organism: Bacteroidia bacterium (assembly GCA_018000995.1). Classification (GTDB taxonomy): domain Bacteria; phylum Bacteroidota; class Bacteroidia; order B-17B0; family Aurantibacillaceae; genus JAHEYG01. The sequence continues at coordinate 506 of JAGNIU010000010.1, forward strand.
TATTAGGACCAACTGTATTAGGAAATTTACCGGGACTAGGAAGAGTAAATTGCGTTTACTTTGATCCTACAAATAGTAATACTGTTTGGATTGGCTCCGCAAGTGGTGGTTTATGGAAATCCGTTAATCAGGGAATTGGCTGGACATATATGAGTAATGGCATGCCAAATCTTGGAATATCTGACGTTGTGATTGACGCCTCTAATCCAAATACAATGTACGTTTCTACCGGTGATAAATATGCCTGGGCAACTTCATCAATTGGTGTTATGAAATCAACTAACGGTGGCGTTACATGGACAACCACCGGATTAAATTATACTACCAATCAATTCAGATTAGTGTATCATTTAATCTTAGACCAAACAAATCCAAACGTATTAGTGGCAGCAGCTTCTGATGGTATTTGGCGCACACAAAACGGAGGGACTAATTGGAGTCTGGTAAAAAGCGGTTTATTTTATGATGTAGAGTTTAACGCTGCAAGTACCAATACACTTTACGCATCATCTGATAGTATTTATACATCGGTAGATAATGGTTTAACCTGGAAATCTTTTGGAGCCTCTCCAACCTTTATTGTGAATGCGGGAAGACATGTTAGTCTTGCTGTTACTGCTGATAATTCAAATTACATTTACGTATTTGATGAATCGGCCAGATTATTCAGAAGCACAAATGCCGGAGCAACTTGGACTCAAATGACAACCCCTACTCTTTATACTTATTGGAATTACGGAACCGTATTATCAGTATCACCATTAAATAAAGATGAAGTGATAGTAGGAGGTTTAACTTTAGCAAAATCAACCGATGGCGGCGCTACTTGGCCTTTTAATGTGAATTCAGGAATACATCCTGATCACAAAGACTTTGTTTATTTTCCCGGCTCCGCAACAACTCTTTTTGCAGCTAATGATGGTGGTATTTACAAATCTACTAACGGTGGTTTAACTTACAGCGACTACAGCAGTGGTTTAGAAGTCACACAGTATTACCGAATGGGATGTGCTGCTAATAGTAAAACTGAATTATTTGGAGGAACTCAAGATAATGGTACTCATAAATACCATGTTGGAAATTGGTCACGCGTATATTATGGTGATGGTACTGAAACATTTGTTGACCCCTTAGATTCAAATATTATGTATTTCTCTACTCAGGGGATTGAAATTTCAAAATCATTCAATGGTGGCGCTACATTTACCTATTTGGGTAAAGATACGGGGAGCTTCTACTATCCATACAATATGCATCCAAGTAATAATCAAATTATTTTTAAAGCCGGGAACATGGTAAAAAAATCCACTGATGCGGGATTAACATGGACACCTATTTCTCCTGCAATTGGACCGATGAATTCAATGGCTGTTTCCATTTCCAATCCAAATTATATTTATGCTGCCAGTTATCAGAATATTTATAAAACTACTACCGGTGGTGGCGTTTGGACGAATGTTACTTCTAACATTCCTACCAGTATGACAAACATTACATATATTGCAATTCATCCCACCAACCCCAATCACCTTTGGGTAAGCACCTCTTCATACACAGCCGGATTAAAAGTTTATGAAACCACGAATGGCGGAACAACCTGGACAAACACATCAACAGGATTACCAAACGTACCTATAAATTGCATTGTGCATAACGACAACTCATCCAATGACGAAATTTATGTTGGTACTGATATTGGCGTTTATTATAAAGACAATACCATGAGTAGTTGGCAACCATACAACACCAATCTTCCTGCAGTTGTTGTAACAGAATTAGAAATTCATTATTTAACTAATAAACTGCGAGCTTGTACGTATGGTAGAGGTATGTGGGAAACAGATTTAAATTCGATGCCAACAGGTATTAAAAACAAACCGGAAGTAAAATCTTATATGACTTTGTTTCCGAATCCAACAGCAGGAAATATCACAATTGGAATCGATAATCCAAAAGAAACAATTACTGCTTACAAAATTTACGATGTTCGCGGAAAAGAAGTTCTTCAAAAAGAAATTGCAGATAAACTCATTCAGAACCTTAGTATAAATACTGAAATTCTTGCACGCGGACTTTACATAGCAGAAGTAACAACAAACGCCGGCAAATATGTTTCGAAGTTTGTTAAGGAGTAAAAAAGAAATGGTGGCTTCGACTACGCTCAGCCACCATTTCTTTTGATGAAATTTATTAAAAAAATGCGGTGACTGAGCGTAGCCGAAGTCACTGATTAATCCTACTCCTTCACAAATTTCTTAACTACCACCTTATCACCTGTCCTCCACTCTGCGAAATAAATACCTGCAGAGAAATTACTGATGTCGATTTTTGTTTCAGAATCTGTTAAGCCTTCATAAACAAGTTCACCCAATGCATTGAATAATTTTATGCTTGCTGTGTTTACAGTACTGTTAATAATAATAAAATCCTTTGTGGGATTCGGATAAAAATTAAAATCAGTAATAGCATTAGTAGAATTAATTCCTAAACCTGCGCTACCGTTGTATTTTAAAATGGTTCCTGCATTACCTACAGCCCATCCATCAACAGGAGAAGCAAAGTGAACTGAATTTAATATTTGTGAAGTGCCTGATGCCATTGGATTCCAGTTTACACCACCATTAATGGTTTTCATAATTAATCCGCCAGTTCCTACAACGTAACCGGTATCCTGATCCACAAAATAAATTCCGTTTAATCCGTTTAGTACACCCGTTGGCATGTTGGTCCAAGTTGCACCGGCATCCATTGATTTTAAAACTCTGCCGCCTGTTCCTGCAATATAACCTACAGTTGGTGACGGGAAATGAATAGCGTTTAGATTAGTTGCTACTCCTGAAGTAACAGTTGTCCATGTATTACCTGCATCCTTAGTGCGACGAATAACGCCTGCATTACCAACAACACATCCTGAATCCAAATCAGAGAACCAAATAGCATTTAAATTTTGAGTTGTGCCTGACGAACGTAATTGCCAAGTTACACCTGTATCGCAGCTAGTTTCAATTTTACCTGCAGTTCCTACTGCAAAGACACAAGCCATGTCACGGAAGTGTAATGATAAGATGCTATCAGGTCGCCCACCACTTAAAGTTGAGCCACCGCCAACATTCAATCTCATGAACCAGTTTGAGTTTTGACACATGATATAAAATCTGAAGGGATTTTTGGTATGCACTTCAAAAGTATTTACACCACCCAAAATTAAATTTTGAGCCCAGTTAGTTCCGGCATTGGAAGTGCGGATGGGACCTGTAAAACCGGTAGCGCAAACATTATTCGCATCAATGGCGAATACCGAATATAAATTATTGGTTGTGTAGGTTTGCGTAATCCACTGCGCACTGGCCGAATTAATAATTACGAATGTAAAAATGGAAAGTAAAAGTTTTTTCATTTATATTATTTTAAGTTTTTAAAAGAGAACCTTTATACTAAAGTAGAATAATTTTCTTAATAAACAAATTAAGGCGCCTACTACTTATTACTATAAGAAGTTTATTTGTTTTTACTAAGTTTGCTCTATGAACGCCCAACATTATATCAAAACATTAGAACTACTTCCACATCCTGAAGGCGGTTATTATAAAGAAACTTACAGAAGTAAGGAGAGTATTAATTTACCGCAAGGAGAACGCAATTACAGTACTTCAATTTACTTTTTATTGGAAGAAAATAATTTCTCTGCCTTTCATAAAATAAAAAGTGATGAGCTTTGGCATTTTTACGCGGGTGATATTTTAGAAGTAATTGAAATTACAAAAGAAGGGAAATTAAAAATAACAGAACTTGGTCCAGCTAATTTTCAATATTGCGTGTCGGCCGGTAATTGGTTTGGTTCACGTGTAAAAAATGGCGGTAAATTTTCTTTAGTGGGATGTACCGTTGCGCCGGGATTTGATTTTAAAGATTTTGAAATGGCGGAGCGTGAGGCTTTAATAAAAGAGTTTGCCGAGCATGCTTCTATAATAAGAGAGTTGACACGTTAACACCCCTCTGCTTCTTTTGCCTTTGGCGCAAGAAGCTTTCTCCCCTTAAAAAAGGGGAGAACCTGTTTTTTTTCAAATTAATTTTCGTGTTAAAAGATTGTAAATTTCTTCTTAAATAGATTTAGATAATAGTTGCTTAATACTTCTTAATGCGGTAGCAGAAAAACTAAAGTATCTTTGGCAACGTGACGATACAAGAATTCATAAAACTAAGTTTCGAAGAAAAAAGTAATCTCGTTTGCGCGGAAGGCAATTTGATAGATGATTACAACGAAAATAATATTGAGGTGAAAGTTTTTTCGCTTCATGAATTTTATGTGGAAGTAATCGTTAACACACAAGAAGAAACCTTAGTAGATATTATTCCTTATACAAGAGGTTTCAGTTTCTTCTCAAAACAAAAAGAACAACTCAATCAAAGAGCAGCCTTATTAAATAGTTTTTTCCTTTTATGAGAGCACATCACCGTAGTCGCCGCTGGGAATTTTTGTTATACGGAATCGTATTTGGATTTTTAGCAGGGGTTATTCTTACTAAAATATTCTCCTAGTTAAGCCTTCGCAGTAACCGCAAACATTTCTTTCAATTTCTTAACTACAATATCAATTTCTTCTTTGGTATTGTATTTACTGAATGAAAAACGAACAGAAGGACGGTTCATATCGATTCCTAAACCACGTAATACGTGTGAACCTTGATTACTGCCACTACTGCAAGCACTACCGCCACTCGCTGCAATACCTGCGATGTCTAAATTAAACAATAACATCTCCGCATCAGGATGTAATGGGAAACGGCAATTTAATACGGTGTATAATGAGTTTTCTCCTGTTTCACCATTAAAATCCATTCCTTCGATATTAGATTTTAATTGCTCCATCATATAATTTTTTAATCCGCGGATATGAGTTTGGTGTTCTTCCATGTGCTCATTCGCTAATTCAAATGCTTTTGCTAAACCAACAATACCGGTAACATTTTCTGTTCCACCACGCATGTTACGCTCTTGCGCCCCACCACTGATGAACGGATTAATTTTTACAGTATGATTGATATAAATAAACCCAACACCTTTCGGACCATGAAATTTATGCGCTGCACAAGTCACAAAATGTACTTTAATGCTTTGTAAATCTAATTTGAAATGCCCCATCGTTTGTACGGTGTCGCTATGAAACAAAGCATCGTACTTCTCACATAAGTCAGAAACTTTTTTTATTGGGAGAAGTGTTCCGATTTCATTATTCGCGTGCATTAAAGAGACTAAACTTTTTGGATTGCTTTTTAAAAGCTCCTCCAAATGGTTCATGTCCATATTTCCTTTATCGTCGTTCTTTAACCAACTTACTTTTATCTTTCCTTCTTTCTCTAACGTTTCTAAAGTATGTTCAACCGCGTGATGCTCTAATTTACTGGAGATAGCATGTTTGATGCCGTAAGCTTCAATGGCTTTACAAATGGCCATGTTATCGGCTTCTGTTCCACCTGAAGTAAAAAATATCTCGGCCGGCGTTACGTTCAAATATTTAGCAACGGTTTTACGTGCTGTTTCAATAGCAGTACGTGTTTTTCGTCCGAAAGAATGTATTGAAGACGGATTTCCGAATTCTTCACGCATGTAAGGTAACATAGCGTTAAACACTTCTTCGTCTAATTTAGTTGTAGCGGCGTTATCGAGATAAATCTTGCTCATTTTGTAAATGAATTTTAGTTCTGTAAATATCGGGGTATTTTTTGAGGTTTTAAACCTAAAATCGTGAATATTATGGGATTCTAAAGTTCAGCCACGAAAACACAAAGGCACTAAATTCCACTAAAATTTGGTGGGGTTTTGTGTTTTAGTGATTTGGTGGCAAAATTTACGAAATGTCTAACTCTTAATAATCTCTTTTATATCGCTAATAATCTTCTTCGCCAATGTTTCGGCCGTAGATTGTGTTGCACTTTCAGAATAAATGCGAATGATAGGTTCAGTATTTGATTTGCGAAGGTGAACCCATTCTTTATCAAATTCTATTTTAACACCATCCACTGTATTCACAGGTTGTTTTGAATATTTGTTTTTAACGCTTTCTAAAACTTTGTCGACATTAATTTCGGGAGTCAATTCAATTTTATTTTTAGAGATGAAATAATTGGGATACGATTTACGCAATGACGAAACCGATTTACCATATTTCGCTAAGTGCGTCAAGAAAATCGCAATTCCTACTAAAGCATCTCTGCCATAATGTAATTCAGGTAGAATAATTCCACCGTTACCTTCTCCCCCAATTACAGCTTTACTATCTTTCATCATGGTAACAACATTCACTTCTCCAACTGCAGAAGCAGAATATTTTCCACCATTCTTTTCAGTAATATCTCTTAATGCGCGTGTTGATGATAAATTGGAAACAGTATTTCCGCCTTTGTGATGTTGTAAAACGTAATCAGCCACTGCCACCAAAGTATATTCTTCACCAAACATTTCTCCATCTTCGCAAACCATTGCTAAACGATCAACATCCGGATCCACACTAATTCCTAAATGTGATTTTGTCTTTACAACCATAGCCGAAAGATCTGCTAAATGTTCAGGAAGTGGTTCTGGATTGTGAGCGAAATGTCCATCAGGTTCGCAATATAATTTATGAATTTTCTTCACACCTAAAACTTCCAATAACATTGGCACTGCAAAACCACCACAAGAATTAACTGCATCTACGCTAATCGAAAAATCAGCAGCAGCAATTGCTTTTACATCTACGTAAGGTAATTTTAAAATCTTCTCGAAATGCTTTTGCAATTGATCATCTTTACGAGTGTATTTCCCTAAATGATTCACTTCACAATACGTGAATTCTTCTTTTTCAGCAATCTGTAAAATAAGTTTTCCTTCTGCTTCCGAAATAAATTCACCTTTATGGTTTAATAATTTTAAAGCGTTCCATTGTTTTGGATTATGAGAGGCAGTTAAAATAATTCCACCCTGTGCTTTTAATTCAGTCACAGCCATTTCAACTGTAGGTGTTGTGCTTAAATCTAAATCATAAACATCAATTCCCAATCCCATTAAGGTTCCGCAAACAATGTTGTTTACCATCACACCCGAAAGACGAGCATCTCTTCCAACGACAACTGCCGGGGTTCCACTTTTGGTATTACTAATAATCCATGAACCGTATGCCGAGGCAAACTTTACTATATCTAAAGGGGTTAATCCATCATTGGGTTTTCCGCCAATGGTGCCCCTAAATCCCGAAATGCTTTTAATTAGTGTCAAGAGTAAAAAATTTTGTCGTAAAGTTAACATCCTTAAAACGATAGCTCTTTTTTAATCTGCTTTTTTATTGACATTATTTAGGCTTTTTCTGTTAAAAACATAATGCCCGAAAACCAAAAATAAACTTAACTTTGCGTAAACAAGGGTGCCTATTTTATGAGTCATTTCGACGGAGAAGATTTTGAAGGACAGGATTTTGAAGAAGTTCTAAAGCGGTTTGAAGACATGCTTGCTAATGGCACTGCAAGTTTTTTTGATGCCGATGAATTAGAAGATATCATCGAATACTATTTTCAATGGCTTAATTACGATATGGTTAAGAAGGCGATTGATTTTGCCTTAAAGCAATTCCCATTTTCGAGTAATATCAAAATTAAACAAGCTCAATATTTATCGAGTCAGCATTACACCAAAGAAGCCCTTAATTTACTAAACGAAGTTGAACAGGTAGAAACCAACAATTTCGATTTATTTATGGCCCGCGGTTATATTTATAGTCAGATGGGATTAGGCGAACAAGCTATTGAGAATTTTAAGAAAGCTTTGCCTTTAGCTGAATACAAAGATGAAGTGTATTTAGCCTTGGGAGTTGAGTTTTTGAATGAAGACAAACCGGATGATGCTATTTACTATTTAAAAAAAGCCATTAAAATAAATCCAAGAAATGAAGTAGCTTTAAATGAATTATCGTTGTGTTATGATTTGACGAATAAAGCTGAAGAAGCCATTTCGTTTTTCATGGATTACATTGATGAATTTCCTTACAGTTATTACGCCTGGTTTAATTTAGGCTTAGCTTATAACCGTTTTGGTTTATTTGAAAAAGCGATTGAAGCTTACGATTACGCCATTGCGATTAATGATAAATTCAGTTCGGCTTATTTCAACAAAGCCAACTCCTTAGCACAATTAGAAAATTACAGAGAAGCGATTGAAGTGTATAAAGAAACCTTTAAACACGAGAATCAAGATGCGAATACTTACTATTACATTGGTGAGTGTTACGAAAACTTAAATGAGTTTGATGAAGCACTCAAAAATTATAACCGCTGTGTAAAAATTGATCCGGCTCACGCCGATTCTTGGTTAGGGATTGGAGTTTGTTTGGATGCCATGAATCGTTTAACAGAAGGTATTCATTACATTAAAAAAGCTTTAGAAATCAATCCTAACGAAGCTGAATATTGGTACGTGTTTGCGGAAGTACAACAGAAGTTAGGCTTTCACGAGGAGGCTGCAATGGCTTACCAACGTGTTATTGAATTAGAGTACCCTGACTTTGATGTTTGGTTAGATTACGCTAAACTTTTGGATGAAGCCGGTTATTATAAAGATTGTATTGAGACTTTATCAGAAGGTATTAAGTATTTTCCGGAGGTGGCCGAAATGTATTACCGTTTAGGTGTAATATTATTAGAAACAGGAAAACGCCACGAAGGCATTGAGAATTTAAGCAAAGCTTTAGAAATGGATTTTAATAAATACACCGAGATATTTGAATATTCACCCGCATTGAAAGAAGATGCTGAGATATTAGAATTAATTAACTCATTTAAAAATTAATATGGCCTACTCTGTTAACTTACCTTTTTTGCCTGATCGCACCGAAAAACCCCGTAAATCGGGATTAACAATGGTGATGGACAAAGGCATCAGTACCCGTCAAGCTGAAGACATGATGGAAACCAGTGCTGATTATATTGATTATATAAAATTAGGCTTTGGAACTTCTGTTATTTCAAAAAACGTAAAAGAAAAAATTAAGCTCTACCAAAAAAATAACATTAAAGTTTATTTAGGTGGAACTTTGTTTGAAGCATTTATTATCCGTAATAAATTTGAAGATTATATTAAGTTCATTACATCCTTAGGAATTGATTCGGCTGAAGTATCAGATGGCAGTATCACAATCGATCACGATAAAAAATGCGGATACATTTCTACACTCGCTAAAAATTTTAATGTACTATCAGAAGTTGGTTCAAAAGAAGAAGGTGTTATTATTCACCCCGCGCGTTGGATTAAAATGATGCAAGCCGAATTAGATGCCGGTGCCGCACAAGTTATTGCTGAAGCCCGTGAAAGCGGAAACGTAGGTATTTTTCATAAGAACGGTAGCGCTCACACCCTACTAATTAACCGTATCGTTAATAAAATTAAACTTGAAAATATTATTTGGGAAACGCCTCAAAAACCACAACAAGTGTATTTTTTAAAGTTGTTCGGAAGCAATGTTAATGTGGGAAATATCAGCGTTGACGACGTAATTCCATTAGAAACCCTTAGATTAGGTTTAAGAGGCGACACATTTTTCAGCTTTTTACCTGATAATTTGAAACAAAGCACGTAAATTTGAAGTTGAATTAAATTAATACAAAACAACATGCAAGAGATAACAGCAAAAGAATTGAAAGAGTTAATCGATAAGAAAGTCGATTTTCAGTTAATTGATGTTCGCGAACCGCATGAGTTTGACGATATGAATTTACAAGGCGAGTTATTGCCAATGGGTGATGTAATGGATAACGCCGATAAAATATCAAAAGACAAACAAGTTGTTATTCATTGCCGCAGCGGTAAAAGAAGCGCAGCAGTTATTCAGGCATTAGAAACTCAAATGGGTTATAAAAATTTGTATAATCTTAAAGGAGGAATTCTCGCATACATAGAAGAAGTAGGACTTTAAAAGTTTATAGTTGATAGACTATAGTTTATAGTTTTATCAATTTAAACCACTATAAACTATCAACCATAAACTATAAACTTACCCATGGTAGAATTATTCAATCACATTTTCCCTCACCTTGATTTAGAATGGATATTTTTAAATTACGGTACATCTATTTACGTTATTCTTTTCTTAATAATCTTTGTTGAAACCGGATTAGTAGCAATGCCATTTTTACCAGGTGATTCTCTTTTATTCATGGCCGGTTTGTTTGCACGCTCCGGACATTTAAATATGTCGTACTTACTTATTCTATTATTTATTGCAGCAGTAGTTGGTGATAATTGTAATTATTGGATTGGAAGAACCATTGGCGTAAAAGTGTTTCACATAAAATGGAAAGGCTCTTCCATTGTAAAACAAAAACATTTAGATGCAGCTCATGCGTTTTTTGAAAAGCATGGTACTAAAGCTATCATTATGGCGCGTTTCGTTCCGTTTGTGCGCACCTTCGCTCCTTTTGCGGCCGGTGTAAGTGAAATGAATTACAAGAAGTATTTAATGTTCGATATTTTAGGTGGTGCTTTATGGATTGGCAGTTTATTAACCGCCGGCTATTTATTGGGAGAAGTAGAATTCATCCGCAAACATATTGATTTAGTTTGTTTAGGGATTATTGGTTTTTCGGTGTTACCGATTGTTATTTCCTTCGCTAAAGCAAAATTCGGAAAGAAATAGCTTTATTCTTCCTTCTTTTTTCTATTTTTGGGAAAACCCTTTAATCCCATTTATATGAAAAAAACATTTACTCTACTTTCTTTATTTACGGTTCTATTTTGTTCGGCACAGCCAACATTCCAGTATTCAAACACCGTTTCACCTACTGCTGGTGCAACAGCTACAGTTTTACTGGGCAGCAAACCTAGTTCACCGGGAGCATCAGGTGCTGGTGTAACTTGGAATTTTTCTTCATTAACTTTTACAGCGGTAGGAACAGCAAGTGTAGTGCTTCCTTCAGCTACGCCGTTTGGATCATCTTTTCCTGGAGCTAATTCAGCCGCAGTGATAGCTACACCAACCAGCACTTTTTATACTTTCGAAAATGTTCAGCCAACTTTTCAGGATCAATTAGGAAATGATATTACTGCTACAGGCGGTTCAACATATACTCCCGACCCTAAAAGACATATGACATTCCCACTTACTTATGGCGCTTCTTACACAGATTCATATCAATGTATCTCCTGCTCACCAAGCAGTTTTACTTTAACTTATGATGCGTATGGTACATTAATAGTTAATGGTAAGACTTATAGCAATGTTGCCAGAGTAACAAAAATGTTTGGTACACCCTATTACAATTATTACAGCACCAATCCTATTCTTTCCATATTTGCGTATGATTCCAGTCCAACAAGTTCACCAACTTCTTTCCTTCTTGAAAGCAGTATACTTTCAGGCATCAGTGAAAATTATGTTGTGAAACATATGACAGTATATCCTAATCCCGCAAGCGGTTCTATAACCTTACAAAACGACAATTTTGTGAAGGTTAGTTTTGCTCTCTACAATATTCTTGGAAAAGAAGTAAAAGCTTCACAAGAACTTAGTCAGGGCGAAATCACAAAAATCGATATCAGCAATTATTCTTCAGGACTTTATTTCATAAAATACCATGATGAATTCGGGAATGATTCTTACACAAAATTAATAGTTGAATAAAAAACAATTACCAAATAAAAAAGCCTCCAAATGGAGGCTTTTTTATTTAATTACTTTCGTTAAATATAATTCCCAATTCTTCGAGTTCAACTAACATCGGCTCGTAAATTTCTTTTACAATCGGAATTTGTACGCCACTTAACTTGAATTTTCCCGTAAGGAAATTTTTAACCGTAATAGCCAAAGGCAGACCAACAGTTTTTGCCATGGCAGTATGTTCTTCATCATCTCCAATTACTACTAAAGAAGAAGTAAGTTTGTGATTTTTTCCATTTAAAGTGTACTCAAACAAATGTTGCATCACAATCATGTCTTTATCGCCATGTTGCAATTTCCATTTCTCTTCCAATAAATCTTGTAACAATTGCGCCGGCGAACCTTCAACTAATTTTATCTTTTTGTTATCGAATAACTCTAAGTAATCCAATTTAACTTCTACATCTTTGTCCCAATCATTTTGCATGAAAGCTTTTAATTTTTCTTTCGTGCTCATTTTCCCATCCGGTAAAAATGAATCCAATAATTGTGTATACGTTAATTTATTCGATTCTCTTATTTTATAACCATCATCGGTTAAACCTAATTTCACAAATACATTCCACGCTTTGCAATAACCGGTCTGACGAAGTGTTCCTCTTAATAATGTTTTTATATTACTTAAACCATAAGGTTCTTTATATCCAATACTATCGCGATTAGCATAAGCATCAAAACTTCCGTAACCATCAACAGCAATTGAATCAATTTGTGTGTAAATACGATTGTAGGGAATAAATTTTAAATTTCCATTCTCAATAAACTGTGCAGTGCCTTGTCCCGCTAAAATAACGTTGCGCGGATTCCAACTGAATTTATAACCCCACGGATTATCATTACTCTCCGGAGCAACCAATCCTCCGCAATATGATTTGAAGGACGTAATTTCTGCACCCTTATGTTTTAGTTCATCAATTATTTTCATAGCCGAAGCATGATCAATCCCCGGATCTAAACCACATTCGTTTAATATTAATAATCCTTTTTGTTTTGCTTCTGCATCCAATGCCTTCATCTCGTCGCTAACATAACTTGCTGTAGCAATATGTTTACCAAATTTCACACAATCACGTGCCACATCACCATGCATAAAGGCAGGAAGCATAGAAATAACTAAATCAGCTGATTTAATAGCACTTTCACGAGCTTCGGCATTGCTTACATCTAAACTTATTGCTTTAGCAGTTGTAAAGCCCTTTATTTTGGCTTCTGCTAATTGTATATTGTTATCTGCAACCGTAATTTGCCAGTTATGACTAAGCGATTGCTTTAAAAGGTAAGAAATCAGACTGGAAGTGGAGCGACCCGCGCCTATTATTAATATTTTATTCATAATGCTTAAGCTAAGACAAAATTAAACTTAAATTTGTTCTTATCTATTAAAATTAATGTTCCGACTAATATTTACATATTTATTCTTGTTTTTTTTAGGGGGCTTCTCTTATTCGCAGGTATTAAATAATAACCTTGTAGTAATTAGTGAAAATGGAAAACGGTTTATCCTTTATGTTGACGGTGAAAAAGTAAATAATGAAGCGCAGGCTAATGTAAAAGCTTTTAATATTAGTGAGGGCTGGTGTAAATTAAAAGCCGAATTTGAAAATGACAATCTGGTTGTTTCTGATTCAATACACATCAAAGCTTTCGAAAAAAATAACAATAAGGAAATCACCTACTCTATTAAACAAGTTAACGCAAAATCAGCTAAATTTAATTTTGTTTCTATTGGTGAATTATCAGCCCCTAAAATACCTAGAGTAGCCGAGGCCCCTGTTGATAAAGGTCCTGTTATAGATAATAATACGTATGGTAATTTGTACAAAGCCAAGGAAAATAAACCCATCTTTTTTAAAAATTACAGCGATTCCACCAAAACCTGCTCTGTTGATTTATCCGATATGGATATTAAATTCGGAATTAATTTAATTAATAAGACTAACGATATTCTAAATAAATTTAAGTATGCGGAATCTATTATTGATCAAAACTGCTATACCGTTAATCAATTAATTCAGATATTAAATCTGTTAGAAATTGAAATGGATAAATTGAAATTAGTGAAGCGGGGCTATTCGCATATCAAAGACAAATCCAACGCTAAAAAAATCGACGGGGTGTTTAAGTTTAAAAGTATGAAAGAAGATTACGATTCGTTTTTATTGGATGTTGCCAATGCTTCTCATCAGGAAAATTTACATTGCGCTGTGGCTATTAGTGATGAAAAATTAAACAGCATTATTTCCACTATAAAAAAAGGACATTACGAACACGATAAGATTAAAATAGCAAAAGAAGAAGTCGTAAATAATTGCTTCAACACATTACAAGTAGAAAAACTTCTGGCTCTTTTTAGTTACGATCGCGAAAAGATGGATTTCGCCAAAGCAGCGTATGCGGTTACTGTGGATAAAGAAAATTATAAAATATTAGTTGAGAATTTTCAATTCAGTGAAAACAAAAGTGATTTTTTAAAATTCATTTCAAAATAAAATGGAAAACACATTACCAAAAAACAAACTTATTGTAATTGGACTTCTTGGTGCCATAGCCGTTTCATTAGGTGCTTTAGGTGCTCACTTTTTAAAATCAAAATTAGAGACGGGATTAATTACGCCCGATTTATTAAATGGTTTTGATACCGCTGTAAAATATCAAATGTATCACGTAATTGGCATGTTGTTATTAGTGGTATTGGCAAAATTATATCCCAGCAAATATTTTAATTGGGCTTATAATTTATTTTTCGTGGGAATACTTTTGTTCTCAGGCTCACTATACTTTTTATGCACGCGTCATTTATTAGGAGCAGATTGGCTTAAATTTTTAGGCCCAATTACACCCATTGGTGGCATTTGTTTCGTTTTAGGTTGGTTATGCTTATGCCTTGCCGTGTTAAAATCTGATAAAAAAGTATGATTTAAGTCTTTTGGCATACCGCTTGCCATATTGAAATTATCACCATATTTACAACATAAAACAAAACAATATGAAAAAGATAACCTTAATGATTTTAGCAGCTGTAAGCATTTTATTTACCAACTGTAAAACAAAATCTAAAGCCACTACAACTTCCGATAGCAGTTCAACCGCCGCTAAAGATGTAAAAATACAATGTCGCGTAGCAGTATCCTTTATAAGCTTTGCTTCAGGCATTGATGCTGCAGCTTACGATAAAATTGAAGCTTTTATTAAAAACCATGCTAAAAAACCTGCATTTGATGTAATTCCTATGGGACGGGAAGGTGAAAGAGATATATGCATGAGTTTGAAAGAAATGAACAAAGACGAGCAAAAAGCCTTTATAGCAGAATTGAATAATCTCGCCAAAACCTCTGACAGAGTGAAAGTTAACGAAAATCAGGAGCGGACGAAACAACCATAAAACTTGTGAATAAAAGGGCTGTAAAAGGCCCTTTTTTTTTGTAAATTTGCGGCAAATAAAATCTCCTTTTAGCAATGAACGAAATTGGATTAAAAGCAACAAACGTAAGCGTAGCAGATCTTGGATTATCTAACGTTGAAACGGCTTACTGGAATCTATCTCCTGAAGAATTAGTAAAAGAAACCTTAAACCTTAAACAAGGTGTTTTAACCGATGTTGGGGCTTTAGCAGTTGATACCGGCGAATTTACAGGCCGCTCACCTAAAGATAAATTTGTAGTGGTTGATGATAACACCAAAGATTCAGTTTGGTGGGGTGATGTAAACAACCGCTTCGATAAAGATAAATTTGAAGTGCTTCACAAACGCATGTTGAAGTATTTTGAAGGAAAAAAAGTTTGGGTACGTGATTCATACGCTTGTGCAGATCCGAAATACAGAATCAATATCCGCGTTGTGACTGAAACGCCTTGGAGCAATTTATTCGCAAACAATTTATTTTTACGTCCAACCCAAGAAGAAATTAAAACTTTCAAACACGATTGGTTAATTTTAAACGCTCCGGATTATAAAGCAGATCCTGCAATCGACGGCACTCGTCAGCATAACTTCGCTATTATTGATTTCACCCGCAAAATGATTTTAATTGGTGGAACTGCTTACACAGGTGAAATTAAAAAAGGAATTTTCGCTGTATTAAATTATATTTTACCTCACGAGAAAAAAGTTTTATCAATGCACTGTTCTGCTAACATTGGCAAATCAGGTGACACTGCTATTTTCTTTGGTTTATCAGGTACAGGTAAAACAACTTTATCAGCTGATCCAAACCGTAAATTAATTGGTGATGACGAACATGGTTGGTCTGATAATGGTGTGTTTAACTTTGAAGGTGGTTGCTACGCAAAGTGTGTAGATTTATCAGCAGAAAAAGAACCACAAATTTTTGGTGCAATTAAAGCAGGTTCATTATTAGAAAACATTAATTTCTATGAAGGAACAAAAACCGTTGATTATACAAACATCAAGAAAACTGAAAACACTCGTGTAAGTTATCCTTCACATTATATCGACAATGCAGTTACTCCTGCAGTTGGAGATATTCCTAAAAATATTTTCTTCTTAACTTGTGATGCATTTGGTGTATTACCTCCAATTTCAAAATTAACGCCAGCGCAAGCGATGTACCATTTTATTAGTGGTTACACTGCAAAGGTTGCAGGTACTGAAATGGGAATTACAGAACCTACATTAACTTTCTCAGCTTGTTTCGGAAAAGTATTTTTACCATTACACCCTACTCAATATGCTGAGTTATTAGGTGAGAAATTGAAAAAACATAACGTTAACGTTTGGTTATTAAACACCGGATGGGTTGGCGGAAAATATGGCGTAGGAAGTCGTATTAAATTATCATACACCCGTTCATTAATTACAGCAGCATTAAACGGAGAGTTAGATAAAGTAGAATACGGTTCAACTCCATTCTTCAAATTAAATTTCCCTAAATCATGTACAGGTGTTCCGGCAGAAATATTAGAGCCGAAAAATGCTTGGAAAGATAAAGACGCATTTACACAAACAGCACAAAGCTTAGCTAATTCATTCGTGAAAAATTTCGAGCAATACGCTTCAGCAGCCAACGCCGAAATTTTAGCAGCAGCCCCACAAGCAGAAGTAACTGCTTAGTATTTTTAGTCCTTAAACAAAAAGCCATCTGCGTTACGCGGATGGCTTTTTTTTATTACTGTAAAATACCTTGCTCAATAACTAAACTGTACAAGAAATTCAAAATTTTAATTTAGCGAGAAAGAATACATTTTTCCTAATCCATAAAAAGTATATTCACCAGGAACCATACTTCCGCTAACTACAATTTCATAATAACCGTCTTTAACCTTATTAAAATTAATAGGTACATCATTATCGTGTCTTTCGCTTGTTGAACCACCGGCAAAAGCTGCAGAAGTGCTTGTAAAACCTGCCATGTGTCGACCCGGGTTATTCTTTCCTTTTATCTCAAATCTTACTAGTCTGAATAAATCAACAGGATTACTACCCTCTCCTATTCTTACGAGAAAAGAATTATTTTTACTTGAACTTAAAACAACATCAGATGTTGGTCCTTGAATAACCCAAAAGCTTGTTGCCTTTGCGTAACCAAATCCACCACTTGTGGCAGTTTTCATTTCTGGAGTGTCGTATTCTAAAGCTTTAATAGAATTATTTCCCTTATCCCAATAATAAACCTGATGAACAAACTCAATAGCCGGAACCGAACTGCCTGATGTATTTACTTCAGTAGTTGAAGATTTTTCATTTGCAGAAGATGAACCTCCTTTGAGTGCATTCAATTCTTTTTTTAGAGCAGAAGCTTTTGCATAATCTTCTACCGCAACTGCTTTATCAATATCAGTCTCTAATTTTTTAATTTTTTCTGTGTTCCCATCACTTGTTCCTGATTTTGCTGTTGAATTATCACCCTTAAGAACGCTTAATTCCTTCTTTAATGCACTTGCTTTGGCATAATCTTCAGCAGCGACTGCAACCTTAATCTCATCTTCAAGTTTCTTAATTTTGTCGGCATTCTGATTAGTATTACTATTAACCTTTAGTTTTTTTAATTGCTCCTTTAAGGAAGCTGCCTTTTCAAAATCTTCAGCATTTTTAGCAGCATCCAATTGAGTTCTTAAACTAATAGCATTTTTATAAACTGCAGCGTCAGACATATTGTCTTTTTCAACAGCTTCTTTTTTCTTCTGCTCTAGCTCCGGCAAAGTATAATCAACTATTTGTTTTTGAGAGAATGATTGAATAGAAATAAAAAGAATAATAAGCACAAAACTCTTTCTGGTAAATAAAAAAGAATCCATTGTTTTTTGATAAATCATAGTTAAAGTTTTAAGATGAATAGATTTTACAAGTTTGTAAAGTAAAGAAAATTTAGCTCTACAAAAAAAGTTCATAAAAAAACTGCAGTAGATACTCATAAATTAGTATCCCATCCAAATTTTTATTCAAATCCAAGGAAAATTAGTATTAGTCGGGTTTAATAACATTTTTGAGGGGATAAAAAGATTACTTGTCGATAATGAACAAATGAATACTATAATAGCTACTCAGTTCAATTTTCGCAACAGCAAAATATTTAGCGAATAAAGTTTTTATTATTTAATAAATACGTTATTATTGTATGGCACTTAAATACAAGACTGTGATACTCTTCTTATTAAGCACATACCCCCTAACCTTCAATTTCAGGCGTTCTATTTTATATGCTTAATAAAGTAGTTATTGATAATATTAATATTTATACCCGTGGTGATGTAAGAAACGGAGCCTTGGTTTTTATACATGGAAATTCACTTAGCGCAATTACGTTTAAAAAACAATTTGAATTACTTCCAGATTATATTCCATTAGTAGCTTTTGATTTGCCCGGACATGGTTTATCTGCAAGACATGATGACTACGAAGATGTTTATTGCATTCCGGGCTATATCCGTTCTCTGCAAACCGTTATTAAATCTCTTCAATTAGATAATTTTATTTTGGTTGGTCATTCATTAGGCGGCCATATTGCTATTCAAGCATCTGAAAATATAAAGGGATTAAAAGGTCTTATGGTTTTTGGAACCCCTCCAATAGGTATGCCTCCTGAAATGGATCAAATGTTTTTACCAAACCCTCAAATGAGTTTATTATTTTCAAATACAATAAATTCTGAAGATGCTCTAAAATTAAGTGCAGAATTTATACATTCTAACACTGAACTTATTGCTGAATTAGCCGAAATAATAACCACAACTGACGGCAAGGCGCGAGAAAATTTAGGCGTATCGATTAGTAAAGGACAATTTAGCAACGAAAAAGAAATATTAAATAATTTTAAAGCTCCCATTGCCATTTTACAAGGAGAAAACGAAAGATTCGTAAATGCTCTTTATTTGAATAATCTTGATATACCAAGCCTCTGGAAGAAGAATATCATTCAGATTACAGGAGCCGGACATATTCCTCAAATGGAAAATACAAAAGAATTTAATTCAGCTATATCCGAGCTATACTCTCATGTCTTTTAATTATGTCCGAGAAAAAAAGTGATATATTTCAATATCTAAGTTCATTAGAACAAAAATTATCACTTAGAAAATTTGTTCGCAGGTCTCTTAAAGACATTGAGAATTATCCTCTGGCAAAAGGACAAGCGCATTATATTTTAGATTTCAGCAAAAGTACAGTTAGTTATCAGAAAGGTATAGAAGAATTATTAGGCTATTCACCGGAAGAGTTCTCATTTAAATTGGCTGCAAGTTATTTTCATCCCGATGATGCTGACATAGTTACCCGATTAATGAAAGCTACTTTGATGTTTGCTTCTGAAAATGACGTAAGTAAAAACGTTTCCTTTTCTTTGATTTACAGAATAAAGAAGAAGGATGGTAGTTTTATAAAAGTATTTCGTCAATCCAATACTTTTGATGTTGACGAACAAGGAAAAATAATAAGCAATCTATCTGTGATATCCGATATTACTTTTTTAAGCACAGTCTCGAAAGTTGAATGGAGATTTGAAGCACCCGGACTAGATCAAGAGAAATTCAGGGAATACGTAACAAAAGAATACAAAGGTTTTTTTTCAGAAAAGGAAAAGAATGTTATTCAGTTGCTCAATCAAGGTTTGTCGAGTAAAGAAGCCGCCGAAAAATTACAATTAAGCAAACACACAGTAGATACTCACAGAAGAAAAATACTTAAGAAAGCTCAATGTAAAAACACAGTAGAGCTTATAAATTTTTGCAAACATAACGGGATAATTAATTAATACTCATTAATGAGTATTAAAATGAAGAGATTTCTATTTTTAATTTAAGATAATTTTATAATCTACTGCCATTACAATTTTTTTTATATTTTTGAAAAAAACCCTTTTATGAAACTAAATCCCACAATTACACTCTCCGTTCTAGCATTGATGTTAAGCGTTA
This sequence comes from Bacteroidia bacterium, assembly GCA_018000995.1. GTDB lineage: Bacteria > Bacteroidota > Bacteroidia > B-17B0 > Aurantibacillaceae > JAHEYG01. Next base: position 20,555 of record JAGNIU010000010.1, read on the forward strand.
ATGCCTGTAAACCAAAGAAAAGTCTTCAAAAATCTGAAGGATCAGTTGAGATTACCAACATACCATTAAGCACAAAGGAGTATAAAACCAATAAAGATTATTTCAGAGCAACAACGAGTGGAAAAAGCCCTGATATGGCAGCATCAAAAAAGATTGCCATGTTGAATGCTAAAAGTGAAATGGCAAGTAGCATCCAGTCAACCGTTAAAAAAGTTTCTGAACAATACACCAATCAGGTAACTGTAGGAAACAAAATGGAATTTGAAGCGAAATTTGAAGAGTTACAGCGCGAAGTTGTAAGCCAAAAAATGTCGGACGTGAGAATTGCCGGTGAAAAAATCCTTAAGCAACCTGATGGTTCTTTCGAATATTGGATTTGTTTGGAAATGGCTAAAGATGCTATTCTTAACGGCATTCAGAATAGCGACAAGAACAAGTTGAATTACGATAAGAAGAAGTACGAAGAGATATTTAACCAGGAAATGCAAAAACTGGAGGGACAATAATCCTTAAGAACACTGAAAAGTAAAATGCCATAGCAGAAAAAAGCGTGGCATTTTATTTTAAATACATCCCATGAAAAAGTTTTTATCAATATATTTTGTTCTTACATGCAGCTTCTTCTATGCGCAAAGCATTAAGCTGATAAAAACTTTATCGATAGGCTCTGAGTCTATTAAAAATATCAGTATTAGCGGGCATTGCAAATATATTGGCGCATCTACTGTATCAAAAGTAAAAATATGGAATCTTGCCTCTGGAAAAGAATTTGACATCGCATCTACAAAAGATCTTGTTCATTTTGGTAATAGCACCGGACTTGTTCTAACCAATTCCTATAGCAACATAAAAATAGTTGACGTTTCTACAGGCAAACTCAATTTGGAGTTAGAAGGAAAACAAGAGATCATGAATGATGCAAAATTCAGCACTGGTTTGAGTTTTATATTTACTATTGGCGAAAGTGGTAAAGTTCATATGTGGAGTTCTAAAGACGGATCTTTAATAAACTCTATCAGCGCTTCCGAATCAGCCCTTACAAAATTATCAGTTAGCTATTCCAGTAAATACTTAGCGGTGGCTGATATTAATAAAACCATTTATCTTATCGATGTTCCAAATGCAGCTGTTATAAAAACAATTACTCTTGAAGAAGATATTAAGCAATTACATTTTAGCAGGGATGAAGAACTCATCTACTTCGTAACAGATGACAATAAACTTTATTCAAATAAAGTTTTTGAAAGAGATGTAGATAATCTATACATCACCAAAGCAAAGTGCATCGATATATCAACCGATGGGAAAATAATGGCCTTAGGCAATATGGATAATGGCATAAGCTTTGTCACATTATCTAACAAACCTATTTCTAAAACAGAAAACGGAACTGCTTCCATTACTGATATTAGCTGGAGCAAAGACGGAAAATTAATATGTGGCTCTTATGCTAACGGAAAAGTCAACCTTTTTGATGTAAGCGGATTCAATCTACCTCCAACAGATTTTTACCTGAAAAATTTTATTCCAAAATTGAGTATCTCTGAAGTAGGTTTAATTGACGAGAACCAAAATAAAGTAACAGAATTAAATGAAAAAGCTAAACTTGCAATTTCACTTACCAACTCAGGAAAAATCGAATTGACAGATTTACTTATTCAGGTTTTACCTTTATCAGGCAATATTAAGTATAGCACAAAAGACACAATCGCCATTGGAAGAATTGAACCATCCGAATCAGCAAAAGTTATTGTACCATTAACAAAAGTTGTTTCATCAACCCGTGAATCTTTAAAGCTAATTGTAAGAGACAGAAATAATAAAGTTTATGGTGACACCATTAAGTTCAATAAGAATTTTGAATTTCAGGGCTCAACAGGACTTTCACTTAATGAGCACAGCATCATCTCAGATAATAATAAGATCCAAAAAGGAAAACAATTTAAACTTAAAGTAACCTTCATAAATAAAGGGAAGACTGCTGTTTCAAACATCAGAGCATCTTTATTACTACCAAAGAACATCACTGTTTATGAAGATAAAAAACTAGCGATCGCTACTTTAAACTCCGAAGAAGCTAATTCTCTTGAATTCGGATTAATCACCAGCGAGAATTACGGATCCAATACTATTCCGCTTAAGATTCATGTTTATACAAATGCCGGAGCAGAAGATTTTCCCTTGGTACTGAATATTGATAATAATGATGTTGCCGTTGTTACCCACGAAACAAATACAAATCAAAATACAAATAGTGGCGGCGACGAAAAATTAATGAGAGGAAGTGCTGATCCCATGAAAGGCATTAATATGTCTAACGCATCAAAAGAATTAAAACCGGGAAAATATTACGCTTTAATTATCGGCATCGATAATTACAAAGGAAGCTGGGCAGCCTTAAAGAATGCTGTTAATGATGCAAAAGCTGTTGAATCCATGCTCAAAACAAAATACAAGTTCGAATCCATTAAAGCGCTTTACAACGAACAGGCCACCCGTACACAAATTATTACTCAATTGGAATGGCTTTCAGATAACATAAAAGAAAACGATAACCTCCTAATTTACTATTCAGGACACGGAGAATATAAAAAACAATTGAATAAAGGATTTTGGGTGCCGTGCGACGCAACTACTACTTCCACCTCGCAATTCATTTCCAATTCGGATTTACAAACTTTTTTGGGAGGTATAAAATCAAAACACACATTACTTATTTCGGATGCTTGCTTTAGTGGTGATATTTTTAGAGGTAATACGGTTTCTGTACCATTTGAAAACAGTGAGAAATATTATACCAACATCTATGAAAAAATCTCCCGCCAGGCTATTTCATCAGGGGGATTAGAGCCTGTGATGGATGGTGGAAAAGACGGGCATTCTGTTTTTGCTTATTATTTACTTAAAACCTTAAATGCAAATTCAAGTAAGTATTTTGATTCTAGTCAGCTATTTGAGCAAATAAAAATTCCGGTTATTAATAACTCCGAGCAAACACCAATTTTTAATTCTATTAAAAGTACCGGAGACGAAGGCGGACATTTTATTTTTATTAAAAAGTAAAGATGAGATACAGATTTATAATAACATACTTAATAACCTTTTCTACTTTGCTTTCAGTCGCACAAAAAGTTAAAGAAGTTTCATCATCGCAATTTCCATGTCAGGGAATAGAGTTTAACTCAGACAAAAATCATTTGAGAGGTTCGGGTTACGCTGAGAGCAGCGACCCTACAATTGCGCGAGAAAAAGCAGTTATACTTGCTAAAGAAGCATTAGCCGCTTCTATAAAATCTCAAATTGATGTTGTAACTACCCTTTATACAAAATCAACTAATAATCCACAGGAATATACTAAAGAGTTTGAGAACATTAACGCTGAAACAATTGATGAAACTATAGAAGGTGTTAATGTGATTTGTCAGAAACAAGAAAAACTAAAAAATAAAAATACAAAATATTATATAGCATGTGAAATTGGCACACTTCCTTTAATAACAAAAATTGAAGAAAAAGTATATTCCAATAAAAATTTAAAGGTTGATTTTAATAAAGAAAGATTTGAACGCATTTTTAATGAGGAAATTGAAAAACTAGAAAAGAAACAATGAAAAATTTAAAATACACATTACTTTTAATCATTACTTTTTTCAGTAGCACTTTAAGTGTTGCAGATACTGAATCACCTCTAACAATTGCCGTTTCTGACTTTGCTACTAAAGGTGGGGCAGCCGACCAGCAATGGATTGGAAACAGTTGTATTGAAGCAATAGTTTCTAAATTATCAGGACAAAAAAATATTAAGGTCATTGAGCGCCAATATTTGAGTAAGATTATTGACGAAATAAAATTACAGGCTTCGGGTTTAGTTGATGAAAACACTGCGGTTGAAGCAGGCAATCTGGTGGCGGTAAAATATTTTGTTATTGGCTCAGCTACAATTTCAGAATCTAATATTGTGCTTCGTGTACGCGTGGTGGATGTTGGCACTTCTCAAATCAAAACATCATCTGAAGTAAGTGGCACCTTAAATGATATATTTAAATTACAAAATGAGCTCACTCAGAAAATTGCAGCTGGTCTGACTTTGGGAAATGTTACGTTTGAAAGTAATGATGCCGGCAACCAACCTAATATGACCTTCTCGGTAGCGAATAAATTAGAGAAAATTAAAAAACTGGCTGACGCCCTACCCTTCTTTACATTAGACCCTGCAAGAAAACGTAAAAACGCAGAATATCTTTTGGCAATGAACATGTGTGATGATTTGATTGAAAAATTCCCAACACTACAAAAAGCACATTACTATAAAGGTTTATTCAGTATACAATCTGAAGATTATACAACTTCCGATATTGAATCGAAAGAAGCAAAAAATCTCAATAAGGAAGATGCGGATGCTTATTTACTACGCGCCTTTCATTTTTACGTGAACGAAAAATATTTTGAAGCAGAACAAGCTTTATCTTATGCCTCGTCTAAATTTCCTTACGATTCACGTATTTGGTATGCATTAGCAAAAGTGAATTTGGGTCAGAATAACACTACAGCTGCCATTGAGAACTTAATCAATTCACTTAACAATTCTCCTTATCTTGAAATTGCAGAAACCAACTTGCGTTCTCTTTTGGGAAGCACTCAGATCTCCGCCTCGTCATTTTCAAACATTAAATACTATAATGTTTCTGTATTATATAAAGTAATGTATAGTCTGGGCGGTTCGTTGAATGAGAATACTTATAATTTAGCAAAAGAAACATCAATGAGTGCTCCAAACTACGCAGTTCCGTTTTATTTAATGGGCTTATATGAAAAAGCAAAAGGAAAAGCAGAAAGCGCGCAAGCTAGTTTCTTCTCGGCGATAAAATTAAAACCAACCTTTGCTGAAGCACATCGGGATTTTGGAACACTTCTTTTAGCTAATGGTAAATGCAAAACAGGAAAACATCATTTAGAACTTTATATGCAATCTACCAATGCAGCCTCTGACTTTACTGAACTACATCAAAAAATTAAAAACTGTAATTAATAAACTATGAAAAAAACAATCAAATTTATTCTGTTAATCGCAATTATTATTGGCGGCATTAGCTGTAATAATAAAGCTAATTTAGCTCCACAAGATGGACCGAAATTAAAAATAGGTGATGTGTATTATGGTGGCGCAGTTTTTTATGTAGAACCGAGTGGTAAACATGGCTTAGTTGTCAATTTTGATGGGGGATCAACTGTTGTCTGGGCGCCTTATTCAGCAATAACCGGTGCAACTCAAGACACTCTTTATGCCGGATTAAATAATACCAATTTACTTGCTTCATTTTTTGGTTCAGCCACTTGTGCAGCCCGAAAATGTTATGACAAGGTTTCCTATGATTATAATGATTGGTACTTGCCATCAAAATATGAACTAAATCTGCTGCGTTTACAAAATAAAAGCCTCCCAACGTATTACCAATTAAACGAAGGATCATACTACTGGAGCTCAACAGAGTTTTCAAGTACCCAGGCTTGGCGTCAACTCATATCAGCAACAACATTAAACCAATCGAAGGCCAGCAAAACCGGAAGCAATTATTATGTTGCTATAAGAAGATTCTAATAAATAATTATTATTAACGACATGAAAAATAGATTAAAAATAGTTCTTACTTGCCTGTTCTTTATCACTGGTATGTGCGCTTTGAATGCACAAATGTATAGCGACACCAAAAAAACGGAAGTACAGCTAAAGAAAAAAGAAACGCCTGAAAAAGACTCAACTAAATCGCGCAATGTTCCCGGATTTATTTTTAGCATGACTGCCGGAGTAAATAGAGGGATAACTTCAGGAAACTATTCAATTCGTTATGAGTTTGACGATGAAGAAGGTTATATATACAACGAATATAAAGTTAAAAACACATTTGGTTATAGAGTTGGTACAGGAGTTGCTCTTCAGTTCAAGAAGTTCATCTTAGAACTTCCTGTTACGATTTGTGTTGATAGATTTAAAATACCTGAAATAAGTGAAACTGATCGCTTACGAATAGGCTCTCTTGAATTCGGATTAAATCAATATTTCAAATTCCTAAAGGGAAAACACTACTTTTTGATTGGTGAATATATGGCGTTGCACGAACACTTCGATATTAATTCATTTGGTTTAAACTTAGGCTATGGCTACAATATATTAAAACGTTTAAATGTAAGTTTAAGGTATCAATTTAATTTTATGAGTTTAAATAGAAGTGCGCCGATGATTCAGGCGTATAAAGGCACCTCTACAGATGACTATTACTGGATGTGGAATAATAGATATAACACTTTACAACTTGTAGCAAAGTATGATTTAGTGCATGGCGTTAGTCATAAAAAGTATAAAAATAAAAAATCCCCTAAGAAATCAGATAATGAATACGAATACCTAAATTCACAAAACACCTACACTCCTCCTCCAACTAAAGTTGCAGTTGATTACTCGGGTTATTCTGACTCAGATTTAAATTTAGCTCTTAAAGAAGCGAATTCGAAAAGTGATTTGGATGCTATGCTTGGTATTCAAAAAGAATTAGATAAACGTAAACAAGCTGATGAGTTTAGCAAATACAGTTATGTTCAATTAGAGCAAGAATTAAATAAAGCTCTCGACAAAGAAGATTACAAGCGTGCCGACATGATTAAAAAAGAAATGGCGAAACGTGATACTCAAAAAGGAATGCCTTCAGAAAATAAAGGTGATAGCTTAGAAAGTAAATCTATTGAAGAGCTGAATAAACTAAAAGAGGAAGCTGTACAAAAAGAAGATTACGATAAAGCAAAACAAATTCAAGATATCATTAACAAGAAAAAACCATAACATGAAAAACCTAAGTAAACTTGCCCTTTTAATTGCAATTACCTCACTCGTTTTTGCATGCGGAGATAAAAAAGTTTTAGAGCCTGCTGCTTCTGTAAAAAAAGAAGTGCCAAAAAAAATAGGCGACTCTTATCAGGGCGGAACTATATTTTATGTAGACGGATCTGGTCAACATGGTTATATCGCAGCGCCCAACGATATTCAATCGTTTGGTAATATTTTGATACCTGATAATTCTCAGATAACATCTAACATTGTGGTTACAGGAGTGCCTGAAACTTCAGGACTTCTTTTAACATCAGTTAGGATTAGCATTTCACATACATATAATCAAGATTTAGACATTTCATTAAAAGCTCCCAACGGAACTATTATAGATTTATCAAGCGATAACGGTGGAACAGGTGATAATTATACTAATACAAGTTTTGGATATACTGGAGGACCAATTACTTCAGGTAGCGCGCCTTTTACGGGAAGCTTCACCCCTGAGCAATCTTTTTCGAACTTTACTGGCACAACAAATAACGGAACATGGAGTCTAATTGTAGCTGATGATGCAAGTGCTGATGTTGGAACCTTAATAAGTTGGTCAATATCCTTTAATCCGTTCGGAACATTTAGTTGTCCAACACCAAACTTTGGATGGTACAATGGCATAAATTTAACAACAGGGGCTTCTGGATCTTCTGCAGGAACTGGCTCAGGCAACACATCAGTAATTGTAACATCACAAGGAATTGGCACATATGCAGCTTCATATTGTAATGCCTATACCAATGGAGGTTATTCTGATTGGTTTCTACCATCAATGTACGAATTGGATTATTTATATCAGAACAGAAGTTTTATTGGAAATTTGAACCTATCTGCTATTTATTGGTCTTCCACTGAATTTAATTCCAATACTGCATGGGCCACAAATTTCAGTAACGGACTCATGAGTAATTACACAAAATCAAGTTCTTATTTAGTTAGACCAATCAGATCATTCTAATAATGTTATTTAAAAAGAATCAAATGAAATTTAATATAAAAAATAGTTTACTTCTCATCATATTCTCAATCTCATTTAGCACATATTATGCGCAAATGTACAGCGAGCCTCAGAAAACTGAAGTAAAAAAAGAAAAGCCAAAAAAGGCCGTTGCTCCAGTAGACACCAGTGGCAAAAAGTATTTAGGTATTGGTTTAATTGTTAACGGAACTGCGGGTCTATCTTATGGCATATCTAAAGGTAATTACAATTACGATATCTATAAAACGAATTACTCTCCATACAGTGCCCGTTCAGAAGATTACGACAGATATACTTACTCCTTAAAACACGCCATTGGCTACCGACTTGGCTTTGGCGTTGGTTTCCAAAGCAGGTCATTTGGTGTAGAAATTCCTGTTATGTTTTGCGTCGACAGATTTAAAGTTCCTGACATAAGCTCAAAAAATCGTTTAAAAATAAGATCGTTAGAACTTGGACTGAATGAAAACTGGCGTTTTGCAAAAGAAAAAGCTTTTATTCTTTTTGGACAGTACTTCGCATATAACTGGTTGTTTAAGGGTGAGCATTCCATTGGACTCAATTTTGGAGCCGGGTATGTATTTCTTAAGAAATTTAATGTGAGTTTAAGATATAAGTTTAACTTATTTTCAATTGATAGAAATGAGTCTGGCGTTGTGCGTTTCGAGGATTATCCCGATAAGGACGAATCATTTACTATTGGAAACGTTCGCTCAGCTTATAATTCTTTGCTACTCGTGTTACATTATGATTTAGTAAATACTCGAAAAATGAAATACGTTAAGAAAAAACAACCTAAAGTAAAAAAACCAGCTGATGATTACGAGTATTTAAATCAACAAAATATTTCAACCCCTACTCCAACTAAACCGGCAATTGATTATTCAGGTTATTCTGATTCAGATTTAAATTTAGCTCTAAAAGAAGCCAATTCGAAAAGTGATTTGGATGCTATGCTTGGTATTCAGAAAGAATTAGATAAGCGTAAACAAGCGGATGAGTTTAGCAAATTCAGTTATGTTCAATTAGAACAAGAATTAAATAAAGCTTTAGACAAAGAAGATTACAAGCGTGCCGATATGATTAAAAAAGAAATGGCGAAACGCGATACCCAAAAAGGAATGCCTTCTGAAAACAAAGGTGATAGTTTAGAAAGTAAGTCTATTGAAGAATTGCAAAAACTAAAAGATGAAGCCGTACAAAAAGAAGATTACGATAAAGCAAAACTAATTCAAGATATAATTAACAAGAAAAAACCATAACCAAAACAAATCCCTATATGAAAAAAATGAATTTAAAATTATTACTACTTGCACTAGTTGCGATTACAATTACCTCGTGTAAAACAAAAGGTAAAGCCTTTTTATACACAGAGTCTTCTATTTCACCTTCTGAAGTAAAAGGAAGAACTGTAGGCATTTTACCAAATCGTTTACCCGTTACGTTACAAAACAGCGAAGAGTGGCGTAAAAGAAATTACGAGTCCATTAAAAAAATATTAGTGGCCCAAGGCTTTAGTGTTGTTGATTATAACACGTGCAATCAAATGTTCCAGCAATCCGGTTTACCACTTGAGGATACAAAATCGTCGAGAGATAAATATGCTGATCTTGCTCAGAAGATGAATGCCGATCTGCTAATATTTCCATATTACGGCACAACTTTCTCAAGTACAGGTTTCAGTAACTCATATATTTCAATTGCTTCACTACAGTTCTACAGCTTAAAACATAATGATTTTAGCGCGCGTGTAGATCTTGAAGGTGTGACTAAAATACAAACCTGGCCGCAAATGGTACCTTACGCAGGGATCATTTATCAAATCCTTATACTTGGACCATGCAGAAAAGGGCATAAAAAAGCTTTTAATAAAGCATTTCAAGAAGGTTTCAATACTTATTTTTCTCGCTTCTCCGGTGGTTCAAACGGTGGCGGTAGCAGTACACCCGGAAACAACTCAGGAGGTTCTAAATACGGTAAATATTCTGTAGAGGAATTAGAAACATTAAAGAAAGCGGCTGCCGCAAATGGCGATTACAAAACAGCAGGCGAAATTAAAGACGAATTAGATAAACGTAAAAAATAAAACATCACGGGCGCGCAAGCGCCCGTTTTCAATAAAACTCAAATGAAAAATAGATTCAGCATTATATTTATTCTGTTAGCAACAACTCTGTTCTCTCAAAAAAAACCGGAGTGGATTACTAACCGCCCCTTTTCAAATGATTTTTTTATTGGAATAAACTTTGCTTCCAAAGAAAGCTCAGATTATATCGATCAGGCTATATTAAAAGCTTTAAATAACCTTTCTTCAGAAATAGTAGTAAACATTAAAAGTGAAACTTTTTTAAAAACTACTGATATAGATAATGAAGTTAAACAATCGTACGAAAGCAATATAAAAGCTAATGTGCAAAAAGACCTTGAAGGCTATGAGCAGGTTGAAGTTTGGCAGGATAAAAAAGAATATTGGGTTTACTATCGTTTATCAAAATCAGCTTACTACTCGCTAAAACGCCAGAAATTTGAAACTGCTCTTACAAGTTCAACCGAACTTTTTAATAAAGCTAAACAAGATGAAGCAGCAGGTAATTTTGTACAGGCTATTCACTCCTACATTTTAAGTACTAAACCTATTGAACCTTACCTTGCCGAAACATTTGATGCTGTTTTAAAAAACAAAAGCAACGAGATTCTATCAGGTGCAATTAACGGAATCAATACCATTTTCGCTAACCTAAAAGTGGTTCCACAAAACAAAAAAATAGTTCAAAAAAACGGCGAAAAAGTTACTCAAACTCTGAATACAAAAGTACTTTTCTCTAAAGCCGGAAAACAAATCCCCGTTTCGTCTCTTCCTCTTAAATACATTACAGAAAAAGGAACTATTTCATTAACCGCAAATAAATCTGTTACCGACGATCAAGGGTTTACATCAACACAAATGACCGATGTTTCTGCACCAGATAACAATGCATCACTAAAGGCAATTATTGATTTAGAAGAACTCCTACGCGAAAATGATGATGTTTTAATTACTAAAGCTGTTCTCAGAAAAGCGAGTCCTTACGATATGTTTATTATAACCATCAGAAATCCTACTATTTTCTTTATCGCGAATGAAAAAAACTTAGCAAAAAAATTAGCCGTAAATGTTTTGGAACCTGCTTTAAAAGATTATTTAAAACAAAATGGATTTACATTTGTCCCTTCAAAATCTGAAGCTGATTTTATAATTGATATTACTGCCGACACACGAAAAGGCGGAGGAGCTTATGATTTATCTGTTACATTTTTGGATGCAAATATTACTTTAACGAATGCAAAAAGTAATGAGCAAATTTATTCAAAACAATTCTCGAGCATCAAAGGCGTAAAACAAGATCATGAAGCAGCCGGAAATGAAGCCTACAGAAAAACAATAAATACCAATTTCAAAAATGAACTCTTTCCTGAGTTGAATTCGAAATTTAAAATAAATCCGTAAACACCTTAACCCTCAGGATCTTAATCTCTTTTTAATTTCATAAAATACCAATACCTTTAAGGTATAGATTTTATTATGGAATACAGAAGATTAGGAAAATCAGGATTACAAGTAAGCACACTTTCGTTTGGAACTTGGGTAACGTTTGGAAAACAAATTGATGATAAAATTGCAGATAGTTTATTAAGCACCGCATATGATGCAGGTGTAAACTTTTTCGATAATGCCGAAATTTACGCAGCCGGTAAATCAGAAACCGTAATGGGAAATATTCTTAAAAAGAAAACATGGTCTCGCAGTTCTTATTGTGTTTCAAGTAAAGTGTTTTTTGGTTATGAAGATAAATTACCAAATCAGGTTGGACTTTCACGCAAACATGTTATTGAAGGCTGTCATGCTGCTTTAAAACGCTTACAGGTTGATTATATCGATTTATTCTTTTGTCACCGCCCTGATAAAAACACACCTATTGAAGAAACGGTTCTTGCTACGAATACTTTAATCCAGCAAGGCAAAATTTTATATTGGGGAACCAGCGAATGGGCTAATGATGAAATTATGGCGGCAATCGCTGTTGCGAAAGATTATAAATTAATCGGTCCAACTATGGAGCAACCACAATACAATATGTTTGAGCGCACCAAATTGGAAAAAGATTTTTTATTACTGTTCAGAGATTACGGACTAGGAACTACAATTTGGAGTCCGTTAGCGAGTGGTTTACTAACCGGAAAATATAATAACGCTGACCCAAAAGATACACGTTTAAATATAGAAGGTATGGATTGGTTAAAGGAAAGAACTTTAGGCGATCAATCCAGAATTGAAAAAACAAAAAAGCTAGATGCACTAGCAAAAGAATTAGGTACTACTCTACCAAAAATGTCAATTGCCTGGACAGTAAAAAATCCAAACGTAAGTACAACTATTTTAGGAGCGAGTAAAGTTGAACAATTAAAAGAAACCATTACGTCGCTGGAGGTTTTACCTTTATTGACAGATGAAGTGATGGCAAAAATTGAAACGATACTAAATAATAAGCCGGTTCTAGCACAGTATTAAATGGAAGTGGCTTCGACAAGCTCAGCCACCGAAATAGAAAAGGCGGTCACTGAGCTTGTCGAAGTGCCGCTTAAGAAATAAATATGAAACAATTCTTCTCCGACTTAAAAGTAATTGAATTAGCTGGCGTTTTAGCCGGACCATCAGTAGGTGTATTTTTTGCAGAATTAGGTGCAAAGGTTATTAAAATAGAAAATAAAAAAACAAACGGTGATATCACCAGAACCTGGAAACTTTCCGAGGAAGACCAAAATGCTTCAACATCCGCTTACTATTGGAGTATAAATACAGGAAAAGAAGTTTTGTTTTTAGATCTTACCTCAGAAGGAGATGTCAAAAAAGTTTATGATTTAATAAAGGATGCAGATATCGTCATAACGAATTACAAAAAAGGTGATGATATTAAATTAAAAGTAGATTACCATTCTCTACTTTCTATAAATCCAAAAATCATCTATGCTTCCATTACCGGATTTGGAAACGAGAGTTCACGTTTAGCTTACGATTTAATTTTGCAAGCTGAAAGTGGCTTCATGGATATCAACGGCGAGAAAGACAGCATGCCCGTTAAACTTCCTGTTGCTTTCATTGATCTTATTGCTGGTCACCAGTTAAAGGAAGCTATCCTTGTTGCACTTTTAAACCGTGAAAAAACAAATCAAGGTTCTCATGTTACGGCTTCTTTATTTGATAGCGCCCTTGCCTCTTTAGTAAACCAAGCTACCAATTGGTTAATTGCAAAACATCTTCCTAAGGCCATCGGATCACTGAATCCTAATATCTCTCCTTACGGAGAAATATTTAAAACAGCTGATGGACATTTAATAACTTTTGCCATTGGCAGCGACAAACAATTTGCGCATTTATGTGAATTTGTAGGCTCGAAAGAATTAATTACCAATGAAAAATTCAGCACGAACCAACATAGAGTCACTAACCGTTCTGAATTATTTCAATTGTTAACTGTAAAAATTGAAAAAATACGGTTTGATGAGTTGTTTAAGCAATGTTTACAAAAGGAAATTCCTATTGGCAAAATACGTAATATAAAAGAAGTGTTTGAATTGCCGGAAGCTCAGGAAATGCTAAAACATTTTACTGTGAATGGTGAAACTAAAACAGCGGTTAATTCAATTGCCTTTAAGTTTATTGATAATGTATAAAATTAAAATTGCTCATAGTCCTGCCGAAGTAGAACGCATCATAGATCTGCGTGTAAAAATATTACGCAAACCCTGGAACCAACCCGCCGAAACTGCGACTGACAATTTAGAAGTGATTGCTATCAACTGCTATATCGAGAACGAAAAAAAAGAAGTAGTTGCCTGTGGACGATTACAAGAGAATGAAAATAAAGTAGGACAAATCCGCTTCATGGCGGTTGATGATAACCAACAAGGCAAAGGTTTAGGAAAAATGATAGTGAATGCCTTAGAAATGGAAGGCAAAAAATTAAATCTAAAAACCATAGAACTCCAAGCCCGCGAAAACGCAGTTGAATTCTACAAAAGCTGCGGTTATACTATAAAAGAAAAATCGTTTTTGCTTTGGGGAATTATTCAGCATTATTTGATGGAGAAGGAATTGTAGTCGCTAATTTTATCCTTTGCTCTATATCTTGGATTAAGAATTCATAATCATAAACTATTGAAGGAATAAAAATATCTTTTTCTTTCGTGGGTATTTTTGTTGGTGGGTATTTACTCATATTTAAATCGTACCAAGTGTATTTCCCATTTAAAATATAAGTTCCGTTATGGATAGTTTTAATCGTAATATCATTTTTAAATAAAATTACCTTTCTTTTTTTTCCATCAATAAGTAAAAACAATGCCTCATTTGAAATTATAAATTCCGCTTTCAAATAATGTGTTAGAAAAGCCTGAGCTCTACACTTAAGAAAGAAAAGCATTCCAAACAATAAAATAAAAGGGAAAAACATCATACCGCCCATTGACCCTTCTCCGGAATCAACAACCGCTACAATCATAAAAAGTAAAAGTCCTGTTATTACAAGCCCTACCGTAAGAAAATATCGAATCCTGAATTTTTTGAGGTAATTATCTTTTTTTGATAAGTCTGTCTTGTATATCTCAGCATTTTCCATTGGTATTTACATTAGTAAATATACAAAATTAAAAGTCCGGGCGCTCAACCCGGACTCAAAAATTAAAACTAGAACAAAAACTAAACAAACAAAATTCTGCCATAGGCAGACAACTTAAATATACACTTCGGTTTTACTTTCTTCAATCATCTTTTTCAAGTTAATTAAAGCATAGCGCATACGTCCAAGCGAAGTATTGATGGATACATTGCAGAAATCTGCAATTTCTTTAAAACTCATATCGTAATACATACGCATAATTACTACTTCCTTTTGTTCATCAGGTAAAGAGCCAATCATGCTACGTATTTTTTTACGGAACTGAATTTGTTCTTTATCATTTTTAAAACCATCATCAGTACTTGCAATGGTTGCAAAAACATCAACTTCCTCACCATCTTCAGTTACATAAACCGGAACAGTTGGTAGTTTTTTGTTCTTACGGAAATGATCGATAATTAAATTACGAGCAATGCGTAATACCCAAGGCAAAAACTTTCCTTCTTCAGAATATTGGTTACGTTTTAAAGTTTGAATTACTTTAAAGAACGTATCCTGGAATATATCTTCGGCTAAAGCTCTATCGCGAACAATAACATATATGCTGGAAAATATCCTGCGTTTGTGGCGTTGCAATAAAGTGGCTAGTGCTTCTTCGTTGCCATTGATGTAGAGTTGTACTAACTCATTATCTCCTTGAATTTGAACAGACATGCATTTTCCCTTTTTTTAATCGTAAGTTATCGGGTGTAAATGTCTATTCTATGGCAATTGGTTTTTTTGGTTATAAGGCAAATATATCCCTATTCATCAAAAAAACAAAAATTAAAGCTTCCGTAATGAGTGAAATAGTCGTTTTAATGAGTAAAATTGTTAAAATGGAGATTTGGAATGATATAAAGCTCCATTCTAAACAACTGTTTTTCAGCCCCTTAAATACTTAATAACAATACTTAAAAATGCCTTTTACAAAGCTTAATTTTGTTGTCCGTGAGCAAAGAAAAAGACATTTCAGTACTTAGTCCTAAGGAATTTATCATCATTAAAGGCGCGCGCATGCACAATTTAAAAAATGTGGATGTGGCCATTCCCCGTAACAAATTCGTGGTGATTACAGGTTTATCGGGCTCCGGAAAATCTTCTTTAGCTTTTGATACTTTATATGCAGAAGGTCAAAGAAGATATGTAGAAAGTTTATCTGCGTACGCCAGACAATTTTTAGGACGATTAGAAAAACCACAAGTTGATTATATAAAAGGAATTTCTCCCGCCATCGCGATTGAACAAAAAGTTATTTCAAGAAATCCGCGAAGCACTGTTGGAACCATTACTGAGATTTACGATTACTTCAAATTATTATTCGCCCGTGCTGGAAAAACATATAGTCCTGTTACAGGAAAAATTGTAAAGCGTAATAATGTAACGGATGTAGTTGAATTTGTATTAGGATTAAAGAATGAAACGAAGTGTTTAGTCCTCTCTAAGATTCAAGTCCCGAAAGGAAGAACATTAGGACAAAGTTTAGATCTATTATCACAACAAGGTTTTTCACGAATTATATTAAACGGTGAGATTGCAAAAATTGCAGATACTAACATTAAAAAAATAAAAAGTACAGATGAAGTTCTTTTATTAATTGACCGTTTGGTAGTTAATAAAGATGATGAAGATTTTTCGGGACGAGTTGCTGATAGCGTACAAACTTCATTCTACGAAGGAAAAGGCGAATGTCATATTTGGGTGGGCGACACCAAGTTTGAAAAACATTTTTTCTCAAACCTATTCGAAGCAGACGGCATTACTTTTGAAGAACTGGATATAAATTTTTTCACCTTTAATAATCCAATTGGTGCTTGTAAAACCTGCGAAGGTTTTGGAAGTATAATTGGTATTGATCCTGATTTAGTTATTCCAAATAAAAGCCTGAGTGTTTATGATAGCGCCGTTGCATGTTGGAATGGCGAAACAATGAGTATGTATAAAAAAGAACTCATTAAGAATGCACACAAATTTAATTTCCCGGTTCACAAACCTATTGCAGAGCTAACTAAAACACAATTGGCTTTATTATGGAATGGTAACGAACATTTTGATGGAATAAATACATTCTTTAAAATGTTAGAGAAAGAAAGTTACAAAATTCAATACCGTGTGATGTTAGCCCGCTACAGAGGGAAAACAACTTGTCCGGATTGTTTAGGTACACGCCTCCGCAAAGATGCGAACTACGTAAAAGTTGCCGGAAAAAATATTACAGAATTGGTATTGATGCCTGTTTCTGATTTACTGCCATTTTTTAAATCGATTGAATTAAACGAGCACGATACTAAAATTGCAAAACGTCTATTAGTAGAAATCACAAACCGTTTACAGTATTTAATGGATGTTGGTTTAGGCTATTTAACACTTAACCGCGTAGCGAATACTTTAAGCGGAGGTGAAAGTCAACGTATTAATTTAGCGACTTCATTAGGCAGCAGTTTAGTGGGGAGTTTATATATTTTAGATGAGCCAAGTATTGGTTTACATCCTAGAGATACAGAACGTTTAATAAAAGTATTGAAGTCATTACAAAAACAAGGTAACACCGTTATCATTGTTGAGCACGACGAAGACATAATGCTTGCCGCTGATGAATTAATTGATATTGGTCCGGAAGCAGGAAGTTTAGGCGGACATTTAGTTTTCCAAGGTACACACAAAGAATTATTAAAAGACAGCGAAAGTTTTACTGCAAAATATTTAACAGATAAATTACGAATTGAAACACCTAAGACTCGTCGTAAATGGAAAGAATTCTTAGAAGTAAAAAACGTAAGCGATAACAATTTAAAAAACGTCACAGTAAAATTTCCATTGAACACTTTATGTTGTGTTACAGGAGTGAGTGGTTCAGGAAAATCAACTTTAATTAAAAAAGCATTGATTCCTATCATGCAACGTTATATTGAAGGCTATTATGAAAGCGTTGATCACACGCATTTAATTGGAGGAAGTCTAAAACAAATAAAACAATTAGAGTACGTCGACCAAAACCCTATTGGCAAATCGTCAAGAAGTAATCCTGTAACGTATATTAAAGGTTACGACGAAATAAGAAATTTATTCTCCGACCAAGGCTTAGCAAAACAGCGTGGATTTAAACCTTCTCATTTTTCATTCAATGTAGATGGTGGCAGATGTGAGGTTTGTGAAGGAGAAGGGCAAATTACAGTGGAAATGCAATTCATGGCCGATATTCAATTGCCATGTGATGCTTGCGGTGGAAAACGCTTTAAGGGAGAAATTTTAGAGATTTTATATAAAGGCAAAAGTATTTCCGACGTACTTAATATGACCGTTAGTGATGCAGTACAATTCTTTTCTCAAGACAAAGAAGACCGCACCGCTAAAAAAATAATTGAAAAATTAAAAGCATTAGAAGAAGTTGGTTTAGGTTACGTACAACTCGGACAAAGCAGCAGCACCTTGAGTGGTGGTGAAGCGCAACGAATTAAATTAGCATCCTTCTTAATTCAAATAAACAACACCTCACCTACTTTTTTTGTATTTGATGAACCTACAACCGGTTTACATTTTCATGATGTTGCCAAATTATTGAAGTCGTTTAATGCTTTATTAGATAAAGGACATTCTATCGTTGTCATTGAACATAATCTCGAAGTCATAAAATGTGCTGATTGGATTATAGATTTAGGTCCGGAAGGCGGAGAAACAGGCGGAAATGTTGTTTTTGAAGGGACTCCGGAAGAACTCATTAAGAGTAAGGAATCGCAGACGGCGAGGTATCTAAAGGAAAAAATATAGAATTACTCTTTTTTGCCACTAAATCTCAAAAGCACAAAATCCCACTAAAATTTCGTGAAACTTTCGTGTTTTAGTGTTTTTGTGGCGGAAAAATTGAGGTTTATACAAAAAGGAATTCCCTCTAAAATCTCGTTTTTTTCTTGTAAATTCAAGCCTTAATAAATGGCGACTTCATTCAGCATAAAGCTTGGTAATTTTTTGTACAAGACCTCATTTCCTCTGTACAAAAAAATGTATTCCGTTTTTAAGAATAAACAAGATGCGTTTGAAATTGAATTATTAAAAAAACACATCAAACAAGGCGATACCGTTTTAGATATTGGCGCCAACATTGGTTTTTACGCGACTATTTTATCGGACATTGTTGGAGAGAAAGGAAAGATTCATTGCTTTGAACCTGATACAACCAATTTCAATCACCTTAAAAAAACAACTTCATCCTACAAAAATATTATCATCAACAATAAAGCTGTTGGTCCAAAGACAGAAAAACTAAAAATTTATACGTCCAAAGAATTAAACGTTGATCACCGCACTTACAAACCAGAAGAATACGATCAGGAAATTGAAATTGACGCAGTGAGCATTGATGATTATTTAAAAGGTGAGAAAGTTGATTTCATTAAAATGGATATTCAGGGATTTGAAATGGAAGCCATGAAAGGCATGAAAGAAACTTTGAAGAATAATCCCAAAGTAAAAATGATTTCAGAATTCTGGCCTTATGGTTTAAGAAAATCAGGAAGTTCTCTACGCGACTATTTTGTTCTACTGAAAGAATTAAATTTTAATGTCGAAATTCTGAAAGAAAATAAATTAGAAACCTTAGACCTGGAAACAGTTTTGAAACTGGAATCTTTGGGTGAAGAACATTATTTCAATATTCTGGTTACACCTAATGTTTAAAAAATACACCATACCCTATTCTCTAGATGATCCAAAAACAACTTTGGCACACAGGGATATTATTTTAAACAAACCCTTTTTAAAACGATTATATCAAGACTGGTATGATGTTTTTATAAAAGAATCACGTGCCGTTGGAAAAGGAATTTATTTAGAGATTGGTTCAGGTGGCGGATTTTTGAAAGATGTGTTTCCTGAAGTGGTGACTTCTGATATTTTAGATTTACCGGTTGTAGATAAAGTTTTTAGTGCAGAAGAATTGCCATACAAAGAAAATGAATTAGGAAGTATTATGATGCTGAATGTATTTCATCACATCCCTAAACCTTATTTATTTTTAAAAGAAGCTGAGCGTTGTTTAGTGAAAGGCGGAAAGATTATTATGGTTGAACCGGCAAATTCAGCATTAGGAAGATTTATCTACAAACGTTTCCATCACGAACCTTTTGATGAAAAAGGCGGACGAGAAATTGAAGCTGGAAATCCATTAAGCAACTCCAATCAAGCCCTGCCTCACATTTATTTCGAAAGAGATACCGAACAGTTTAAAAAGGACTATCCTACTCTTAAAATCACGAAAATTCAATATCACAGTCCGTTTATGTACGTTTTAAGTGGCGGGGTATCAAGAAGCGCGATGTTTCCCTATTTTATGTACGGATTTTTTAAGGGATTTGAGAAATTATTGTCACCTTTACAAAGACAATTAGGCTTGTTTTGCACAGTCATAATTGAAAAGCAATAAATAGTGTCAGACAAAAAAACATATTTCAATTCTATAGCACAAAAGCGTAAAAAGCGTGCAGTGAGTTCTTATTATTGGAATGAGATTAGTAATTACTGTAAGTATTTTTCGCACGAAGATTCATCTGTTTTAGAAGTTGGTTGTGGAAGTGGTGATCTATTAGCTACTATTGAAGGCTCACGCAAAGTGGGAATTGATTTTAGTGAAGAATACATTGCCTGGGCTAAAGAAAAACATCAAGGAAAAAATATTGAGTTTTTACAAATGGATGCCAATGAAATTAAATTGAATGAGAAATTCGATTTAATCATCATCAGTAACTTAATTGGCTTTGTCGACGATATTCA
Organism: Bacteroidia bacterium; assembly: GCA_018000995.1. Taxonomy (GTDB): domain Bacteria; phylum Bacteroidota; class Bacteroidia; order B-17B0; family Aurantibacillaceae; genus JAHEYG01. Next base: position 40,869 of record JAGNIU010000010.1, read on the forward strand.
GAATGTATTTGAACAGGTAAAAAAAGTCTCTCACCCTAATACCAAAGTAATTGTTCAATATTACAATTCACTTTGGGAGCCGGTTATAAAATTTGCAGAGCTTATTAGTCTAAAGAAAAAGACACCAACTCAAAACTGGCTAAACTCGCGTGACATCAACAATTTATTATTTGTGTCGGGATTTGATGTTTACAGAAACACTAAACGATTAATTTTCCCTTTATGGTTCCCTATTCTATCGTTTATCTTAAACCGTTACTTAGCAAAGTTTCCGTTTTTCAGATTCTTTAGTTTAAACCTTTACAGTTTCGCAAAACCTCTTCCTGAAAACAACGAAGCTGAATACGCAACTAAATATTCAACAACGGTTGTTATCCCTGCACGTAATGAAAGCGGTAATATCGAAAACGCCATTACTCGTCTGCCTAAATTTGGTAAGCACGTTGAAATTATTTTTATTGAAGGAAACAGTACTGATGATACTTGGGAAAAGATTCAGGAAATTCAGAAAAAGTATTCAGCTACACACGATATTAAAATTGGCCAGCAAAAAGGAAAAGGAAAAGCTGATGCTGTTCGTGAAGGCTACAAAATTGCAACCGGTGATATTTTAATGATTTTAGATGCCGACTTAACTGTGCCGCCTGAAGATATTCCTAAATTCTACAATGCTATTGCCAGCAGTAAAGGTGATTTTATTAATGGCACTCGTTTAGTTTACCCGATGGATAAGGAAGCAATGCGTTTCTTAAATTATTTAGGAAATCATTTCTTTAGCTGGGCGTTCACTTGGTTACTAGAACAACGCTTTAAAGATACTTTATGCGGAACGAAAGTAATGTTCAGAAACGATTACATTAAACTTACTAAGAACAGAAAGTATTTTGGCGAGTTCGATCCGTTCGGAGATTTTGATTTATTATTCGGTGCTCACAAATTAAATTTAAAGATTGTTGAAGTTCCTATCCGCTACCGTGAGCGTACATATGGTACCACAAACATTTCCCGCTTCAAACATGGCGTTATTTTATTACGCATGTGTGCATTTGCTTCCCGTAAATGTAAGTTTATTTAATCTTCAGATAAGCTGTAATAGGAAAGTGATCCGTGAAGGTTTCTTCACTTCGTGTAAACTGAGTACATTTTAAATCTTTACTGTGAAAAATATAATCAATTCTGAATTGAGGGAATTTTCCGGCGTAGGTCCTTCCCAATCCACTCCCCTTTTCAATAAACGTATCCTTTAAATCTTCAGAAATTAAATTATACGCGTAAGAGCCCGGTGTATCATTAAAATCGCCACATAGAATAATTTTATACCTGCAATTTTTTATACTGGCATGAATCAATTCAGCCTGATCAGCGCGTTTCACAAAGGCACGTTTTAAACTGCGTAAAATACTTTTAGAATTTTCTAACTCGTCTTTCGCGTCATTGTTATCCTGTAGATCGCCTACGAACGTATAATCTTTTTTACTAAAATGAATGGATTGCAAATGCATATTATAAATACGGACAGTGTCCCTTTTAATCAATACATCAGTATAAATACAAATATTATTGGAACGGGTATTAAATATTATTTTTCCCTTGTTCACGATAGGATATTTTGAAAAGGTTGCGATACCAAAATGATTATGTTTATGAGCAATTGAAGTATATTCTACATGATAATATTTAGTGTTCAGTGTGCTTAAAACTGTATCAATATTAAAATATTCTTTCATGGTGCTTGAATTATAAAATTCTTGAAGACATAATATATCCGGATTTATTTCCTCTAATTGATTTAATATATGCTGACGGGATTGCGCGTTCTTACTCCAATTGTACAAATCAAACAACATACTATTGTAAGAGGTTACTTTAATATCATTATTGGAACCGGAGTTGCTAAAACTAAACTGCACATACCTGCGAACTGTAAAAAAACACAGTAGAATTATGACTAAAGAAATTAAAGCTTCGCGTCTAAACTGACTTATCCAATAAATCACAAACAATAAATTTATTAATACGAGATAAGGAAATCCTAAACCAAAAAAAGCAATGAACCAAAACAAATGTGGTGAAATATATTTAGCAGAGGCAGAAACAAGAAGAGCGACAACAACAAAATAATTTAACCACAAAAGAATTCTGTTAAATAAAGAAAGTTCGCGGGATTGGCGAACTTTTACCATTTGCCGTAACTCCGACGCAGATATATTCTTGAAAATTGAGATTTTAAATTTTTAATTTAAGCGCTTCTTCAACATAGGCAAACGTTGAAAGGATATCAGGCTTTCCGTCTACAATAGCCACATCATGTTCGAAATGCGCGCTTGGTAAACCATCGGCCGTTACTATTGTCCAGCCATCATTTAATTGCTTTACGTTTTTCTTTCCTAAATTAATCATAGGTTCAATAGCGAATACCATTCCGTCCTTTATTTTCGGACCATCACCTCTTTTTCCATAATTAGGAACTTCAGGGTCTTCGTGTAAACTTTTTCCAAGACCATGTCCAACTAATTCGCGAACTACTCCATAACCGTTCTTTTCAGCGTGATTTTGTATGGCGTAACTAATATCACCAATTCGGTTACCGGCAATACATTGTTCTATTCCTTTGTATAAACTTTCTTTTGTTACTTCTAATAATTTTTGGAGTTCAGGTTTAACAACACCAACCGCAAACGAATAAGCGTGATCACCATAAAAACCATTTTTCTTCACACCACAATCCACCGAAATAATATCACCTTCCTGTAAAGCTTTATCAGTTGGAATGCCATGTACAACTGCCTCATTAATCGAGATACATAATGTAGCAGGAAAACCACGATATCCCTTAAAAGCAGGAACGCCACCGTTATCACGGATAAATTCTTCAGCGATTTTATCAAGGAATTTTGGCGTAACACCGGGCTTTACTTCTTTTGCAACAATACCTAATGTACGCGATACCATTAAGGCTGATTCGCGCATCAATTCAATTTCTTCTCTTGTTTTTATATAAATCATTTTCTACCTAAAAATCGTTTAAAGAAAGAAACTTCTTCTTTCGTGTAATTATTATGTGCATCAGGATTAACAACTGTATGAAAAAAATTACCGCCATCAGGATGTAACATTTGCCAGGTTTCACTCCAACCTCTAAATCCACCCACATTTCTGTCGTCAATAAAAATATCTGCATTTACTTTACGCGAAATTTTATCTGAAAATTCTTCTTCAGGATAATTTTTATTCACTGCATAAAATTCAACTCCATTCTTTTTACAATACTCAACAGCTTCGTCCAACAAGGGACCACTTCTAAAAGTCCATAATATTAATTTATGTCCGCGCCCTTGTAATTCTTTTAGTGTGGCGAATGCAAATAACATTTCCTTTCCTATTTGAGGATAAGCATGTGTAACAATAGTTCCGTCGAAATCAACGGCTATTACTTTACTATCTGCACTTATAAAACCTTCTGACATATTATAAATTCTTAGCTGAGATTACTTTTAAATCCTTATCCAATTCGTAAATACGGGGCACGCCTGTTCCAATTTCAAATTCTAATATTTGTGCCGGCGTCATTTTTTCTAAATACATGATTAAAGCGCGTAAACTATTTCCATGCGCTGCAATTACAATATTTTTTCCTTCTTTCAATTTAGGAATAATTTCACTCTCAAAATACGGAATAACACGTGCTGCTGTATCTTTTAAACTTTCTCCATTCGGAGGGGGCACATCAAAACTTCTTCTCCAAATTTTCACTTGCTCTTCGCCATACTTTGCAACTGTATCTGCTTTGTTCAATCCTTGCAAATCACCATACATGCGTTCATTCAACGCTTTGTTATAATTTGGCGTTAACGGTTTATGTCCTGAAGTTTCTAAAGCAATCTTCAACGTGTTTTGCGCTCGTTTTAAATCAGAGGCATAAGCATAATCAAAAGTGAAGCCTTTTAATTTTTCTCCGGCTGCTTTTGCTTCCTCAACACCTTTTGGCGTTAATTCCACATCCACCCATCCGGTAAATTTATTTTCTAAATTCCAAACACTTTGTCCGTGACGAAATATAATCAGAGTAGCCATAATAAATTCAAAAATTCAATGTTAATTTACAAGGCTAAATTTAAGAAGAATTTAGCTAATCTTAATGGCCTGAATAGTAGTAAAGTATGTAATTTTTACGCCAGCTTTGATTGGCTAAAGCGTTATATCTCTCCAATACGGGGCGACCATCAGAATTCACCAAATCTGTGGGTTTTACTTGAGGCTTTACCTCAAATTTCTTAACAATAGGTTCGCTTAAACTTGCAAAAAATACCAAATTCCGTTCGTCTTCCTTATCTGAAGTAGCTGCTATTTTATAATTGAAGTCTGATTTTTTTAAGGTGTTTAATAAAATGGAAGTGCCTATTCCACGTTCGCCTTCCAAATAACCGTGCCAGTTGATGATGAGAGATGCGTTTGGCGACATCATTTTTTTTATTTTTTCAAGACTCTCCATCGTTAAAACGTGCGAAGGTTGTTCTTCAGCTTTAAAAATATCAATCAGAATTAGATTATAAGTTTCGTTACATTGATTTATAAAATGACGGCCATCATCGTAAACTGAACTTACACTTTCATTTAAATTAAAATAGTTTTTCGCGACATCAATTATTCTCTCGTCTAATTCAACGCCTGTTACTTTAAATCCTTTTCTCACTAATAAATTTGAAGTTACTCCACCGCCAAGACCTAATACCAAAGCATTACCACTTTCAACTGTATCAATATTAAAATCTAAAAGATTCACATAACCTGAGAGTGAATTTCCGGTACGCATATCCATTTCGGTTTGAACTATGTTATTTACCAGTAATTTTCTTGTGGATGTCATGCCATCACCATTAATTTCTATGGTATCATCCAACACATTAATCTTCCCCAACATTCCATCCACTTCGTAAATACAATTTTTAAGAGGGGTTTTACTTGTGAATCCTAAAACAAGTAGCGCAACTAAAACAATTACGACGTTAAAGTTGTTTTTTTTTTGAGATAATAAAATGAGTGATGAAGCTAACAGAAGAGCGAATACAATTAAGGTGGTATTTACTCCGAACATTGGTATTAAGAAAAATCCACATAAGAACGTAGAAATAATTCCACCCACCGTTGAAATTGAATACACCAAACCACTTACTCTGCCCGACTCGTTACTATTCTCGGTTTGGATAGCAATAATTATTGGAGAAGCGGCTCCCATTAAAAACATTGGGAGAACTAAAAGTAAAACACTTGCCATAACAACAGCTGTGACCAAAGAGGCACTTAGTGCAATAGAAGCAAAAGCATTCGTAATAATTGGCATAAAACCCATGTAGGCTGCTGATACTAATAAAATGGTAGCGAGAATTTTTGTTCTGTTTTCTTTCAGACTTAATTTTCCACCGTAAAAATAACCTGCCGCTAAACTTCCTAAAGTAATAGCGATTACCGAAGCCCAAACATATAAACTACTCCCAAAATAAGGAGAGATTAATTTTGAACCGCAAAGTTCGGTTGCCATAACAGCAGCGCCTTCAAAGAAACTAATAACGTATATGGAATTACTTTTTTTCACCCTCACAGTTTTGAAACACGTGAACGTAATAAATGATCAACTAACACTAAAGCCGCCATGTTTTCTACAATAGGAACTGCACGAGGTAAAACACATGGATCGTGTCTGCCTTTTCCTTCTAAATCAACTTCTTCTCCTTTTGCATTCACACTTTTTTGAGATTGCATAACAGTAGCAACAGGTTTAAAAGCAACGTTGAAATAAATATCTTGTCCGTTACTTATACCACCTTGTACTCCACCACTGTTATTTGTCTTCGTAGAAATTTCTTTTCCACTTTCAAAAATATCATTTAGTTCAGATCCATAAGAATTTATGGCGTGAAAACCTGCGCCGTATTCAAAACCTTTCACCGCATTAATACTTAACATTGCTTTTCCTAAATCGGCATGCAATTTATCAAATACAGGTTCGCCTAATCCAATTGGAGTTCCTTTTATAACACAAGAAATAATTCCACCAACAGTATTCCCTCCTTTACGGGTTTCTTCAATTAAAGAAATCATTTTGTTGGCCGTAGTTTCATCCGGACAACGAATAATATTGGATTCTGTTTTTGATAAATCCAATTTTGAATATGGGATTGTAAGTTTCACATCCTTAACACAACTTACATAAGCCTGAATAGAAATATTACTTTGTTTTAAAATCAATTTAGCAATTGCTCCACCAACAATACGGCAAGCTGTTTCTCTTGCACTACTTCTTCCTCCGCCTTTATAATCGCGGATGCCATATTTTGTTTCGTAAGTAAAATCAGCGTGGCTTGGACGAAAAACATCTTTTAAATGTTCGTAATCGCCACTCTTTTGATTTTCGTTAGGAATAATAAATCCAATTGGAGTTCCTGCAGTTTTTCCTTCAAAAATGCCTGATAAAAACTGAACTTTATCGCTCTCTTTACGTTGAGTTGTGATATGAGATTGTCCGGGCTTGCGGCGGTCTAATTCATTCTGAATAAAGTCAAAATCAATACTTAAACCGGCAGGACAACCATCAATAATGCCACCGATAGCCTCGCCGTGACTCTCGCCAAAGGTGGTTAGTTTAAATACTTGTCCAAATGAATTGCCTGACATAGAGACAAAATTAAGAATTTAATCCGTAGGATTTACTTTAATTCTAGAGTTATAGAAGCAATATCAGACGTTCCTAAGTTTACCAGAATAAAAATCCAACGGATTAGAGAACTAAGAATGAAGAATTTATTACATTTATAACCAGAATATGAGCAAGCTTCTGATTAAAAATATTAAGTCTTTGGTACAAACACGCGAAACCAACGTAACTAAGGTTTGTGGTAAGGATATGAGCGTTTTACCTTGTATTGAAGACGCATGGCTAGCTATTGATAATGGTTTAATTGCTGATTTTGGGAAGATGGAAGATTTCCCAGGAATTACCGATTGGAAAGATTTGGAAGTAATTGATGCCTCCGGAAAATTAGTTCTGCCCTGTTATGCCGATAGCCATACCCATATAGTTTACGCCGGTAACCGCGAAAGCGAATTTGTTGATAGGATAAATGGTTTGTCATATGAAGAAATTGCAAAACGTGGTGGTGGTATTTTAAATTCAGCCAAAAAATTAAGAGAGACCAGCGAAGATGATTTGTTTGAGCAATCACTCGTTCGTTTTAATGAAATAATTTCACAAGGCACAGGCGCAGTTGAAATAAAAAGTGGTTACGGATTAAATTTAGAATCTGAATTAAAAATTCTCCGCGTTATAAAACGCTTGAAGGATTTAAATATTATTCCTGTAAAAGCTACTTTTTTAGGAGCACACGCTTTGCCTTCTGAATTTAAAGATAACAAGAAAGGTTATATTGATCTAATCATCAACGAAATGTTACCTGCTATTGCCAAAGAAAAATTAGCGGATTACATTGATGTATTTTGTGAGAAAAATTATTTCTCCGCCGAAGAAACCAAAGAAATTTTATTGGCAGGTTTAAAACACGGACTAACACCGAAAGTTCACGCTGAACAATTAAGTCACAGTAACGGAATCAAAACTGCTGTTGAATGCAAAGCAATAAGTGTTGACCATTTAGAATTTTGTAATGATGACGATATTGCAATTTTAAAAAACAGCAATACAATGCCCACTATTTTACCCGGCGCAGCTTTCTTTTTAAATTTACAATTACCGCCTGCTCGTAAAATGATTGATGCAGGTTTAGCAATAGCATTTGCGAGCGATTACAATCCGGGAAGTAGTCCGAGTGGTAACATGAATTTTATGATGAGTTTAGGTTGTATTGATTACAAATTAAATCCTGAAGAAGTTATTAATGCTTCAACAATAAATTCAGCTTACGCAATGGACTTAACTAAAGAAGTAGGAAGTATTACTATTGGTAAAAAAGCAAATATCTTCATCACAAAACCAATAGCAAGTTACGGCTATATCCCCTACGCTTTTGGAAGCAGTTTAATTGAAACTGTAATAATTAACGGCGCGAAGTTTTAAAGTAGTAGGAAATTCCTGTTTTGAGCGAATACCTCCAATACTTCCATCCAAACATAGAATTAAAATAAATAGGCTCACTTCCACTATCATAAAAAAATAGCCTGATTTTTGATTTCTTTAGATTTAAATCGACCCCAAATCCTATTTGCCATGTCACGTCGAATTTTTGATACTGATATCTTCTTCCTGACATCTCCTCTACCTTTCCATTTGTATAGGTTGTTCTTACATATGATTTAGCATCCAAAAAAAAGTTTGGCGAAAGCCCTGTCATGATATATGGTGAAATTTTTCCTTTCAATAAACAAAAATCCATATGAACTGGCAATAAAAGCCAATTCTCTACATGTCTACCACAAATGTTACTTACTCCCTGAGGATTCCAAATTGGATTTGCATCCGGATAATCGTTATATGAACTACGTGCTTCTTCATAATGAAGTCCAAATACTAATGTGTGTTTCCTTCCAAAAGCATACATTGCATCAATTCCGACAGAATAAGAGTAATAATTGTTGTTTTTATTAACAGACACATAATTACTAAATCCATCTGGCTTATAATAATGTCCAACGGCTGATAAAAAAGAGAAATTCGGACCAAAATACCATCCTTTAAGAGTATCCTTAACCTGCGAAAAAGAAAAGCAAGCAATAAATAATAGAACTATTATCAAATTCTTTGCTTTCATGAAATTGAATTGCTATAGTAAATATACAAATTCTAATTCTAAAAAACTACGGCGTAGTCTCAGTTGGCGTTTCCGTTTTTTTAGTAACGCTTTTCACCTTCTTAATATATCGTCTGTACAACTCAGCCCAAGTTTCATATTCTTCACGATAAAAAACACCAACGCCTTGTGTGTACGGTCCGCCTTGTGTGGTTAACTGTGTATTATCATTAGTCCGGTTAAAACCTTTTACGCGGTAACGTCCGTCTTCGGTAAGCTTATATTCAATATTCACATCACCAATTAAACCACTGGTATTTGTTGTTTGATTATTATTGAAACCGAAATTACCATCCACCGATAAACGGTTGTTTAATAATTGTTTTGATAAAGCAACATCTAACTCATCACTGCTCACTTCATTTCCCGGACGGTAATTTACACCCACATCAACCTCTTTAGTTAAATTACTTAACCACCCGCTTAAACGATTCGACAACATTTCTGTTCCATTAGCTGCAATTGCAGAACCCGCCGAAATACCTCCTGAACCCGAATACTGCAATGGCGTCACAAAACTTTTTAATAATAGTAATGAAAACACCTGACGATTCAACTCTGCTTCATCATTTAAAATACTTTGAATTTTTGAAGCTGTGTTTTCATCTAAAGTTGGTAAATCAATAGCAAACGAAATATTTGGCGCCATTAATTTATCGTGCATTAATAATTTACAATCCACGGGTAAACGTCGTTTGTAAGTACCGGTTGTATCGTGTGGGAATAACGGAGCAATAGAAGCGCGTTGTTTGTAAATAGCTGCAATATCAATTTCGGCGGCGTACGGACTACCACTCCAGTTAATAGTGCTTCCCTTTTGAATATCGAATTTTTTTGTGATTACGTTTTCGAGTGTAAACAAATAATCGCCGCTACTTAGTTTGTATTCACCAAACATATCAAACTTACCAAGGTTACTAATATTTAATTTTATATCGCCTTTACCTCTTCCTCTGATAACATCGCCACTTTTTGCATCCAAAACAATTTGAACTTCGGCGTCAGGCGTAGCATGAACTTCCATATCCAATGTAAATCCGGATTTATGCTCTTCTTTCAATTTCTTGATTGTGTCTTGCTTAACAAAACGAATAAAATTATTCTCAGAAACTGAAGCCGGGCCGTCTAACGGAATTGTGAACACTGTTCCCTTCTCAGTCTTCACTTTAATTTCCATCGCAATATTATTTAGGAAACCATAAATACCCGCTGTTCCTGTTGCATAAGCTTTTCCATAAAACGGATCTTTACCAATGTTTGGTTTATTTAAAATCAACATATTCTTAAAATTCAAGTCATAGTCAATTTGCATATTCTTAAAATTGGTATGGAAAATATTTCCATTCAATTCGCAGGGTGCTACTTTCTTATTTACATTATCTGTTAATTTTATATCCTGAAAACTAATTTGATCGGGATAAACATCAATAACCCCCGTTAAATAATAAACCACATTTAAATAATCTACTTTCAATTCACATTTAAGAATTTTGAATTTTCCGTTTATCATTGGCTTTTCCGGTGTTCCCGTAACTTTTCCTTCTCCGGTTACTAGTCCGGAGTTTAAAGTAATAATACCTGCCAAATACGGGTTCAGTAAAGTAAGATTAGCAGGTTGTGCCGATAAAGTTATATCTAAACTTTCCTCTTTTTTGTTGAGATAATAGTAACCCGAGAAACTTATATTTTTTATTTTCTCTCCAAATGGATTCTGAATTCCCATTGAAGTATAACCGTCGAGGTATAAATATTTATCTGTGTTATTGTACTCTGCTTTTAATTCTCCGTAACCCAAGCTTTTGTCGTTCAGTTTTAATTTATCAAATGCTAAATCACTACTAAAAGCCAAATTTTTTACGGTGTTGTGTAGTGAAAACTGTCCGTTCAATACCCCTTCCAACTTTAAAGATCTTCCAAAAAACGGGCTCAACTGTTTTAACTGAAAATTCCGTACATCAAATGCAAGTTTATCACCCGGCTTAGCGGATAAGCCTCCGTAAATAGAAAGTCCTTGATTACCATTTGAGAAAATTAACGGTTTTACTCTAACTGTACCTGAAGAATCAATAAACGTACTATCCGAAGTAATTAAATTCCAAGTGCTATCGTGAGCGGTTAAAAATATATTATCAAAGGTTAAAGTGGCTATGCTATTATCAACAAACATTTTTCCGGCAATCTTTCCTGCGTTTTTAGGCGAAGTTTTATTATCCCATTCTGCATTATACTTTGTGTTTTTATCTTTTGACACAAAATACATGAAGTAATTATTGATGCGGATACTATCCGTTAAATCAATATGATCAGATTTCAATACTAAATTGATTTTATTGTTTTGAGAATACGACTCGATTCGGTTTTTATTAAATCGTATTGTTTTGTAACGGATAGAATCAGAATTGGCATTAAGATTTAATATATTTTTAGAAGCGTCAAAATCCCCTTCAAATACCGAACCTGAACTAATCATTAAATCATTCGACATAAAATCACGAATAGTATTGAATTTTTTGATGGTTAGTTTATACTTGAATACGTCGGTATAAACAGTATTTCCTTTGTTCTTAACAAAAAACGCGGGGTAATACGCAAACATAAACTGATTAAAGGCAGGACCAAGATTAGTAATTTTAAAAGGACCGTTAACTGACAAATTAAAGATATTAGAAGTCAGTTTTAGTTGTTTTTCAATTGTTGACTGTTCAAGTGCTAAATCAAAAGTGCTAATCTTATACTCTTTTTCCTCTGTTTTATAAATAGTATTATCGATGTTGATTACACCGGATACATTATCAATATTATCTCCTTTCAAAATAATAAATACTTGTGAAGAAATAAAACCGTCGGTTTTGGTATCCACTAATCCTAGGCGTTTTAAATTTAATTTATTGATGGTGGAGATAAAATCCATTTCCGGAATTTTATTATTCAAATCAATTTTCCCGTCGAAATCCAAATCGGCATTATTATCCTTCATCACAAATTTTCCCTTAAATACTTTATTTCTTACATTTCCGTTTATGGTGATGTGTTGATAAGCGTAATTTTTAAATGTGATGTTATTGATGTATCCGTTTAATTCGGCATCCACATCCTTTAAGGTTATTCCTTTGCCCTTAATATTAGAATTAATTGATAAAGCACCCAAATCCGGCAAGCCTGCCAGTTTCCCTAAATTAAAATTGTTTGATGCTAATCTACCTTTGTAACTAACAATATCTTTTACAGTATCAATATGCATTTGTAAATCGGTGTACAAAGAACCGAGTGCTGTTTTAAATGTTCCGTCAGAAGCAAAATCATTTATATAACCATCAAACTTTCCTTTAAAAGTAACGATGCCTAATTTCGAGATATTGGAAGGTAATTCTATATGTTTCTTTTCAGAAAAAGGATAAGTAGGAATTTTTTCTATATCTTTTTTACTGGTACTTAAATTCTGTACATCAAAATGCAAGTAAGTGTTTTTAATATCCGGCAATCCTTTTAAAGCTAAATTCCCTGCAAACTTTGTGTTTTCAGCAAAAAGAAATTTAATTTTTTCACCTTTCAAATCGTTTACATAACCTTTTACATTGCCACTAAAATAAAGTTCTTTATCCAAGCCATTTAATTCTTTTACAAAATAGGCTATGTCCTTAAAATTTATCTTTGTTTCCTCTAACAACAGCGCACGTATTTTTACTTTATTAATAAAATCCTGATAATCCTCCCAAGTCGTATAATTAAACGAGAAACCTCCTTTTAAAACACTGTTAGTTGTTTTTAAATTCAAATTCATGCAGACTAATTCTTCGGAGGATATTTTAATATTTCCGTTAAAGTCTTCCAAAACCAAACCACATTGTTCGTTAAACTTTAATCCTTTAACATTAGAAAATATTTTAGTGTTGACTATTTTAATGTTATTGAATTCACCATGCACATTCTTAACATGGATGTTATTGAAATTAATATTCTCGGTAACCGAAACATCATGGCGTTCATTTCTGTAAACAAACTCAACATTACTTAAAAGCAATCTTCCGTAAGAAATTTTCCATGTAGAAGCACTTTTAACAGAAGTAGTATCTCCTGAAGAAAAATAATTAACCAGCTGCTGAAAATTAAAATCATCTTTGTCTTTATACTTTACAATTTTAGTTTTTGTATCACTTAATTTTACTTCCGAAATTTGTAGAGTTTGTTTTCTGTAATTAAAATTATCGAAGGTGACCGAAATAGATTTACTGTAAAGAATGGTATCGTGCCTATCATCTTCAACAAAAACGCCTTCTAACTCAGCGCTCTTTACAAAATGCAGTTTTACCTTGTCAATTTCAATCCGAGTTCCAATTTCATCCGATAAATAAGAGGAAGCTTTATGAGCCAGCCAGGTTTGAAAATCCGAAGAGTTTACAGCTATCACCACAAAAACGCATAAAAGAACCACCAAAACAAACGTGTACTTGAGTGTTTTAAGCAATATTCTTGTAATTTTACGCCATACGGTCATAAGCCTATAAAGTTAATAAAAATTAGACGCATGAAGAGTGATAAAGTTTATATTCTCGGAATAGAATCGAGTTGCGACGATACTTCATGTGCTATTATAGAAAACGATGTTTTACTCTCCAATGTTACAGCAAATCAGAAAATACACGAGCAATACGGAGGCGTAATACCTGAATTAGCCAGTCGCGACCACCAAAAAAACATTGTACCAACGGTACATGCTGCATTGGAAAAAGCCGGTGTTAATTTATCACAAATATCAGCCATTGCCTTTACACGCGGTCCCGGTTTAATGGGAAGTTTATTGGTAGGAACCAGTTTTGCTAAGTCTTTATCAATGGGATTAAATATTCCATTAATTGAAGTAAATCACATGCAAGCGCATATTCTTGCTCATTTTATTCAAGAAAAAGAAAACCCGCGCCGTCATCCTGAGCTTGCCGAAGGGCCGTTTTTGTGTCTTACGGTTAGTGGCGGTCATACCCAAATTGTGAAAGTAAAAGATTATTTAAACTTTGAATTAATAGGAGAAACACAAGACGACGCCGTTGGTGAAGCCTTTGATAAAGCTGCTAAAATATTAGGTTTGCCTTATCCGGGTGGACCATTAATTGATAAATACGCACAGACCGGGAATCCCACTAAATTTTCTTTCTCCAAATCGAAAGTACCGGGATTGAATTATAGTTTTAGTGGCATAAAGACTTCCTTTTTATATTTTATTCAGAATGCTGTAAAAGAAAATCCAAAATTTATAGAAGAGAACTTGAATGATATTTGTGCTTCGTATCAAAATCATTTAGTAAAAACCTTATTGCATAATTTGGAGGAAGCTTCCAAACTTCACAACATAAATCAAATTGCCATTGCAGGAGGTGTTTCTGCAAACAGCGAATTACGTAAACAACTGAAAGAAACCGGCGAAAAATTGAAATGGGATGTATTTATTCCCCCATTTGAGTTTTGTACTGATAATGCCGCTATGATTGCAATTACAGGCTATTACAAATTTCTTAAAAAAGAGTTTTGCGATTTGTCAGCGGTTCCGCAAGCGCGATACCATTTATAAAGTAAAATTACTCAGTTATTTCTGCGTTTATCTGCGTTATCTGCGGGAAAAATCACTGTATGCGCTTTTAATGGTTTCACGCAGATTTCGCGGATTTTCGCAGATAGCTATATGTATTTTAATCCTATAATACCCTGAATTTCAACCCGAATTAATTAGGAAAAATTCAAGTTTAGATTAATATAAATCTTAAATTAGCATTCTATAAATTACAATTATGAGCTACGATGTTATTGTTATTGGAAGTGGTCCTGGTGGTTATGTTACTGCCATCCGTGCTTCTCAATTAGGTTTTAAAACCGCTGTTATTGAAAAAGAAAATCTTGGTGGTATTTGTTTAAACTGGGGTTGTATCCCCACCAAAGCTTTATTAAAAAGCGCGCAGGTATTCGAATATTTAAATCACGCGAAAGATTACGGTATTAGTGCTGATAATATTAAAGCGGATTTCGGTGCTGTTATAAAACGTAGCCGCGATGTAGCAGATGGTATGAGCAAAGGCATTCAATTTTTAATGAAGAAAAATAAAATTGATGTGATTATGGGAACGGCTAAAGTAAAGCCGGGAAAAAAAGTTGAAGTAAAAGATGCTGAAGGAAAAGTAACCGTTTACGACGGAAAACATATTATCATAGCAACAGGCGCACGATCTCGTCAGTTACCAAATTTACCACAAGACGGTAAAAAAATTATTGGTTACCGTGAGGCGATGAGCTTACCTAAACAACCTAAGACAATGGTCGTTGTTGGTTCGGGTGCTATCGGCGTTGAGTTCGCTTATTTTTATGCAACTATGGGAACGAAAGTTACGGTTGTTGAATTCATGCCGAACATTGTTCCGGTTGAAGATGAAGAAGTATCAAAACAATTAGAGAAATCATTTAAGAAGGTTGGTATTGATATCATGACAGAAGCTTCTGTTGAGAGTGTAGATACAAAAGGTGATGGTTGTAAAGTAAAAGTGAAAACCAAAGTTGGTGAGATTATTTTAGATGCTGATATCGTTTTATCTGCAGTTGGAATTGCTTCTAACATTGAAGGCATTGGCTTAGAAGAAACAGGCATTAAAACCGATAAAGGAAAAGTTGTAGTTGATAAATTTTACGCAACAAATGTTCCGGGCTATTACGCTATTGGAGATTGTGTTCCCGGTCAAGCTTTAGCTCACGTAGCAAGTGCTGAAGGAATTACTTGCGTAGAAAAAATTAAAGGTTTACATGTTGATCCGATTGATTACAATAACATTCCGGGTTGTACGTATTGTCAGCCGGAGATTGCTTCTGTTGGATTTACAGAGAAGAAAGCGAAAGAAGCAGGTTACACTGTTAAAGTTGGGAAATTCCCTTTCATGGCATCAGGAAAAGCAAAAGCTGCCGGTGCTGCTGATGGATTTGTGAAATTAATTTTTGATGCGAAATACGGCGAGTTATTAGGCGCGCACATGATTGGTGCTAACGTAACGGAGATGGTTGCTGAAACTGTTGCCATCCGTAAATTAGAGACAACAGGACACGAATTAATTAAAACGATTCACCCTCACCCTACTATGAGTGAGGCTATCATGGAAGCTGCTGCTGCGGCTTACGGTGAAGTAATTCACATCTAATACAAAGTATTAAACATAATTTAAAAACGGGTTCATTATGAGCCCGTTTTTTTTATATTTACTACTGAATTGAAGAAACATTTATTTATATTTTTTATTTTACTAAGCTCCTTTCTTTTTGCACAGAAAAAAGATAAGGCTTGGTTTTTATTAGATGGTATCGACTACAAAACGCTTTCTCCACAGGATAAATATATTTTTGATTCCATACTTCCACTCTATCACACAGCCAATCACGATTCCATTCGCTTACGACATTTAATTTTCTTTGCGAATACTTTAGGTGATGAAAAAATTTGGCCACGTTATAATCAACTAGCTTTAAAATTGGCCGAAAAAGGTGGTGAAGACAGAGCTTTCTTAATTTTTAAAACGCACGCATTAAATAATGTGGCGTATGAATTATCTACACTTAAAAATGATGCAAAGGGAGCACTTGCCATTTATGAGGACATTTATAAAATTCAAAACCGACTAAATGATTTAACCGGACTTTCAGCTACTACTAATAATCTTGCCAACATTTATAAAAAACAAGGCAACACTGAGAAAGCCATCGAGTATCATTTAAAATCTTTGGCTACTAAAGAAAAAAATAACGATAAATTAGGTGTTGGTATTTCCTATAATAATTTAGGCTCCATTTATAGAGACCAAGGTGATTTAGTATCGGCAGTAAATTGTTTTTCGAAAGCATTAAAATTGTTTGAAAGTCAGAAAGACAACCGGCAAGTGGCCAATGCACTTATTAATTTAGGACGCGTGTATCAAAATCAGGGAGATGTAAATAAAGCCCTTGAGAATTATAAAAAAGCTAAACTTCTATTTGAAATGATTGGTGAAAGACAATCCGTTGCTTCAACACTACATTTTATTGGATTAGCGTATGAAGATAAAGGCGAGAGTGAAAAGGTATTCAAAAATTATTATGAAGCTAAACGTGAATACGAAAAAATTGGCGATTTAATTGGGATTGGAAATTCTCACATTTACATGGCTGAAGCTTATAAACGTTTGGGGCGACAGGACAGTGCCATTATATTATTGAACAAAGCTTGTGATATTTTTAAGGAAGGCGAAAACAAATATTCCTTAACTCAAGCCTATTCAAATTTAGCAGATATTTATTTTGAAAGGGACGAATTATTAAAAGCAGAAAATTACGCTAAGGAAGCGCTACAAATTGCCGAGACTTTTGGCTATCCATCTTTAATAAGAGGTCCTTCTTATGTATTGTACAGAGTTTATAAAAAGCAATCGAAAATTGGACCATCGCTTGAGATGTATGAGCAATTTATTAAGATGCGCGATAGTTTAGACCGTATTGAAAACAAGAAAGGAATTTTAAAACAACAATTTAAATCGGAGTACGATAAAAAAATTGTTGCTGATAGTATTGCGCAAGCCAATGAAAGATTAATAGAACAAAGCCGACACGAACACGAAATTGCTCGTCAACGTTTATTTACTTATGGTGGGGGTTTTGGTTTTGTATTGATGTTAGTGATTGCCTTTATTTCTTTTAGAGCTTTTAAAAACAAACAACATGCTAATAAAGAAATATCGCAACAAAAACATATTATAGAAGAAAAACAAAAAGCCATTGTAGATTCGATTAATTATGCAAAGAGAATTCAATATACTCTATTAGCGCATGAAGATTTATTGAAAGGTAATCTGAATGAACACTTCGTTATATTTAAACCGAAGGACATAGTAAGTGGCGATTTTTATTGGGCGACTTCTGCTAATAATAAATTTTATCTCGCTGTTTGTGACTCAACCGGCCACGGCGTTCCCGGTGCCTTCATGAGTTTATTAAACATTGGTTTTTTAAGTGAAGCGATAAATGAAAAAGGAATTTACCAACCACACGAAGTTTTAAATTATGTCCGCCAGAAATTAATTGAAAGCATCAGCAAAGAAGAACAGAAAGATGGTTTTGACGGTACTTTAGTTTGTTTTGACAAAGCGAATAATACCATAACCTACTCTTCAGCTAATAACAGAGTACTATTATTTCAAAACGAAAAAATTAACGAACTAGGCTACGATAAAATGCCGGTTGGACAAGCCGAGAAACTAAACTCATTTAACTCACATACTGTAAACAGCAACAAAGGCGACATTTTATATTTACTAACCGATGGTTATAGCGACCAATTTGGTGGACCAGCCGGAAAAAAATTCAAGTACAAACAATTTAGCGAAACGCTTCATCAAATAGCAACATTACCACTACCCCAACAAAAAGAAAAACTAGAATTCGCCTTCAACGCCTGGAAAGGTGAGCAGGAACAGGTGGACGATGTGTGCGTTATCGGCATCCGCCTATAACGGACACGAGGAAGCCTGCCCTGAGCTTGCCGAAGGGTTTGTGTGATTGGGATTAGGTTGTAAAAGAGAAACTCTTTGTAGTGTAGAGATAAATAAGACAAAAATCATTTAATGAGCTCGACTTTCGTTCGATTTAATTAATATATTTACTTACTAATTCACCAATCATGAAAAGATTACTCACCAATACAGTTTTAATTTGCGTTTTTAGCTTTAATGCTTTAGCTCAAAACTTTGAAAAACCAAAAATTGATGATTCAAATAAACTTGGCTCTGCAACTAAATCTCAAGAGTTCACTTTACAGTGTGCGGGAGAGATTAATACAATAAGCGCTGACTTAAAATGGCTCCCAACGTTAACGAATAAATGTGTTGGACGAAATCATAGCATTCCTGATCAAGAGGCAATTGAAAAAATGATTAATGAGAAAACCTTATTGAAACAAAATCAAAGTGCTAATAAGGCTATGAATTCCGAAAACGCCATCACAAGTGTTACTCCTGTTATTGGAACAAATTTTTTAGGTAACGTTAATAATGGTATGTCACCAATGGACAATTCAATTGCTATTTCTGATGGAGGTTGGATTGTTAGTGTTGCGAATACAACTATCGAATATGATGATATTACTGGTGCAAACACATATTACAATACCATTCCTGCTTTTTATAACGACAACACTATAACAAACACATGCGACCCTGTAGTTCATTATGATTCCGGTGCCGATCGTTTTATTTTCTTTGCTCAGGAATGTGCCGGAAGTTCTTCAAACTCATATTTATTAATCTGTTTTTCAAAAACAAATAATCCAAATGACGGTTGGTGGAAATACAAATTAACCGGAAACCCACTAAACAATAACAAGTGGTTCGACTATCCAAAAATTGCAGTTTCTAATAACGAGTTATATATCACGGGCAACCTTTTTTCAAACAACCCGGGAGGAACGTTTGATCAAGCAATACTTTATCAAATTGAAAAAACAAATGGTTATTTAGGAGGTTCTATCAACTGGCAATATTGGTCGGCCATTGCTGGTTCTCCATTTACCTTACTTCCGGTTTCCAATGGACAATCCGGAAATTATGGTCCGGGCTGTTATATAGTTGCAACCAGTTCAGGTGGAGCTTCTGCTATTAAATTTTATGATTTAACCAATGATATGTCGGCATCAAATGAGCAGTTAAACTATTATTCTGTTCCAACAACGGCATATGCTCCTGCGGGCGACGCTCAACAATTAGGCACTTCTTGCTTATTAGATAATGGCGATTGCCGAACATTAAGTGGTTTTTATTTAAATGGTACCGTTCATTTTGTTTTTCATTCAGACGTTGGTAGTGGTTGGAACGGAATTAATTATAACAGATTAAATGTAAGCTCAAAAACAAATCAATCGTCCACCTTTGGCTCAGCGGGTAATTCAGATTATTCATATCCTTCAGTAGTTTCTTATGCCACATTACCTACTGACGCCTCAGTAATGATTGGATTTGGCAGAAGCAGCGCCAATATGTACCCTGAAGTACGGGCGGTGAATTGCGACAACGGAATGAATTGGTCAAGTTCTTCTTTAGTAAAATCAAGCAGCAATTATGTGAGTTATACATCAACAACAAAAGAAAGATGGGGTGATTATACGGGAACTGCACGTAAACACAATTCAACAAACCCATCCATTTGGTTAAATGGCATGTATGCAACATCGTCTAATCTTTGGAATACTTGGATAGCAGAAATTCACGACAATCAAGTAGGTATAAAAGAAAATATTAAGAAAGATAACGCAGTAAAAGTTTATCCTAATCCTGTTGTAGAAACTTTTTCAGTAGAATTTGTTTTAGAAAAGTCCAGCAATTTAATTATTGAAGTAGTTGATGCTAATGGAAAGACGGTAAAACAACTCTTCAATGGTAAAGGTGTTCAAGGCGTAAACAATTTTTCATTTAATAAAGCTAACCTTTCTTCAGGGACTTATTTTTTAGTAATCACAAACAGTTCAACAATTATAAAAAATGAAAAAATTATTATTACTAACTAAATTGTTTGTTGTTTGTGCTGTTGTTGTTTCATGTCAATCAAGAAAAAACACTTCTACAACCACTGAAACAAAAACAAGTGTTACAACAAATACGGATGCTGTAAATTCTAACTCACAAACATCAAACTCTTCCGGTTCAACGGGTACAGGTAGTGGAATAAAAAAAGACACAACTAGTCTCCCAACAAAAACTACAGCTATAAATCATTCTGCTCCAAATCAAGCACAAATTGATTCTTTGAAAAAAGCAAAGACTGAAAGCAAAAAGAAAAATTAGTATTCGCCTGTACAATTCAGAACTTATTTTGTGTCTTCCTTATTAATTGCAGGGCGGTATTTTAATTGCATGCCATGTAAAAAATTGCGTAGAAACTGATCATGACAGATACGATATTGTTTTTGGTCAGGTTTGCGGAAGAAGGCGCTTAATTCATGAGGACTCATAGGCAAGCCGACCGACTTCATAATTTCCATAATATCTGTGTCTTTTAAATCCAGTGCTATTTTTAATTTTCTGAAAATAATATTGTTGTTAAGCGTTGTTTCGGGCACAGGCTGCTCGCCTTCTTTTTTACCGCGCTTTTCATTAATAAAACCATTTAAAAAATAAGCCAGTTCATTATCGTTCAGTTCAACTAAATCCGGGTCACCATCTTTTTGCAACCAAGCTATGATTTGCGAAGGCTTGGCCTCATAACCGGCTGAGGCAAATACCTCCAGCATTTTACGGTTATTGAAATCGAAGGTGTATCGGATACGTCGCAGTATATCGTTGTTAGTCATAATTGTTCTTCAGAAAGAAAATAAAAGTAACCATTTTATCATCAGTACTCAAACAAAGTTTCAGGGGATTTTAAAATCCGTGATTTATTTACTAAATTTATGATTAAGCACAGATTACTATAATTGCATATCTTTACATTTAAATAACACAATGAGTAAAACACTTGATTTTTATATTAACGAGGGAAAATTTATTTCTATCGGCGCGCAAGCCTCTTTTCAATTACAACAGTCATCAAGCGCTGCCTTTCAAGAGTATTTAAATAATATGATTGAGAGAATTAATAGTCAACCAAATTATCACAAACTAAATTTTCAGGACATTTGTAAATTAACTTCACAATTGACCCATAAAAATGTAATTCAAGATGGTAATGCATGGAACGATTTCAATTCAGTTGGATGGCATATGATTATTCTTTGTTTTGTATATAAAAAAAGCCTACCTGCACTAACCGAATTTTCAATTGACGACATATTCATACAATCTTGGAAAGAATATTTCACGGCATATAGTAATTAGATTTTAAACCAACCTATAACACTGGGCTTGCGTCGGTGGACTGAATTTTCATGCGTTGCCTTCCATTTTAAGTTATGATTTATTTACTAAATTTATAGCTATTTAAATTATAATCCGTTAAAACGGGATTTCATGAAAGCGTAAACATTTTTATCTATTTATTCATTGCAAAATGGGAATTTTAATAAAATCTATACACATTACAGAATTTAGTGAGAGGACTTGGGGCAGAGTTTATTTACAATATGATTTAAATAGCGAACCGTGTTTCATATTTAAAAATTGGCTAAAATTTGATGAGAAGACATATAAGGGAGTTGGTGATTTAAACGAAATAGAAAGCTACAATTGGTTTCCGGAAAACAAACGTCATGTTTTTTCGGATTATACCCAAGTTCTAAATGGCAAGGCAGATCATTTAACTTTAACAACTCCTGAGTTTAAAGAGAAATACGGCACCCCATCAAAAATTCTTAAAAAACTATTAATTGAATTAGCTGCTAACGTTGGTGAACCAATAGAAAATAGAAAAGGCTGGTTTGCCCGTTATCAAAAGCCAGAAATTATACTTAGTCCAATTGTTTTAAGTAAAGATTTGAAGGTTACTCTCCCGCTATATAATGAAATTGAATTAAAATTCAAGCCTAATCTTAAACTTCTTTACATTCTATTTCTACGTCACCCGGAAGGCCTTCTTTTAAAAGAGATATATAAATATAAAGAAGAATTAACCTCGATTTATAGCAAAATCAGTAAAAGTCCTAAAGAAGCATCCGTGAACAAAGTGATAAATTCACTAATTGATTTACGGGGAAACACTATAAACGAAACGATTTCAAAGATTAAAAAAATTCTTATTGATGAATTAGGCGAAACTATTTCCGAATCTTATCAAATACAAGGAGTTTCAGGTGAACCCTACAAGCTGGGAATAGATTATGACTTAATAACAATTGAACTCTAGAAAAACGGCAACCTTGCCGTTATGTTACTTTCCATAACGTTTCTTATTATATTAAGTATAACTAAAGAAACAAAAGATTATGGAAAATATTAGATTCTTTACCGCAAAGTACATGTTTCACGAAAATGGAAAAGAAACATGGCCAAAAATTTATGTTCTCACTCCTGATGGAGATTTATATTCTGAATATTTTTACTATCGAAATACTGCAAAAGATCTTCAAAAGGTAAATTTCAAAGAATTCAAAGCTTATAATTATTCTTATAGCACTTATCAACCTTTAGAGGAAGTCGATTTTAAAACGGCAATTACTACACATTTAATTGGTCAAAGAAATTGGGTTCGTGATTACCTAAAAAGAAAAGGTTTTGAAAACTTATAGATAAAATAGATTTTTCATTCATTAAAAAATTAACCCTAAAATTATTCTTATGAAAACGACTACAATCATAGTAGCAATTTTGTTTAGCACAGCCTTAAAAAGTCAAATCATTTTTAATGGAAAAATTGAACAAACATTTGTATGGTCTGATAATGCTTGGACATCAAGAGACTCCGCCTTAGGTGAAATACGAAAAATTGAAATTGACGCGAAAAAGGAAAAGCTAACTTTAACAATGGGCTCAAAAATCTTAATTTTTAATATTAATGATGAAATCAAACTTGATCCATTAACAACTTTGGTTAAGGTTTCAGCTGCAGATGATAATCATTATCCCATTATTTTTGAATACGCACCTTTTGGGACTGAAGCCGCATTGTACTATCACTGGAATAGTTCTGAAAACAACTTTATGAAATCAGAACTATTATTTATGACGTACTAAAATTAAAATAAGCATTTAATATGTTATCGCTGTTTCTCTCTTCCCCCACATTACAATTCATTTACCTTGGACTTTTTGTGATAGGGGTATGTCACAATGCAAGCAAAACTAATTCTCCAAACCCAAAACAACTAAAGAATTTTAAATCAAAACGACGTGAAAGGAAAAATAAAGTGTTTAAAAACCGAATACTTTCTCCAAGAAAACTATACTACACTGGAAAACAATACTACAACTAACCCTTCTTCCTAATCTCCAAAAAACTTATTGTAGCGCCAAGCGCAGCTAAGGCCGGACCAAACATTAGACCAATGATATCGCCAACGAAAGTTGGGATGCTCATAAACAAGCCGTAAACGCAACCAATGCCTATTACTAGTCCCATATTAGCGCGGATGAACTTTATGCTGTCGCTTACATTGTAATGGTAGCGCTCGGTGTTGTAATCCATTAATGAGAAGCCTGTAAAATACCAGGATACTAATAAAAGAAAAGGAGTTGTAATTATAATTAGCGGCGGGAAAAATAAAGTAATGATGAAACACAAAATAATAATTCCAAATTCAATCATCATGTTGCGCAAACTAATTAATGTCCCACGTAAAATATCTTTTAAGAGTTGAGGAAATGAAAATGAAAATTTTTGTCCTGTTAATTTTTCATCCGCAATTTCGGATAACAAAGCAAATAAAGGTGAGAGTACAATTAATAAAATGTATTTAGAGAATGTGCCGGACACAAACCAAAATAAGATCTTCACCACCCAAAACACAAAAAAACTGAAGTAGCCGGTTAAAAATGGTTTTGCAAATGAAAGCCAATGTCCGTCGTCGGGAATTTTATCAAACTCCAACACTTCAGTAGTCCAAGTAGCAAAAGCATCGGCTAATACAGTAATTCCAAAAATCGTGAGTATCCAGGTTATTATCCAAATGATTAAAGGATAAAGCAAAAAAGGCCAAAGGCCTTTATTAAATAAAACATCAAATGCTTTAAAACAATTACCAAATCCTTTAAAAAATCCGGTGAAGAAGTTCATTTTACTTTCCTAAAATTGCAATGGCTTCTGCTTCGGTTTCTACAACCTTAAACAGTGTATTTAATTTGGTGATAAGGAGTAACTCGTTAATTTTTTTGTTCATGTTGCAAATAACAACCTCTCCCCCATCTTTTCTTGCTTTGGTAAGCAATTGTATCATGGTGTTGAGTCCGCTGCTGTTCATGTACTTCAAATTAGCTAAGTCGATAGCAATTTTGGTTTTACCGGCTGCTACTAATTCGTCAACCTTAGCTAATAAATCAATAGCTTGATTTTTTTCAATCAATTCACCCTCTAAGGAAAGAATGATACAGGTTGACTTCTCGGATATTGAAAAATTAAATAGCATGTTATAGTTTTTGCCCGTTGGACTTAACACAAAATGAATCAGTCCTTCGGTATTAATTAATTATTTATTTAAATCCCATAAAACACTAAGTCCGACGGGCAAAATGTTCGCACTTTCCTTTTTCTTTTAAATGACGGCATTTTGCAAAGAAATTCAAAGAGTGATGAAAAATATCAAAATGTAAAATATCTTCTGTCATTTTTTGAATCTGCATAATTCTCGGGTCACAAAATTCAAATACTTTTTCGCAATCGCTGCAAATTAAATGGTCGTGTTGTTTGTACTTGTAAGCTTTTTCAAATTGTGCAAGGTTTTTACCAAACTGATGTTTGATGACTAAACCCGCATCCAACAACAACTCAATGTTATTATAAAGAGTAGCGCGACTAACGCGGTACTTTTTATTTTTCATCATTAAATAAAGACCTTCAATATCAAAATGCCCGTCGTGCGAATATATTTCGTTTAAAATAGCGAAGCGCTCAGCCGTTTTTCTATGGCCGTTTTGTTCAAGATAGTCGGTTAAAATTTTTACAACCGCTTCCTTTGCTTCTTCGTTCATCTTAAATTACTGACCAACTTTTAAAACCTCAACATCAAAAACTAACCAAGCTTTTGGTGGAATTACAGGAGGAGAACCTGCATCACCATAACCTAAGTTTGGAGGAATAACTAATTTAGCTTTTCCACCTTGCTTTAACATCATGATACCTTCTTCCATACCCGGGATTAATTTATTCATACCAATTGGTATTGATAAAGGTTGAGCAGCTCCGTCGTATGACGACCAGAACTTAGTTCCGTTTAATAAAGTTCCTGTACAGTGAAAAGTAATGTTGTCGCCGGTTTTCATAGCCGGACCATCACCTGCTTTTTCAATCATGTATTTTAAACCTGAACCTGAAGTTTGTGCTGCTGAATATTTTTCTTTCATTATTTTTTCCATCTCTAAGTGTTCAGCTTTAATTTTTTCTTCAGCTTTCTTCACCATGTCAACTTTAGCAGTTTCAAAAGTTTTAGCACCATCAAACGCTTCAGCATCTTTTCCTTTACGTAAAATAACTAAACGCTTTAAAGTATCATTACCTACAATTTTATCTACTACATCTTGACCTTGTACTACATGACCAAACACAGTGTGTTTACCATCTAACCAAGGTGTTGGTACGTGAGTAATAAAAAACTGACTTCCGTTTGTACCCGGACCAGCATTAGCCATTGATAAAACACCAGGCTTTGAGTGAATTAATGATGTATCTATTTCATCAGGGAATTTATAACCCGGATCGCCCATTCCTGTTCCTTGCGGACAACCACCTTGAATCATGAAACTTGGAATAACACGGTGAAATTTTAATCCATCGTAGTAAGGAACGTTTTCTGCTTTAGCTGTATTTTTAATTTTTCCTTCAGCTAAACCAATAAAGTTACCTACAGTCATAGGTGTTTTTTTTGCTTCTAAAACACAATAGATGCTTCCTTTTGATGTTTCAAATTTAGCGTAGATACCTTCAGCTTGTTTATCTAAAAACTCCTTATCAGCCTTACTTATTTTTTGCTTTTCTTTTTTTTGTGCTACTGCTCCGAAACTTAATAAAGTGAAGGCAGAGATTAATAAAAACAGTTTTTTCATAACTAGGGTTTTATATTTTTAAGATGCTTAATTTACTTTTACTAATTCTACTTCGAATATAAGATCACTTTTAGGTGGGATAACTCCCGGATAACCATTAGCGCCATACCCTAAAGTATACGGAATATAGAACACTGCTTTTCCATTTGGTTTCATTAACTGCAATCCTTCTGTCCAACCCGGAATAACCTGATTAAGTCCAAAAGAAATTGGTCTGCCACCAATGTTACCATCAAATTCTTTTCCATCAGTAAATGTTCCTCTGTAAAAAACAGTTACTTGATCGGTAGCTTTTGGAGAAGTTCCGCTACCTTCATTCTCTATTATATATTTTAATCCTGAAGAAGTAGTTTGCGCTTTTTCAAAACGTTTTAAAGCTTCAGCATTGGCTTTAGCTCTTTCCGCTTCTTCTTCTTTTGCTTTTGCAGCAGCTTTTGCTCCTACATTAGCTTTTTCAAATTCAAAAACTTTTGCTGCATCAAATGCTTCAGCTTCTTTACCTTTTCTTAGGATAGATAATTTCTTAAGCGAATCATTTCCTGCAATCTTGTTAACTACATCTTGTCCTTCAACAACACGACCGAAAACAGTATGTTTACCATCTAACCAAGCAGTTTCAACATGTGTAATAAAAAACTGTGAGCCATTAGTTCCGGGACCGGCATTAGCCATACTTAAAATACCAGGACCTGTATGTTTTAAGCTATTATCGAATTCGTCTTCAAAATTGTAACCAGGACCACCAGTGCCTGTACCTTGAGGACAGCCACCTTGAATCATGAAATTAGGAATAACACGGTGGAATTTTAATCCATCGTAATATGGCGTACCTTCTGCTTTAGCTTTATTTTTTATTTTACCTTCCGCTAAACCAACAAAATTAGCAACAGTCATTGGTGTTTTCTTAAACTCAAGTGCTGTGTAAATATCACCTTTGCTTGTTTCAAATTTCGCATACAATCCATCTGATTGCTTCGCTAAAAAATCCTGTTCCATTGTTTCAGTATCTACTTATTGTTTTAATATTATAGTAAAAAAATATCCTAATCGGGATCAGTCTATTTTATTATTTTCCAGGAGTAACCTGAGCTTGTGGTCCTAAGATGTCGATTAATTCAACTTCAAAGAAAACCGGTGCATAAGGAGGAATCATTTGTCCGTTACCTTGCGCTCCCCAACCTAATGCTGATGGGATAACCAATTTTGCTTTTCCGCCTTTTGACATTAATTGTAAACCTTCAGTCCAACCCGGTATAACTTGATTTAAACCAAATGTTGCAGGTTCTCCTCTATCTAATGAACTATCAAATTTTGAGCCATCTAATAAAGTTCCTGTGTAGTGAACTACAACTTGATCGGTAGCCGCAGGGTGTGGACCGGAACCTTTTTTAGTTTCAATATAAATTAAACCGCTTGCTGTTGGTTTAGCAGTGATTTTATTATCCGCTAAATATTTTTCCCACATTGGTTGTTCAGCAGACTGAGCTTCCATCATTTTCTTTTCCATTTCAGCTTGTTGCTGTTTTTGCTCGGCGTCTAATTCTTTTTGACCTTTGATATCTTTTACTGAGATAGTCACCAAAAGATGATCGCCCGGTTTAATGTGTGGAGGTAATGACGGAGCACGTTGAGTTTTCAAGAAAAATGAATCCGCGTTAATGATGAAAGAAGCGCTATCACCTTTGCTCATCATGGCTAATCCATCTTCAATACTTCCTGCGAAAGAAGATTTTGGTAATCTGTATTTAAACACACCGCTACCATCACCGGTAATAGTTTTAGAATCCACTAAAACTGAATCATTAGAATATTGTTTAATGATAAATGCAAAAGCAACGCCATCACCTTCTTTTGGTGTAGTGCCGCTTTCGTCGTGATTATAAAATTTATAATGCATTCCGTTTTCAGCTTTTGTGTAGCCTTCATAGTCAGAATTTTTACAAGCTACAAGAGCTAAAGCGGCAATAGATGTTGTAAGTAAAAGTTGTTTGTTCATGTTGGTTTATTTTATGTCTGTTATTGTTACCTCGTATAACAAAGGTGTAAACGGTGCAACGGTTCCGTTGGTGTTTCCTCCTTCGCCATAAGCGAGGTACGAAGGTAATATTATTTTAATAAATTCGCCTTTGTGCATACCCTTTATAACAAAATTTAGCCCTTTTAATAGCTGGTCGGGCGTACCATAGTTAAATTGCAGGGGGTACGCGGGATTATCGAATAAACTATCATTTAAAAAACGCCCTTTATAGCTTACACTAACCGATTTTCCCTTAGCCACCACATCAGTGCCGGTACCTTGTTTATGGTCGAGGATAAAAATTTTATTAGGTAATTCCGTTACTATTTGGTAGTTATTTTCTTTAATAAAATCCTTTATGGTTTTGAGTTCCTTATCGGTAATTTTTATTTCTTTAATCAGTTCTTTAATGCCCACCTCTACTTTAATAAGGGAATCGTTTTTACAATAATCGGGCACCGGCGTTTGAAAATAACTCTCGAAAAAAGCTTTTGTTTTTACGTAATAAATAACGCTGTCGCCCTTCACTAAATTGGGAAAATGGGCAATAAAAAGCGCTTTATTTAGCGAATCTTCAGGATTAAAATAAACATTTTCGCGGGACGAAGAGAAGAAAACAGAATCGTTAGGCTTTTTAAAATTGCAGGTGAACGTAATATCATCCCACACATTAATTTTATAATTTCCATCACCAATACCTACAATTTTGTAATACAATCCCGCTTCGTTTCGCGAAAATCCATCAAAATACAAAGGTGCTTTGCGTGAACAGGCAATGATAATTACTACAACTAAAAGTATTAGAAAACGATAGCCCTTCACTAAAATTAATTAAGAATGTGAATATCGTAAACAATAGGCATTTGTGGTGGAATTTTATCCATATCACCTAACAAACCATGCGCTAAATGGGAGGGAATTAAAATAATAGCTTTATCGCCTTTTTTTAGAAATTTTACCCCTTTATGAATGCCGCTTTCAATATCTTCCATACCAACAATAAAGGTTTTTGGTCCTTTTTCTTTAGAGGAATAACATTCGGTGCCGTCTAATAAAGAAATGGTGTATTCTATAGTGATTTCGCTTTTATCTTTAATACTATCGCCTTTTGCGGAGGGGGCGTAAACAAAATAACGTAAGCCTAAATCGGTATTGATAAAGTTCATATTATGACTGCGGGCATACGAATCCATGTCATCAGTTTCCTTTTTAGCCAGCATTTTATTGGCCTCAATAAATTGGTTTTTAAGAGCTTCTTTATTGATTTTTAGTTCTTGCTTCACTTCCTTATCGGGATTGGAACAAGAAGCCAAAAAAACTAAAATCAAAAGGAAAGGATATTGTGCTTTTATATTCATATTATATTAGCCTAAAATTAGGCATAAAAATAAAAACCTTGTTTACATTTAGGATTATTTTTCATTTATGACCAAGCAGGAGCGCTATACACATATTTTAGATTATTTTAAGACACATGTTCCTGTTGCTGAAACTGAATTGCATTATAAAAATCCATATCAATTATTAGTGGCGGTTATTTTATCAGCTCAGTGCACCGATAAACGTGTGAATATGGTTACTCCTGCTCTATTTGAGGCTTTTCCCAATGAAGAAGTACTTGCAGCATCCAATAGCGACACAGTTTTCAGCTATATAAAAAGTATTTCTTACCCCAATAATAAAGCCAAACATTTGGTGGGAATGGCTAAAATGCTTGTTAACGATTTTAAAAGTATTGTACCTAGCGAAATTGATGAACTGGTAAAATTACCTGGGGTTGGACGCAAAACAGCGAACGTAATAGCCTCAGTTGTATACGATAAGCCTGCTATGGCGGTAGATACCCACGTTTTTAGAGTATCAGCACGATTAGGGTTAACAACCAATGCTAAAAATCCCTTGCAAACAGAGAAACAACTCATTAAATTTATACCAAGTGAACTGGTACCAAGAGCACATCACTGGTTAATTTTACACGGGAGATATACATGCCTTGCAAGGTCTCCAAAATGTTCTGAGTGTCCATTAACTAAATGGTGTAAATATTATTCAACCCGTAGGATTTAAAATAATACATTTAGTACAAAATAATCCAACGGGTTAAACCAAATAAAAAACTAACATTAAAAAAATAAAACGATGGCGAAGAAAAGTAAAAAGTCGAAAGTAAAAAGTAAAAAGACAAAAGCCACAAAGAAAAAAGTGGTGAAAGCTAAAGGCAAAAAAGCTACAGGTAAAAAGAAGGTTATTAAGAAAAAAGCCGCTCCTAAACCTGCCCGTCCGGCAGGCGGGAAAGCGAAAGCAAAGAAAAAAGCGGTAAAGAAAACTGCGAAAAAGAAAGTTGTAAAAAAAGTAGCGAAGAAGAAATCCGCTCCTAAAAAAGCGAAAAAAGCAGCGCCTAAAAAAGTAAAGAAAGCGGTTGCTAAACCTGCCCGTCAGGCAGGCGGGAAGCCAATTGCAAAAGCAGTTAAAGCTAAAGTTGTAGCTGAAATTGTGAAAGCGGTAGAACAAAACGCAACTACTTCAACAAATCATACACCAACAACTGAAACATTTAAAAAACACGTTACGCATTTAAAAGCAGGCGATCCGGCTCCATTTTTTGAAGGTGTTGATCAAAATGGTAACCGTATTACTTCTTTAGATTTTCCGGGTAAAAATATTGTATTATTCTTTTATCCTGAAGATGATACCGAAACTTGCACCATTGAAGCCTGTAACTTACGTGATGAATTTCAATACCTAAGCGACAATAACTACCAGGTAATTGGTGTTAGTCCGGATGGCGTTGATTCTCATGAGCGTTTTGCAAGCAAATACAGTTTACCCTACCCTTTAATTGCCGATACTGATAAAAATATCATTAAGGCTTATGATGTTTGGGGTCCGAAACAATTATTTGGCCGCATTTACGATGGTTTATTAAGAACAACCTTTGTAATTGGCTTCGAAGGCAACATTAAAAATGTAATTACTGATGTAAAAGCGGCCGACCATGCCCGCCAAATAACAAGCATGTAATGCAAATAATTTTTTTGGAGATTCATTTAAATTAGTACATTTGCAATCCCAAAAGTAATTTGGGTTTTGGTCCGGTAGTTCAGCTGGTTAGAATGCCGCCCTGTCACGGCGGAGGTCGCGGGTTCGAGTCCCGTCCGGACCGCAATAATGCTCTGAAACCCCAGTAAACACTGGGGTTTTTCTTTTTAGGTTAAACATAGGTAAAACATTTTTTATTGTTAATAAATTTCCTCCTAAAACTTTAGTTTTCTCTCCTTTACATTCACTCATACTTTATCTGGGCTTCATAGTGGGCTAAAACTTGCCTTATCTCTTAAACAAGCATTTTTTACTGCAAAGAATTACGTAGCGGTGCATACACACCAGCGTTTGTAAAACGCGTTTTATTCCAATCTAATTTTGTAATGTCAAACGATTCTATTCGCGATATGAAAAGAATGACCTTACCTGAATGACTGCAGCTTTTGGGTTCGCAAATCAAAAATTAATTATTTAAAAACAATTAAAATGGCAAGACAAAAAGGAATCATAAAGCTAAAAGGAAAAATAGGAGATATTTCCTTTTACAAAACGCAGGATGGCCATTTAGCCCGTGAAAAAGGTGGTGTTGACGGAGAAAGGATTTTAAACGATCCTGCCTTCATCCGCACGCGTGAGAACGGCGCTGAATTCGGCTCATCTGCAAATTCTGGTAAAATTTTGCGTGACGCCATACGACCTATGTTGTTAACCGCTGCGGATAATCGTGTTGTTGCACGATTAACCAAGCTGATGACTGATATTAAAAACTTAGATGCAACCTCTGTAAGAGGTGCAAGAAATGTTGGTGTAGCAATTGCATTACCAACAGCTAAAGCTCTTTTAAAAGGCTTTAATTTTAATATCAGAGCAATTTTAGGAAGTATCTTGTTTAATCCCTTTGCGGTGAATACCGGTACAGGAGTAATTACCATTAATGGTCTCGTACCTATTAATGAAATTGCTTTCCCTCCGGGAGCAACGCACATGACGGTTAAAGGAGCTTGGGCACGCATCGATTTTGCAACAGGAATCGTACAGGTGTTTCAAACGAATGCTGTGAATCTGCCAATTGATGGCACAAGTAGCAACATTGTATTAACACCCACAGGAGTACCGGCAGGTCCGGGAACCGATTTGTATTTATTACAAATTGAATTCTTCCAAATGGTAAACACTATTCAATATTCACTTAAAAACGGAGCGCATAATGCATTAAGCATTATTGAGGTTGCATAACAGGAGGGAAAAATGAACAAGGAAAAAACCAATAACGGAATAAGCATTCTTGACAGAATTAAATCTCCTACGCCGAAGTTTTTTAAAATAGTAAGGAACGTTGGATTGGCTCTGGTAGCTGCAGGTGGTGCAATTATTGCGGCACCTGTAACCCTACCTGCAATTGTAATAACTGTTGGAGGCTATCTTATAGCAGCCGGCAGTGTTGCCGTTGCGGTAAGCCAGGCTGTAGTTGAAGGTCCTGAACAATGAAAACTGAGGTGACAACCAAAGTATGTAGCTCCGGAGTTCTAAAAAAACTTTGGAGTTACATTAAACCAAAAAGTAATTGCATCACCATTTTAATAAACATCAAAATGGAATGCGATGAAAGAGAAAAAGAAACAGGCGAACTTGATGTAGAAGTACTTTGTAAAACAAAAACAGAATTGATTCGTGAAAGTGTTTTACTGAAAAACTTCAAAGCAATGGAACCTGAAATTTAAATCAATAATTTAAAAAAATAAAAAATGGAAACAGATAAATTAAAACCATGCTTCACAGCAGTGGTAAAAGTAAAAGCGATTAACTACCAGAACGGTAACGTAATGGAAGCTAAAGGAGAAATCACTAAAACAGCCGCTGAGTGTGCTGAAATTAAAAGTGAGGACACCTTAACTTTCCGCGGTGGCGATTGCGGAAAAGCGCAAATGGAGATTAATTATAACTCCGCTGCAAAAGGAACGGGCGAACAAACCACAGAAGTGGATTTGGAAATCAAAGGGCGTTTACTGACTGATAAAAAAGAGTTAGTTGATGTAATCGCAACAGATGCCAAACTTAAAACCGTTTTCGGTGGTAAAGGCGCAATTGTAAAAGAAGAAGACTGGCTCAAATTAAAAATTGAGAACAGTTGTGAT
This sequence comes from Bacteroidia bacterium, assembly GCA_018000995.1. Classification (GTDB taxonomy): domain Bacteria; phylum Bacteroidota; class Bacteroidia; order B-17B0; family Aurantibacillaceae; genus JAHEYG01. The sequence continues at coordinate 74,530 of JAGNIU010000010.1, forward strand.
GCAAAATGTGCTAATACCGAAAGTTATTACACGCACAAAACTTCTGAAATCGAAGCGTAATCATGTCAACTAATCATCATATAGCAGGCGGAACGATTGCAGGAACTGTTTCAGGAACGGCCTTGACCGTCATTGCGAACATAGGTTCAGCAGATATTTTAAAAACAGTTATCCTCGCAGCATTAGGAGCCGTTGTAAGCTTCTCTGTTTCGCTCTTGCTGAAATGGTTATTCAGGTCACGAAAGCGTTCCTAATCGCTTAAAAAAAGGTTAAGCCGTCCGCCCAAAATCGGACGGCTTTTTTATTAATGAATAATCAGATTAATCTTTTCGTATTGCTATTACTTAAGATTTATTTTAATACTTGGTACATCAATGCTTTTTTAGCTTGTTTAATGAGTTTAATTTGCTTGGTAATAGCTTCGCCGTGTTGGTTGAGGGTTTGCATAGCCTCAATATTTTTAGTGAATTGCTGAGGGTTTAATTCAATTTTAGCGAGTGATTCTTTTGCTACCCTCTTTAAATCATCAAGCCTAATAAAAGGAATAACCGAGCCAGTAATAAAGGGATGAAAAAACATCCCTTGCCACAGTCCGTAAAAAAGCCAGTATAAACGATGCTTTTCTTCTTCACTTTTACATAAACACACAAAGCAATTAGGGCAAGCTTTTTCCATTGGCTTGCCGCTGTTATTGCCCTTTGACAAAATATAAAAATGCGGTTGCATATATGTGTAACGCATTTTGTGAGTTTTAATATTAAGCATGGGCAACAACGGTTATGGTTAAACATTTATTTTCATGCTTTACCGCGATGCACTGACCAGGAACAAAGCCGAGTTCTTTTAGCCATTTACCTTTTAAACGGATTTCAGGCTCAGAAACATACCTGTTTACTGTTGGACGAAAAGATTTATAAACCTTTAAGCGCCTTTGATTTTTTGGATTTTGATTTTTGTTGTTTTGCATATTGCTAGATTTTGGTTTACACACTTGGCTTCTTTAACTTTTAGCGTGCTTACCTGAACCCAACTAGTTTGAACACAAAGAAAAAACACAAAAAACCCGACGAAATGCCGGGAAAAAATTAAAAAAGAAAGCAGATTACCAAGGCTGGGAACGGCGGTTGTTCAAGGTTTTTGCAATAAAAAATACTACCCCCTTTCAATAATGTTTTTTGAAAGTGAGAGTGTTTTTTTGAAGAAAGAAGTTAATTAGGATTAAAGGGGTGTGGAGATTTTTTTTACAAAACTTGTCTTGACCTTGACAATCCGCCAGGGCCCAGACTTACCTTTGCTTGCTTTTTTGATTTTTATATTTATACCAACAAATCTGAGATATATTTAAATAACTATGAAATAAAAAAAGACAGATGTCAGTAAAAGATTAACAGCATAAAAGCTAAGAACTATAAATGTTTGCAAATATTACCGCTGAAGAACAAAAGCATTGAAAATCATTAAATGATTTATTTAGTTTTGCGAACAACCAAAGCTAATCTTCGTTTTCAAAATCAATATCTAGTTGATTTTCGAGAAGTTTCTTGATACGTTTATAACGTTTACCTTGAGGTGTTTCAGTAATTGTTTCTCCAATTACTTGACCGATTACAATTGGAACTGAATAATCATAGCCTTCGATTTCTCCCTTATCATTTAATCTTCTTTTATATTCGAGTAAACAAAGCATGAAATATCCTTTTTGAAAAGATACTTCCTTATTACTAATGGATTGCTGAAATTTTTCATCTTCCATACTAAAACTAATGGAATCGTTTTTATAAAAACCACGCCAATTGTATTGCCCATATCCGAGTACTGGGGCTACAATTTCTATAATAGCTGTGTCATCTTCAATAATAGACAATTCATCCGAATTCAAAATAAATTTCTGAAAATCCTTTCTTTCAACTATAGACTCTTTGCCAGCAACTTTATCATCAAGATATGTTGTAGAGGAAAATTGATTAACCTCTGGATAATCTCTAAGGATTGTGTAGAAATTAGATCGCCTCTTAACAGTTTTCAATGATTGACTGAATATTTTAATTGAGTCTTTAAGAACGTCTTCCGGTTTCTTCCCCTCTTCAAGTTCTCTTTTAATTTTTTCGATGGAAAGTTTTTTCAACTCAACATCCAGATTCAAAGATTCACGTTGTTTTTTTATCAGGTCCGGATCAGCAGTATTGGTGTTAGTGAATATTGCTTGCAGAATCATTACGATTAAGGTAGCTGTCCCAATTCCTATTTGAAGCACATCCTTATTCTTTTTTATAATCTTTACGAAGTCTTTCCATCCACCTTCAGATGGAATCTCATTAAGTACATCGATGTTACCGCCAAACTCCGAAATCAGTTCTTTGATAATTGCTAGAATCTCTGCATCGCATTTATGTCTAATGTATGCATCAATGGCATGGGAGTCATCATTGAGATAATAGTGTATCTCTAGCTTATTAACTTCTTTTGAGTTCATTCCTAATCAAATATACTAGAAAATACCAAATTACTTCGTGCCCTTTTATGATCTTATACCGGAAAACCTCTTTCGCTATTTTCATATTGCAGGTAAAAACAGCCCTGAGCGTGCGGTTGGGAAAACGGTTGTAAAGCCATTGCCTACAGTTTTATTTAGGATTGAAGATGTTGTGTAATGAAATGCTGATTTGTTTTATGTGCAATGGCTTTACGACCGTTTTGTGCGGCAAGCCTGTTGCAAGCAGCAATTTGGGTGGCGCCATGGGAGTCCCGGAATTAAGGGAGGGCGGATGGCGCTTATGTTGCCAGCGTGGCAAATAAAATTAATTATCTGCCTTATCCAATGCCACGCGCCTGTAACACGAGGGATAAATTATATACAAACTACAAAATAAATTATCTGCCAACAAGAGGTTTGAATATATTTTATACCGAAGCCCAAATTGCCCTGCAGGCTTGCCTTAACACTGGCAGCCTATGGGCTTAAAGCGAATTTGACGGCTGTGTGCAATGGTAGTGGCCGTTCGTCTACACATTTTTTTTCATGTGCTGCGATTGACACTTTAATGGAGCGCAGACGGCGAATTTGCTTTAAGAACATGAGGAGGCTGCCGTGACCGAAAGCCCGACAAACAGCAAAAAATGTGACAAGCTGCGAAGCACCCAACGGGCATTATAAATTTTGCTTCCAGAAATTAACGGGCAAATTTTATAATGGCTTGGCGCTTTTTTTGCTTGGCGGGCTTTTGGGCACACCGCTTTACCTGCTTCGGAGACGAAATGATTTTGTCTGAAATAATTTTATTTAAAATGCCTATCTTTAAGTAGAAAGAAGAAAAATGGAAAAGAAAAAAAGAAATATAGCGGCTGAAATACTGAATTTGAAAACCAGAAAGGAATTTGAGAGCTACAGTAAAATACATGCAAAACTTGATAAAATACAGGACTGCATTGTCACGCTGGACTTACATGTTGGGACTGAGCGTGAAGAACTATTAAAATATATACCAGTGGCATTAGTAGCCACCATGGAATCATTTTTCCGATCAACAATTGCGAAACTTATAAAAGCTGATTCTAAATACTTAGAAAATTCTCGAACGTTATTTGAAACAAAGTTTGATTTTGAAGAAATGACCAGATTGCAAAGAAGGGAGTTTTCAATTGGGGAATTATTAGCTCATCAATTATCCTTTTCAAAATATGACATCATTCTTAACCACTTCGATGTAATACTAAAAGTGAAATTTAAGGAAGAGTTGATAAGATATAGCGTAAAAAGTGTTTATTCGGGTTTTGAAGGACCGCACCCTAAGGATTTTGGAACAAATTATGAAAGAATAAAAAAAGATCTTTTCAGGGTTTTTGAACTCAGACATATTATTTGTCATGAGATGTCAACTAAATTAAATTTATCCGGATTAGAAGTAGAACAACTGTTTAAAAGTGTTAGAGCGTTTATTTACCAAGTATATAATTATACTTACTCTATTTTGTATCCTGAAAGCTTACTTTCTAATGAGGATTTAAGGAATAATGCTTTAAAAAATTACAATGAAGCTTTACAAAAACTAAGTGAAACGATTAAAAAAATCGAACAAAAGCCTTATACTGTTTTTGATATCCCTATCGACCTGCAAGAATTTAAACGGTCGCAAGAGCTTTGGAAAAATTACATTGAGGCTTACACGAATTCACTATACACTAAGATGGGCGGTCTATATTCAGAGATATACCGATTACAGGATATTACTGATCTAATTAATGAGAGAACAGACGATTTAGATATTGAATTTTTTACAGAGGAGTAATAAAGATTAATTCAATACATTAAACCGTGAGTGCATCAGTATAATAAATTTTTCTTGTGTTTCTGCCGGCATAAAACTTTTTGACACAAACCCTTCAAATTCTTTAAGCATTGAATTATTAAACCTGCTGATTATTTTTTCGGCTATAGGTTCTGATATGCCAAGCTTTGCGGCGAGTGAAAGAAAATCGGGTTTTCTCAATCTATTTTTTTTACCGTGAAGTGTTAATGCAGTTTGTTCTTTATCGGCCGGCATTGCTAAATTACTTGACAATAAATCGTATGCCGGAGATAGTTTATATTGGTTTTCTGCATCTTTAATTATGGAGAAGTTTTTTAGATGCATATCTGAATTACCAATAAGAAAAGAAAAGAGTGCAATCTCAAAAAACTTAATGGTATCAGTAGTTCTGTATAGAGTTGAAGAGTACTTTTGAATCAGAGCTCCGGCTTTTTCCATTGAACTTTTATACTTATCTGCGCTCAATTGGCCTGCCAACTGACAAAAGTCTTCCATGGGAACCTTTTTACCATTAAGACGGTCGAACCTTTTTGTGAGGTAAACTAAATCACCTGCTTCAGTTTTTAATAAGGTATGCTTTGCGGTTTCTATACCTGCAATCTCCGCCAAGTGCATTATTAAATCTTCATTCTCCGGAAGGTTTTTAAACTTTTCGGATTGCGGTTTTAAAATGTACTCCCCCCACAAACCAACAATAGTTAAGCGTGATTTTTTAGGGTCTTCTGTATTTTTTTGAAGATTAAGTGATAGTTTGGGCTGCACCCCAGGAATAGTTATGCTTTTTTTGATAATTTCTTTAGCTAATTTATCCAGTTCATCTTTACTTAATGACAATGAAGGCGGAATAGCAGTGCCAAAAAAAACTTTACTGCACTTCGGATGAAAGCCAGAATCTTCTTCTGTCAATTCCTGATAACAATATAAACATCTGCTCAGTTTCATTTTTATTCTTTTTCTATGCTAATCGCACCGATACAATCTTTACAGACTGTAAGTAGGAGTTCCATTCTATCATTTTCTTTCATTTTCCAATTATCCAATGCTATGTCGAGTAACCAACCTTCCGGTATGAGGCCATCGAAAAAAGCGAGCATTGATTTTGGGTCGTGGTGCTTTTTTTGAGTAACCGGTAACGTTTGGCTTATAGAACCGTTAACCGGGTTTTTAAAATATTCCTCTGTGTATTCGAACCAATAGCCATTTTCATCCTGCCATACATGACCAGCGAGAGCTTCCTGAAATATTACTTTTCCCCTTTTCATAGTGTTTGCGGATGGATTTCCTTAATATCTGCTTGTTTGACTTCTACATAAAGAGAATTATTTTTTGTTTCCTTCCATTCTAAAGCCAAGGGGTTGGGCAATACCTGCCACGCAACAATATTGCTTTTCTCGTCACGAACAGGCTCCATTAAAAAACCAATAACTTCTTTACCATCGTACTTTAAAATCCGCACCGGTTGGCCTAAAAAATCTTTCCATATTTGCCAAGGATCGTGTGCGTTTGCACTAGGCGCTAAATGAAAACCGAACACGGCCAGTACCTGATTAACTTTATCGAAACGTAAACCTGCACGGTTTTGCTCGAGATTTCGGATAAAATGTATACCGACACCAGATATTTCGGCGAGTTTTTCCTGAGTAAGTTTAAGCTTTTCGCGGTTAAACTTCACAAAGGCAGCTATGTTTGTTGGTGTTTCCACTATACTAAATTGGTATAATTATATACAAATATAATAATAATATACTAAATTAGTATAAATATTTAATATATAATAAAAGTATACTAAAATGGTATATAAAAGTTATATATAAGAAGATCAAACGAATTTGGTATAATGGGGTTTAACGGCTATAATGCTATGAATTGTAGTAATTTATGGACAGTGAAAGATTGTCAGTGTCAATTACCATAGAATGTCTTACATAAATCTGACAGAAAGTCTTAAAAAAGGTTAAAAAGCTGGTAAGCACTCTAAAATCAGCTAATTGGCATAATAGTTGCAGTTATACCTTTGCTAGAATAAAAAAGCGCCTTACGGACCGTCGAAATCTATAAAAGCGCTTTTTTTATATAGCAAGCCTTGTTCAGTGTTAATTCAAAACAAGGTTGGTGCCTTTTTGTGATTGCAAATATAGAAATTTTTTTCTCCTACAAAATTTTTCTTACCCCTTCCCAAAACAGCCAAATAAATTAACCCGGCTATATGTCCTGCATAGACCGCGCAATTTTATTGGGACAAAAATTGAAAAAAGAAGATTAAAGATGCCATCAATTATTACTTACGATGTAAACGGTAAACAAACAGAGGTGAAAGCAGAAATGCTTAAGAAGGGATTTAAGGATCGAATCCCAGGAATTACAAATTGTGAAATTATTTATTTTCCAGAAACATGTCTTCATCATCTAACTAAAACCCCAAAAGAAGCGCACGATACTTTAACGGCAATTTGCCTAGAGTTAAAAATTAAACTGGAACGATGCGTTTCGGTGACATGGGATGATAATTGGTATGCGTCTTGCGGTGAATCTTACACACAAACTTTAAAAAAATAAAAATGGCAACAGATAAAAACAAACACCTAGATTGCGTACTTAGCTCGCATAAAATAAGCAAGGAAGAAAGCTTTTTACAAAAGCACATTGATAAGAGAAAAGAAATAAAGGAGGCTTTGGAAGAAAAGTTCGGAACTGACATGTACGCTCCTTTTAATTCAGGTTCTTATGCAAAAAATACAGCCGTAAATACAAAATTCGATTTTGACTTAATGGTTCCGTTTAAGCGTAATTCATACGATACGCTTGAAAAAATGTATATCGCAGTTTACGATTTCTTATACGAGAAGTATAAGTCGTTAGCTACTGTTAGAAAACAAAAGGTGTCAATTGGATTAGAATTTTTAGTTGAGGGGGAAATCGTTAAAGTAGATGTGGTGCCAGGTCGTGAACTAAACCAAGATGAATACGATAAAGATAAAAGACTTAATCTTTATGTATATGAGCAATTTGGTAAAATTGAAAAAGGTTCAGACCACTTACTTACGAATGTTCATGCTCAAATTGAAAACATAAGAGATCGCGCTACAGCAGAAAAAGATTCAATCCGCAAAATTATCCGATTACTCAAAATTTGGAAAATAGGTAGGGGCGCAGGTCCGAAGTCTTTTTTTATTGAACTTATTACTATAAAAGCATTCGATGCCAAAACCATTACAGGTGATCTATGGGAAAAGCTTAAGATTGTGCTTGAGTATATTAAGGACAATGCGAAAACGGTAAGTTTACCAGACCCAGGGAATAGCGGGAATGAAGTAGCAGACACATTATCTGATTTGGAGAAATCGACGCTGAGCGATGATGTAAAAAACATGATCGACCGTATTACTGAAAACGAGGATCATATAAGCAGTTTTTTCAGAATAAATTCAAAGCATCCATGTGAGGAAAAAAGTGAAAATACTTATGGCGTAAAAAAAGAAGGTGTTTCTAAACCGCCAGCAACCCGATTTGGATAATGGAAGAGCGATTGAATGAAATAATAGCAAGCATTAAAACTATTGCTGGTGTAGAAATAAGCGAACCCCTTACTATAAAAGGGGCGCTTATCACTGGCAATATTATTATTGCAGTTGGTGATGTAAAATTACCATTTGAGCTTGTTATTTATCCGCAATATCCTTTTCAGGTACACGATACAGAAACAATAAAATTTATCAATAAAGGTCTGATTGAGTATAACCATGTAATGAGCGATGGGCATGTTTGTATACATACGCAGCATAATCCCGAGCTAAAAACAAAAATTATAAGTGATTTCGATTCGCTAAAACAATGGATTAATAAATATTACTTAAAGAAAGAAGGTGATATTCATTATGAACATCTTATTGTAAAGCAAGGGGATATTGATAACACCAGGTTTACTTTTTTATTTACTGAGGTGGATTACAGATTTAAAAAAGGAGAATTTGGATACTGTGAATGCGGGTTTATGGTGGATGGCGCTCACGAAAAAATCAGAATTAATACTCTACTTGTGCAAAGTTTTACAACCAGTACCCAAGTAGCCAAATGTAAATGGAGCAAATTCTACGATGTTTTACCAAAAGGTGTTGGAATTTATTTGTACATCGAAGACTCTCCAGCGAAACACAAACGATTCATTATAGATAATTGGTTGGATTTGGAACCTTATGTTGACGCATCATTTATGGATTTTCTTTATAAGTTTCAAACGGAAATACCTAAAAAAGATCGCTCAAAGCCTTTGTTTATGTTTGTTGGATACGAAGTGCCCGGAAATGAAGTTCATTGGCAGTGTGTTGCTATAGATGTAATTGATGTCCCAAATTATGGAGAAAAACTACCCGGAACAAAAACATATGTTGGACGTTTTTATGATATGCCGATGAACTGGATGGCAACCAGAAATGTTTCTTACAAATACTTTTTTGGCAGAGGCTCATTAAATAAAAAATTGACGGATAGTAAGATTTTGATCGTTGGAGTTGGCGCTTTAGGTAGCCAATTAGCAACCACGTTAGCCCGCGGAGGTTGTAAATCCTTAACGGTAACAGATTATGACATTAAAGAACCTGAAAATGTTTGTCGATCAGAATATCTTTTCAAGACTGGGTTAACAGGTAAAGTTCTTGAGTTATCGAAAACTCTTATTGAAATCTCACCATTTGTTGATGTGAAACCGTATGAGTTTTTTACAGATGCAATCAAAGATTTTATCAATAGTGGTTTTCACGACACCCAAATAAAAGAATCATTAGAACAGTTTGATTTTATTTTTGATTGCAGTACGGATAATGACTTAGCATTTATTCTTGATAGATTAAATCCAAAAAGCGAAATTATAAACATCTCAATAACAAATAAGGCAAAAGAACTAGTTTGTGTTACTAAGCCAAATTTATATAATTGGATGAATGAATTATTTGCAGGCATTGATTCTGACGTGGAAGATTTGTACAACCCAACAGGGTGCTGGAGCCCCACTTTTAAGGCGTCTTATAATGACATTGCTATAATGGTACAACAAGCCATACAACAGATAAATCAATGTTTTGAAAATGACAAGCCACTACGAAATTTTATATTGGAAAAAAGAGTTGGCGAAAATATTAATATTAATTATAAGCAGTTTTGAAATTAGAGTGTGTTGATATTGGTTTAAAAATACAAGTGGAGAAATCTTTACTTGACAGGATGTATTCAATCGGGATGGAGCATTATCCAGCCGAGTTTGGCGGACTATTAATTGGTAAATACGCGCCTGATTTAAAAACGTGTATTATTTCTGAGATTCTATTACCTATAAAATATGTTTCATCGAGGTATTATTTTGATAGAGGAATTGAAGGGTTAACAGAAAAACTTGAAGAGTTATACAATAAAGAGGAAAAATTAATTTATGTTGGTGAATGGCACACCCATCCGGATATGCCGGCGGAGCCAAGCGGAACCGATAGAAAAGCTATGAAGGAAATTGCTGAACACAATGATGTAAATATTAGTAACCCTATTCTTTTGATCGTAAGTAATTCAAAAAAGGAATACGATTTCAATTTTTATTTACAATATAAAGGGTCAATTCATAAATATATAACACTATAAACTAAATAATTTAAATGAAAAAAGCTACAAAAAGAAGCACCAAAGCGAAGAAGGCAAATGAAAAACTAAACCTCCGATCGCTATTCCTTGGGCTTCAAAAATCAATGATTGATAATTTGGATGTGATTCGAGAAAATGTTGATCACGCGCCTACAATGGGTGACGGTTCGGAAAATGAATGGATAATTTTTCTCAGAACCTATTTGCCAAAGCGATATTGTGTTGATAAGGCCAAAGTTATAGACTATCACGGTAACCAAAGTGATGCTATAGATATAGTTATTTATGATCAACAGTACACCCCCTTCGTTTTAAACAAAAACAGCGTAAAATATATACCGGCTGAAAGTGTTTATGCAGTGTTTGAAGCTAAACAAGATATAACTAAAAAACACATCGAATATGCAGGAAAAAAAATAGAAAGTGTAAGGAAATTAGAAAGAACAACAGCACCTGTTGTTGATAAAGGTGTGGTTAAACCTCCTCCTCAATTATTCGAAATATTAGGGGGCTTTTTGAGTTTAGATGGAAAATGGACTGACAAACTTAATGATAGTACTCCATTTAAGGAGGCAATTACTAAACTAAAGGATAAACAATTTTTGAATATCGGGTGCGTATTAAAAAATCAATCTTTTTTAGTGACAGGTGAAAATGGAATAACAATTAATTTTAGTGCGGATAATGAAACTCTTATATACTTTTTCCTGAAGCTTACTGCCGAGTTGCAAAAATTGGGTACAGTTAGACCGATTGATATTAATAAATATATTGATTCACTTAATTCACAATAATATGCATAAAATTGTAAGTAAAGAAGACAAATCAAAATCTCTGAATACCTATATACAGGAGATAATAGACCAAAAAAAAGCAACCCCCATAAGTATCGATAACGGTCATGTACAATCTTTAATAAAGCATATTATAGAATGGGCGGGAAACGATTTTTCTGAAGTGTTCGTTGCAGGCTCCTCTGCGAAAGGCACGGCTTTAATTGGTAGTTCTGATTTGGATTTATTCATTTCTTTAAAAGCCGGAATGTCTGACAGGCTTGAGGACAATTTCCATTCATTGGCAGAAATGTTTAGTGTTAAAAAAATAACTTTCAGACGGCAAAATGTTTCTGTAAGGGTTACATATTATGGATTGCAAATTGATTTGGTGCCGGGCAAAAAGAAACCTCGGTCCCGACAAAGACATACATTATACATGCATAGGGAAGAAAATCAGGATAGAATTGAGACCAATGTAAAAAAGCATATTAAATACGTAATTGAATCGGGGAGAATTAACGAGATACTTGCTATGAAAATATGGAGAGATTTAAATGGTTTAGTTTTTCCTTCCATGTATTTAGAAATGTATGTGATTAAAGCTTTAAAAGGAAAATGGTCAACGAGAAAATTTTTAGCAAGAAATTTTTTGCATGTTTTGGAAGATCTTTCAAAATATATTCATTCTACTGCAATTTATGACCCTTCTAACGGCAGTAATAGTATTTCAAATGAATTAGGTAAGGCAGATAAAAATCGAATACAGAAAGCAGCAGAAGAATCCTTAAATAAGGAATTTATGAACGAAATTATTTACTTTAAAAAATAGATGCTCTTATTTACAAAGCTGATTTATTCAGCAAATTGTATTTAGTGAAGTTTTTGGAGATATTAGGGAAGGTTTTGATTTCGTGGTTTTCGAAAATAGCTATGATGGATTTGCGGGAAGAATCTGTTTGCGGACGCAATTCGAGAACAAGGACTGTTATTTGATTACGATTTACCCAAGTGAATTTTTCTTGAACAGTTTCAAATTCCTTTTTAGAAATTATTACTTGACCATCATTTAAAATGTGAATGATATCAACTTGCCTCTGCTCTACCGGGATGTCGTATTGTTCAATTAGTTCTTTCATTTTGAAATTTTGTTATATAAAGATAAGATAAAATATAAGTGAAATGAGGTTGTGTTTTGAACAGAAATGGTTGAAAGATTGATTTGTAGAATTATAATATTTTTATTAATTAAATTTACGCCACAATCTTTCAACCATATCGCTTACTTATTCTTTTAAGACTTTGTTTAATACCGCAGCTAATCTTAAACCAGCTTTGAGAAGTTGTTTTTTGACTAAAGGCATGTTGGTTTTGATATAGCTTACGGTTATGTTGCCATTTTTAAAAGCATATATCTGGGATAAACAAGATCGGCTGTCATTGAGCCATACAACAGGATTAATTTGTTGAATGGATTTTATTTCTTTGGTAGAGAGCATGTTTCCTAGTTTTATGCAATCGACCGCGGAGATATTGCTATACTGAATAATAGATTCGTCCCAAACAAAATGCAGGTTGGTTTTCTTTTTCAGGAATTTTACCTGTGCGTAGTTGCCACCACGATCATCCGGATAAGCAACGTGCAATGGCTGGTGTAAATCACCAATGAGATGAAAAATTAATTTTAAGTTGAAATTAATGGCTTCTTTAGAACGAAATGAGTTAATGTCTAAGTTTGTAATCGCTTCTTCCATGGCATTTATTATGTTTGGTTCCCTCGTTTTTACATAGGTAGCATCGCGGTCGATGTTAATGTAATGCCAAGGTTTCATGTAATAGTACGAATGGTTGCTTTTGATTTTATCCATCCAGATGGCTGCTTCTTCGAAAGATATTTTACCTAAATAATTTTGCACTTTTTTAAGTACAGATTTATCTAAATAATGTTTTGTTATTTGGACTACGATTTCGTGGCCGCGTTTTCCCCAGGCAAATAAATTGTTGGTGAGAATTGTAATAATTGCGAGTATGATAATTGATTTCTTCATTTTAATTGTTTTTAATGTTATTAGATTTTGTCTTTGAAAAATAAACCGCCTTTTACCAGCCATGAGAAGCCAAAGGCTACGAATGCGATGGTTTCGAGCCAGAAAACAGGTTTGTATTTGAGAAAGGATTGGGTAACAGTGTCGGGAAGAATGAAAAAGAATATTAGGATAGCTATACAGGAAAGCATTATGTACCCTGCGGTTTTGTATATTAGATTTCTGATTATCTTTTCCGGTGTTGGATGTGTTTCTCCTTTTGTAAAAAGAAAAAGTGTGAAATAAGCCATGCTTAAAATAAATAATCCTGCAGCAATCAGATGGATTACACCGATTACAGAATGCCGCTCAACATCATACCAAATATTGCAATGCGGAATTATGCCACGAATAATTTTTAAGTTTGTTGGCATTAAAGCAACGATTACGCCGAATATACCGGCAAGCATCGAAACAATCCTATCGGCTATATCATATCCTTTGTAGGAGAACATAAATATTGACAGCGTGCAGACGTAACCAACAAACACATCACGCATGTTGGTATGGTAATAGTTGCTGATGGAATCTTGTATTTCCTTACAGCTTCCTATAATTATAGAACCAAGTACTAAAATTAGCGGGAAGAAAAAACCCAATATGCCAATGAGCTTTCGGACGGTAAGGTAGGATAGTACTAATTTGTTTTCTTTTTCAAGTTGTTCGTAGTTTGGTACAGGTTCAGGAGTACCGTTTTCTGGTTTTGAATTTTTCATTTGATTTTGTTTTTAATAGTTAATAACTATGGTTTTAATTGCTTCAGTTTACACTCCTGAAAGAGTTTTGTTTTTTTGTTTGCATACTTGCATACCCATATATAGGGGTCTGCAAACTTGCAAACGTTCTTAGTTGCTTTGTTTTCAATTGGATAAGTAGTAAATCACCTCCTTCCCTTCCTGACGTTTGCAAAGGTTACGCACAGTGCCGTTTGCATCGGGAATTACTAATTTGTGTGTTATGATTGATTTTAATCTTGATTCAATTGTGCGCTCTTTACAATTCATTTCAAGACATAGTTTTTCAATGAGTACGGATTTATTTACAGGCTCACTTAAAAAACCTGCTATCAATTCAATGGTTTCATCAAGCGCCGCTTTTTGGTTACGGCTGTCGAATGATTCTTTAATAGTGTTTGGATCGGCTATAATCAATCCCTTCTCTTTATCAGAATACTCAACGTAAAACGGTTCGTGCTTGCGCGAGCTCCGGCATTTCAAATAATTTATTTTAATAAGATCGATGTTGTGATTTTCGGAATCTTTCTCAAAACCGATTTGCATGACCGTACTGGCTTTATTTAAAATTTCAGTACCAAGATGACCACGGGCCTTATCAGTGCTGCCCGGATTTTCGTGAATGAGGCAAAGAAAAGTAACATCGTAACGGTTGATGGTTTGATTCATCATATCAATTAATTTCATACTATCCTTAGTATCATTGAAATTGAAAACACAATCCGTAATTACATCCAGTACAATAAACAAATGCATTGGAAATTTCTGACGGATGTAATCCAGATACATGTTGAGCATTTCAAAACGTTCCTCGCGGGCAAATTCTAAAAGTGAGATGTAATCGAACCCATAAGGATGGTCTTCAATTGGAAACCCTGCCTTTAATTGAATTTGTTGTAAAGAATAAGGAAGCTGGTCGGAAAGATTACGTTCCGTATCTACGTAACATACTCCATAACGGGATAAAATATTCCGTTTAAAATCTAGTAAATCCCGATTACTTTCCGGTGTTTTTAAAAGGGCCGCGCAAATTGTTTCAGCCAGACGTGATTTATGCACACCTGCTTTGCCCTGAACAACATTTATTGTTTTAGGAAAGAACACCGGGTTTTCTTTTTGCCATAGAATCGGCTGACTGAAAGAAATGGGCTTGCCTTTGCTTTCACGAATTTGTTGTTGTGAAGCTAAAAGGCGATCCAACTTCTTTGCCGGAGACTCAATTCCCTTCTCTGTTAGCTTTAATGCTCCGTTAAGGTTTATCAACTTTTTATCGGGCGGTGGTGGAATATCAATCATAATAGCTCCTTACTCCTCCGCTTTTTCAGAAGGATTTAATTTTGGTTTACATTAAAAATTACTGGAAATAAGAAAGAGGCATGAAGTAGACTTGCATCTGACCATTTTTATAATAAATGGTCGCAGACCAATCTTTAGGTGTTCGGTTCTGAATTTGTGTTTCCTGTTGGATGCAACTTTCTAAATGCATTATCATGAATTTGTAATTGACGTCATCCAAGCGGAAAAACAATTCCGAGAAATAAGAAAGGCGCAATCTATCAAGCTGGAGTTTTTCAAAGAGGCGATTTATTTGTTCTTTATCAGAATTACTATCTCCCAATAATTTTTTATAATAGTTCACGTTTGATTCTAAAGTTTTTGCATCGCGTTCTAGGATTGCGGAAATCTCTTGCAATAATTCCGGCCACGTAAGGTCTTTTAGAGTTTCGTTATATTTTTGCATGGTAGATTACTTTTTAAAGGATTTTATATAGTGTTTTGAAAGCAACTCCTCTACGTCTGCTAATTTGTAATAGATTTTATTGCCTACTTGAGAGAAGGAGATTTTCCCTTCATCGCGCCAGGTTTGCGCTGTGCGTTTTGAGATTTTCATCAGGAGAAGAAATTCCTGATTATCGAGAAATGTTTCTTCCGGATTTTTGTTTTGTTTGTCGAGTTTTGATTTAATTTCCTCGATTGAGGCGAGCATTGTATTGAATTGCTCCTTTGTTAAGATTACGGCTTCCATGTTTTACTGCGTTTTAAATTATTATGCAGCAAAAGTGGTCTGAATAAAAAAGTCCCCGAGTCCCCTCGTGGTCCCCTGGGGACTATTTTTAATGTAAAAGAGTGCTAATCAGGCGGGAATTTAAAGCAGGTTAGCTTACCTGAAAGAAAGTATAATTTTGATTTTGTATATTTGACATGGAACAAAGAAATTGTTCCTGTTCAATTAAAGGGAGAAAGAAGCTTTGGGATTATCTCAGGGCTTTTTTCTTTTTTTACAACCACTACTTTAAAAGTACTATAAATATTTGGTAAAGGATATTAGAGCAAATCAAATTTTGAGTTGCCTTTTGGTCTCTTCTCTATTCTGGAAGGCTTCAAAATTGTTTTCACAGTCTCAATAGAAATTTCGTTACCGTCTTTATCAATAAACCAAGCAGAAATCATTTCTGCGATAATTTGAGGCTGTGCTTCAAGTCCAGGCTTTCCGTTTACTTTTGTTTCGTGCATCAGTCGAAAGAATATATCAACAAACCTGTTGAGGTTTGTATTAATTTTTGACTTTACAGGGGACGCCGGGGACTTTTTGAGGGGACCGAGGGGACTTTTATTTGTTTGAGAACCAAAATCTTCTGCGCGCTTTTTGCCTAACCGTTTTTGGTTTTTTAGAAGAATAATTTCTAACTCGCATTTTTCATCAAATGGAACTTCATTGTGATTTGTAAATGCCGGCCGGTTTTGAAGATATTCTGTTTTTGTTTCCATCAAATACAACAGTTTGTCTTCAATAGCAGAATAATTTTTTAATTGTTGTTTAATGTTATTAAAATTAAAACGATTGGCGGGAACAAGTTTACCAGATTCTATTTCCTGACGCAAAAGCTCAATTACCATTAGTGCCTTTTCAATTTTTATATTTTGTTCTTTCGTAGTGAAATGGTCGCGGTTCAGATCAATCAGTTTTTCCAGTTTATTTAACCAAATAAATGGATTGTTTATGAAACCGCACTGATATTGAAGAAAAGGTTTGATTTTGGATTTGTTTAACGTAAGAAGTTTTTGCAAAAGACATCGACAATATTGTTCAAGATTAAAATTGCCGTTTAATATAAAATCAGGTTGCAAGTTTTCATAGGCAATAACATCAAATTCATTAGGTTCGGAAATCATGATATTAGCAACCGGATGTTCCTGAAAAGGAGCTGTTTTTATCGGTACCTTAAGCATTTGAGTTAAAAAGTCAAATATTAGCTAAAATAGAAATCCAAGTTACAAATATATTAAGTCTCATAGGAGAATGTTAATAAATATAGCATCAAATTGCTACAAATTGTAGCAAAACAAATGACTTAAAATGTTATGCATTTATGTAAAAAACGGCTTCTTTTTTATATATTTACCCTTCCTATGCGGATTTTAATTGCTTTCATATTCATTAGTTTACTATCTCCTGCCCAAAAGAAATTTACGGAGCCGGAAGATATGAAAGCTTTTGATATTACCGTTAATTATGAAGAGTATACTGTAAAAACACAAATGCTGAGGGATGGGGAGAAAGTGAAAACAGATAACGAACTTGCCTATTTATGGTATAAGTCAAATAAAATCATAGAAACTAAAGGCGGATATGACGGCCGCTTGCTGCATGGGTATTATAAAACGTTTTATTTAAATAATCAGTTAAAGGAACAAGGGCAAATTAATTACGGTCTTAAACATAAAGAATGGAAATACTGGTATAGCAATGGTCTTTTGAGGGAAGTGATTACTTGGAAGAATGGCAGAAAAAACGGAACTTACATGATGTATAATGAAAAAGGCAAGCTGATGGCCAAGAGTAATTTTAAGAATGACTTGTTTGATGGTAAATTCTCTACATATGATTCTTACGGAAACATTTTAGAATCCAAAAAATATAAAAATGGTGTTGAGGTTTTACCAAAGTTGAAAAAACAGAAAGCAGAAAAACAGAAAACTCCAAAAAAAGAAAAAGAACCAAAGAGCAATAATAAAGACGAAAAGACAAGTGAGAAAAAAACCTTTGGTCAAAAACTAAAGGGCTTGTTTAAGAAAAAAGAAAAGAAAGCAGAGCCGATGGAATCAAAGACCACCCAGTCGACCACTAGCTGATGTTAAGGAAAAAATTAAAGGGCGGTGCCCTGTACATTGCCTTAATCATAAGCATATTGATAGGAACTATACTCAGCGTTTTTATCCTTTTATCATATTTCAACCACAGAGAAACGATTACCCGACTTAGTTACACGCAATTATTATGGAATATTGAAAGTGCTTTCAATATTGCGCAATCTGAATCATTTATTCCGGAAGATAATTACCAATGGAAAAAGAACACTTTTAATGACGACTCCATTAAAATAAAAAAACTTCAATGGGGCGCATTTACTCTAGTTGCCACCGAAACAAAAAACAGACATCAATATATTAAGAAAGTTGGCTTGTTTGGAATTAGTTCATTTAGGGATACAGCGATCATGGTGAGTGATGTGGGCCGACCAATAAATTTAGCCGGTACTATTAAATTCAATGGTTACTGCTACTTCCCAAAAGGAGCTTATAAAACAACCTTTATTGAAGGGCAGGGATTTTCGGCTGATGGTAATATTTCAGGTTTTATAAAGCAATCGCCACAAAATATTCCTGAAGTTAAACTGCAGTTTTTAAAGGAGCTTGAAACTTGCGTTACGGGATTAAACTCAAATACGGACAGTATTATTACAAATATTGAAACGGTAAATAACTCTTTTACATCAAAGACTGCGATTTATCAAGCTAACCAAGTCCGGTTAGAAAATAACATTTTAATTGGAAATGTGAAACTGGTGATCAGTGATGAAGTGATTATTGAAAAGTCGACGCAGTTAGAAGATATATTGATTGTGGCAAAAAAAGTAAGAATAAAAAAGGATTTTACAGGAAGTCTGCAGATAATTGCAAGTGACAGCATTTTGTTAGAAGAAAATTGTTTTTTAAAATACCCTTCATCATTGATTGTAATGAAAAAAAGTAAAATCATTAACGAAGGAATGGGTACTATTTCTTTAGATAAAAACTGCAAAGTGAATGGCTCGGTGATAGTAATAAATACAGAAAAAACAGAAAACCCAAATGTATTTTTATCAATAGATAAGGAATGTGAGATTTACGGATTGATTTATTCATCAGGTTACGCCGGATTACAGGGTAAGATATTTGGAAATGCCTTTGCGCAAAAGTTATTATTGAAAACAACATCCGCTGTTTATGAAAATCACTTATTGAATTGCGAGATTGATTCACGTAAATATTCAACTACTATTGTGATACCTGCAATTTTTGAAAAAAATAAATTGAATAAATGCGCAAAGTGGCTTTAAACAAAAAATATAAAGGCAGTACATTGGCTGAAGTGATGGTAGCATTAGCATTAACGAGCTTTTGTGCGACGCTTGGTGTGTTGATTTACATTAATATTCAAAAAAGCACATTGCCTTTTATAAAAATAAAAGCATCTGAATTAGCCAATAAATATTTAACAGAAACCATACAAAAAAAAGATTTTTTTGATAATGAAACTACTGAAGAAGAATATGTAATTAAAAAAACTGTTGTGCGTAATGAAATTTATAGCGGTTGCCGGAATTTAACCGTTACGGTTTATGATGTAAACAAAAAGAAACTGACTCAATTACAAACAGTGTATTATGCTGAGTAAAAAAATAAAAGCCTTTACCCTTGCGGAAATGTTAGTGACACTAGCCCTGACCAGTGTAATGGTAACCTTTTCTTATTTGGGGTTGACCTCCATGCAAAAATTACTTGTGGATTATAAAAACCAAACTAACTTCATTAGTAAATTGAATGAATTGAATAAGCGAATTGAATTCTTATTTACAAAGGCGAATACCATAACGAGAGTGACTGATGAAAAGTTGATATTTAAAACAGATTCAGTCGAAAGTAAGGTTGTTTTTGGAAGCAACTATGTTTTGACCATAAAAGATAATGTTACGGATACTTTTCAGTTCGAACAAAAGGCCTTGAAAATTACTTATGAAGGAATGGCTGATATTACTTCAATTGAGTTAATAAATGGCTTAGAATTTGATATTTATTTTAAAAAACAAAAATTTCATCTTACTTTCAGTAAAAATTATGATGCCTTTAGTAAGCTAAAGTTTGCCACAGATGAAAAGCATTGATCTTTCAAAATATTCAAACACCAAAAAGAAAGGTGCTTCATTAAATAGTGATTCTGCAAGTGAAGTAAGCGGACTTTCAAAATTATTACACACTGAAATTAAGCTTTTCGAAAAGAAGTTTGGTGCGAAGCAAAAAGAATCGTTTTATACAGAGTTAGGTGTTTTAATTTCAGCAGGCGTGGACATACAAACTACCTTTGAAATTATAGAGCAGGAAATGCCGGATAAAAAACATAAGGCTCTTATTACTTCCATTAAAGAAGCAGTGATTGGAGGTAAACCCATGCATGCAGCATTTTCAATTTACTCAGAAATATTTACCAATTATGAAATACAAAGTATAAAAATTGGAGAAGAGACCGGGAAACTGTCGGAAGTTTTTACCGAGCTTGGAAAATTTTACAATAGTGCGATTCGATTACGTAGACAGATTGTCGGGACCCTTACCTATCCCGTTATTGTAATAAGTCTGGCCGGGAGTATTGTGTATTTCATGCTATCATTTGTTGTTCCCATGTTTAACGACATATTTAAACAAACTGGCGGGCAACTACCGGAAGCAACAAAACTGCTTATTAAAATCAGCAATAATTCATCTTTAATATTTTATACTGTGCTTACAATAGTAGTTGTTATGGTTGCATTACATAAAACACAGAAAAAGAAAAAGTGGTACCGGAAATTTACTTCCGAATTATTTTTAAGAATGCCGTTAGTAAATAATCTAATAAAAAAAATATACCTGACAAGGTTTTGTCAATCGATGCGCTTATTGATTAGTGCGAAGGTTTTATTTACCGACGCGCTTGCCTTAGTTGAAAGCATGATAGGATATTATCCGATTGAGGTAGCTATAAGACAGGCAAAAGAAGATGTGATACGCGGATCATCATTACATCAAGGACTTTTAAAACACAGTATTTTTCCGCCAAAACTGATTGCTTTAATAAAGGTATCGGAAGAAGTGAACGCTCCGGAACTAATATTTGAAAAACTGGAAAAGCAATATTCAGAAGAAATTGAGCACCAGCAAGCGGTGGTTGGAAAAGTAATGGAACCATTCATAATTATTATTTTGGGATTGATAATCGGGTTCATACTTGTGGCCATGTATTTGCCCTTATTCCAGATCAGTAACGGATTTTAATGTACAGCTAATACTTTAGTAAGCTGATATTTAGAATTAGTTTAGGCATCCGTAGTTTTTCTTCATGTTTTTAAAAGTTTTTAACAAAGCATACTTAAGAAGCTCATTGCTTCGTTAATTATGTTAAAATTGTTAAGATTTAAAACCATGTTTATGAAATCCATCGCTAAATTTTTTATCGTTTCGATAAGTCTACTTGCTTCCATTCAATTAAAGAGTCAAACCTGCGGAACCTGCAGTATTAATGTGAATTCGCTTGACAGCGCAAGTTATACGATTAATACTGGTGAAACCTTCTGTGTGGATACAGCAGGTAATTTCATTGGGTTAATTACACTGAATGGCGGAACCATTTGTAATAAAGGGATTTTTAATCCGCATACTATTCAATTCAATACCGGAACGATTTCAAATTATGGTAATACATCATTAAAAACTTCTGTGACAATTGCAACGAACGCAGTTTTAACCAATAATGCAGACGCGGTGATGAATATTAATGGCGTAGTGACATTAAGTGGTGGTTCATTAAATAACAGCGGCATTATAAATGTTGATCAGAATATTCAAAATACATCGGGTGCAATAACCAATATCAGTATAATTAACTGTACCCAAATAAGTGGTTCGGGCAGCCTGAATAATACAGGCAAAATAAACGTCAATTAAAATTTAAGATATGCTTAAAATGATTTTTTGCAGAACATGTAAAATACGCCATTTTTTGGTCTTTGCGCTTTTATTCTTTAATTGGTTGCAGAGTTATGCGCAGGTTTGCACAGGATGTAAAACAACTATAACTAGTAATACATCGGCCAACATTACAATTGGATTTTCAGATGTCGTGTGTATTGCACCAGGCGTGTCTGCCACTGGAAACATTACAGTAAACGGCGGAACATTATGCAATGAAGGAACAGTGACCAACCTGACCTTAGTAGAAGGTTATTTTTACAACCATGGTGTTTTTAGCAAACCAACCGGAAACCTAAACATTACGAATGCAAAAAACTTATGGATTGAGTGTTTTACCAACTCACGTTTTGATTTAACTAACGCTATGAATATTGACGCATTAACAAACTCTGATTCGGTGATGATAAAAGTTTGGGATGGTGCTCAATTTTCTGTAGGTAAAAGCATGTCAGTAAGTAAAGGTTGGTTGAAAATTACAAACGCAATTCCGAATGCGGCAGCCAGAGCTCCGGGATCATTTTTTAATATTGGAGGTCAGTTGAATGTGAGTAACGCGGCGCTCAGAATATTAAATTATCCTTTTGGTATTTTCAACATTAACAATGCTGTAAATCTTGAAGGAAAATACAATAAAACCATTTTGAATTACGGTTTATTTAGTTGTAATAACTCATTTAATATTAGCGGTAATGGTCAAAACTCATACAACGTACAAATTGAAAACAACGGAACCTTTAATATTGCTAGGCATCTAAACTCCGCGTATAATAACGGAACAGTAACAATCAACAATAATGATTATCCTGTAAAACCAGAACCTACTTTTGCAATTGGAAAGTCACTTACATTAAGCAAGAGCAATAATACTTTTAATAATAAAATTGTTCTAACAGTTGAACAGGATATTTTTTTAGAAAACGGTTCCTTGACAAATACCAGAAATGTTTATGTGAACCGAGATGTTGAAATTAAGAACGGTTTACTTTCAAGCGGCGGCTCTTTATTTGTTTTAAGAGATTTTCTACTAACGAATAATTCTGCTGTCGTAAATAACGATAATGAATTAAGAATAGGAAGATTATTCAGCAGTAAGGGTACTGTAAATTTTGGAAAGAAAAGCTATATGCTAACCAAGAACTTCACCCATTTAAATGGCGGCTTTATTTATGGACCGGCTGATTTACAAGATCCTGTTGATCCAACAATCGGGAATGACAGTTCAAATTACGCACTTATTGATATTACTGATTATTCAGACAACAATGGCGATCTGCGTCAACACCTTATTGTATATGATGAGAATTTTTCGGGAATGGGAATTGCGTTAGATGATTACCATGGGAATACCGCAAGATTAGGTATGCCTCCTGTTATTATTGGGCGACCACCTTGTTTTAGAAATATTTTTGACGCAACGCTTACATCAAACGTACTTAACTTATGTACAGATGGTTCAGCCATATTAACCGCTAATGGTTTTAATATTATCACTTCAGCACCAGCACCAGTTTCCAGTTATTTTTGGACACCTTCAAACACAACCACTTTTCCTCCAACTAATACATTCAATACAGGTATTATAACTTCTAATACTACATTTGGTGTAAGCGTAACATTTGCAAACGGTTGTGTTGTATCGAAGAATGTTACGATAAACGTTTCCAACCTTTCAGTAAGTTCAAATGCTGTAAGTGCATCAGGTTTAGGAAATACTTTTAATATAAATGCAGTTGTAAGCGGAGGCACATCACCATTTGCTTTTAATTGGCTACCGAATAGTTTTTTTGTTTCTCCGAATACGCATCTCCAACAAAACAGTGTAGTTAATCCACCTGTTTCCATGGTTTATACAGTTACTGTAACGGATGCCTTCGGCTGTATAAAAAGTTCTACCGTTGCAGTTGTGATATTGCCATATGCTTTATTATCTAAAAAGCCAGACGGCGGATATTATAAGGTTGTAAATAATTCCATGCTCTTCAAATATGATGGTCAGTATGCCAACACTAACCTAAAGTATAATGTATATAATTATTCTGCTTCCAATTTGAATCAAGTGATGGCGTCAAATACAAATAACATTTCTAATTCGCTATTAGTTGTATCAGGTGATAACAGGTATACTTTAAATACCACGACTTTACCAAATGGAAATTATCTTTTGGAGGTAATAAATGAAAAAAGTGAAAAATTGTACTTAAGATTTACTAAATAACTATGAATAGAATAATAATTGGTTTGTCGTTGACTTTTAGTGTTGCTGCACTTGTTATTTCGTTAGCATTAAGAAACAAGTATGAATTGGTTTATATTGACGCAGGAAGAATCTATTCTGATTTTCAAATGTCAAAGGAGTTGACTAAACAGGCTGAAATTGCTGCCAATAGCAGAAAACACATTACAGATTCGCTTATGGAACGATTTCGTATAAAAAGCGGTGAGATTAAATTTCAAAAGAAACCAAAAGAAGAAGATATTATAATTTTAAAACAGCTTGAGGATGAATTTGTTTATAGGAATGAAGAGTTTGAAAAACAAAACAGGGATATGATCACTACAATGAATACTAAAATATGGAATCAAATAAATCAGTATGTTTCTGATTTTGGAAGGCAAAAGAATTATTCTTTCATCTTTGGTGCAAATGGTCAGGGTAATTTAATGTTTGCGAATAAAGAATTGGACTTAACGGATGAAGTGGTAGGGTATATAAACAACAGATATAATGATAAGACCACAAAGTAATATAACATTTAAGGTATTGATGCGAATAATGTTTCTTTTAAGCCTAACATCCTGTAACAGGTCTACTGAATTAGGTGTTGCTGATTACGTGTCGTTTATTAATACAGAAAAATGTGAACTATTGAAATCAAAAAGCATAAATAAAATAAAATACAAACTTCGACTCATTACACCAGAAATTATGGTTTTGAATAGTGAAAAAATTAATAGTGAAAGTGCTTTTAAGGAAAGATTAAAAAATTATGAAGGGCAAGTTCAATTTAATTTTATCATTGAAGACGACAACAGTGAAAATGGATCTTTGGTAAAAGAAACCATTATTAACCCGAAAGTTTATTCTGAAATTTTGCACTACGCAAATACAGAAATGACAAATGATCTATTTGTGATTATTAATGGAGATACGATTAATTGTACCATCATGCATCTTGAGCCAGCAAATTCGATACAACCTGTTTTGCGATTTTCGGTGGGACTGTCTGATATAAAAAACAAAATAGAGGAATGCACTTTTTGTTTTAATGACAATATTTTTAATAACGGATTGATAAAATTTAATTATTCATCATCGACATTTAACAATATGCCTAAAATAAAATTTTAGTTATGAAAGAGAAGTTTAAGAGATATTTTGCGTTTTTCATGGTTATTAATTTAACGTTTGAAATTTGTTCGCCTACTGTAGCACTTGCGTTGACCGGCGGACCGGTTCAGGCTGAACTTCTGGGATTTGAGCCCGCCGGTACGTCAGAGATGGTAGATTTATTTACAGGTGACTTTAAATATAACATACCATTACTTGATGTTGATGGCTATCCGGTTAATTTAGCATATCGCGCTGGGCAGAACATGGAAAGCGAAGCAAGCTGGGTAGGATTAGGCTGGAGTTTAAATCCCGGTGTTATGAATAGAATGGTGAAGGGTTTACCTGATGATTTTGACGGTGATAATATTTATTCTGAAACAAACATCAAGCCGCACAGACAAGTTGGAACGGGTTATCAGTTTACAACAATTAATAATTCGTCTTTAGGTTACTATAATATTGGAGCTACACATTCGTATAATTTATCTTTTGGCGCATTATTAACATATAATAATTATACCGGCCATTCACTTGAGGCACAGTTTGAGGTAAGTTCTTCTTATGGTATAGGTGTTTCAGCAGGATGGTTTACCGTATTAGCCGGAAGTATAGGAAAAGGAAATGGGTTTAAAATAAGTACAAGCGAGGGTGTTACAAAAACTGATTACGGAATTAAAAGTTACGCGATTTTTCAAGGCAATAATACTTTAGAGTTATCGAGGGTAAACTCAACGAACATAGGAACCGGAACAATGATAAATACGCGAACCGGTGCTACTTATGATTTATCCTTTGGTTCATATTCGAGTAATACGATTGAGGAGTTGGGTGGTATTTGGACCAGCTCTTCAGGGATTGGCGGATCTGCACTTGTGCCTACCAGCCATCTTTCGCATAATCCTTCAATAAATCATTCTTTCTCAAGTATTGGAAATTCTGAATCAAGTAAATGGGGAATTTATGTATGCGGATCTGTTTTCTTTTTCACCGGTGAACATGGATTTTTTCTAGGCAGAAACAAATATAATCTTGAAACGGCACTTATTGATAAAACTAAAAATTTAAAATCATATGGCTACATGAATCTTGAAAATGCTAATGAAAATGCATTAATGGATTTTAATAGATTTAAAGATGGCGTGTATATGGAAGATACTCCAAACGGACCATATTCGGCACTTACCAACGACGTGTTCTCTTCAACCGCACAAGGAATGTCAGCTAATTTCAGACCCATGAGAAGTGATTATGGAATTGTACATGACCCTAAAACAAATTCTAACTTACTTAACACATTTCGCGGAAAGGAGCTTGGGCTTGGTGGTTTTTATTATAGAGTGAAAAATTTTTTACTAACATGGGGAGGGACGTCAGATGGGAATTGGTCTACTTCCCCAATTAACAACAACCTTAAGTTTTATAAACCAGATCCTACAACTTCAGGTGACAGATTATATGAAAAAGCGTTTTTTAAAGTTATGGGAGAACCCACGCCGGTTAATCAGGCTTTTGAAAATGATGCGAACGGTGAAAATCCAGTGGCCGCTTCATTTGTTTCAATTGGTGGCGTAGGTGTTGGTGCTTCTAATCCATTTTCTGGAGCCTCATCAAGTCCTTCTATTAAGCGAAGCGCAAGGGAGATAAGAAACACTCATATATCTTATTTAAACGCAACTGAAGCTGATGAAATGGGTTTGGTTAAGGGAATTAAAGATTTTAAATTAAATGACTTCGATATTGATCAAACCAGCAGACATTTGGCAGGAATTAATCCACTTATTAATCGTAAAGCCATTGCGGGATCCAGTAATACGGTTGATCATCATTTATCTGAAGTAACAGTGACAAGAAACGATGGGTCAAGATATATTTATGGTATCCCTGTATATAATAAATTAAAGAAAAATGTAGTATTTAACGCCTCAGAGTGCAAAACAAACAGTGGCACATCTAAAAATTTAATCCCATTAAATCCTGATTGCACTGCACCATTGAAGTCATCTGCAGACCTAAAAATGATTCAATATACTAATGCGGAAGTGTCGCACTCAAACGAGCGTGGTATGGACAACTACTATCATGCCGAATGGATTCCGGCATACGCACAATCATTTCTTTTAACTGCAATAATTTCTTCTGATTATGTAGACCTAACAGGTGATGGCCCGAGCAGTGATGATCTTGGAAATTACACCTTGTTTAACTATACAAAAACAAACGAATATAAATGGCGAAATCCATATTGCGCTCCTACAGGATGTCCTACCACAAGTCTTGGAACATTAACCCCTAATACTAACCATGCTATATTAGACGAGGGCTTCAGATCAGATGAATTTGATGATAAAGCCATGTATGAGTATGGTACAAGAGATAACTGGTACCTACACTCCATAGAAACAAAAAATCACGTTGCAGAATTTGAAATTGATTTAAGAGATGATAATTGTGGCGTTACAACTGAGGATGGTGGAGTTGATGTTGGAAGCTCTTATCTGCTTAAACAAATACGACTTTACACTAAAGAGGAAAAAGTAAGGGCAAAACTTAGTACCAGTACTCCAACTCCAATTAAAACAGTGACATTTGAATACGACTATTCGCTCTGTAAGGACGTATTTAATAATAAAAATGCCTTTAGTGGCTTAGTGAACAAAACAGGCAAGTTAACTTTAAAAAAAGTTTTCTTTACTTATGGAAATTCCAACAAGGCTTCACTTTCACCATATCTGTTTACTTATGCTGATAATGATCACAACGGGGTTGAGGATGCTAATCCTGATTATCATCCAAGATCAGTTGATCGATGGGGCAATTATAAGCCAACTGGAAGTCTTGACAATATAGATTTTCCATATGCAGAGCAAAATCAGACTTTAGCAAATCAGTATGCTTCTTCATGGAATCTAACATCAATTATTACGCCTTCTGGTGCTAAAACAGATGTGTATTATGAAGCTGATGATTACAGTTATGTGCAAGATGAAACCAGCGGCACTATGCTGAAAATTGCACGTCTTTACACTTCATTAAATCCTTCCACAATAGATATAAGTGCGATAGGCAGTGCTTCCCCTACGATTTATAACGCAAATTACATGGTAGTTGATTTATCAAGATTAAATAAGGGAATAAGCACTACTCTCACGAAGCCTCAAGCCGATTTGATAGTTTCAAAAAACATGTTTCCAACGAATAAGGAAATGTATTTTAAATGTAAGACGCTTTTAGCATACAATGGTATGTACCCTAATTTGATAAAGAAAGATTATTGGGATTATGTGCCCGGTTACACGCCAATTGAAGAAGCTGGTATAATTGATAAAGGTTACGTAAACAATACATACAACACTCCCGAGGGAACTTTTTATAAATACGCATGGGTGAAATTAAAACCAGTTAATGCATTCAGTAACGTTAATATAAATCCTATTTCATCTGCAGGGTGGGATTTATTAAAAACCCATATGCCAAGACTAGCGTGGCCAGGTTCTGAACCGTTAAATACTATATCAAGTGCAAGTCCACTACAAACTTTAACAGCATTAATATCGAGTCTCGGTGTGGCATGGATTGATCATAAAGCTGCAATGGCGGGAATACCCAATGCCAGATATTTCAGAAGGAAATATGCAAAAGATATTGATTATACATCTTCATGGATTAGGGCGTACAATCCTTATAAGAAAAAAATTGGAGGTAATCATAGGGTAAAACAAATTATTACAAATGATAACTGGAATAATATGTTATCTCAATATAACTCATCTATAAATGAAAACTCTTCAACTTACGGTCAGAAATTTGAATATACTACATTAGAAGGAGGGGTTGAGATAAGCAGCGGCGTGGCGAGTTATGAGCCAATGTTTGGCGGAGATGAAAACACCATGCATCAGCCAATAAAATTTAATGTCAACCACGAATTTGCTCCTAACGACCATTATTTTCAAGAGACACCTTATTTAGAATCATTGTATCCGGCTGCACTAGTTGGTTATTCAAAAGTCACAGCTAAAAATATAGATCATGAAATCCTGAACAGTACCAGTACACCTGATAAAGTTTGTCAAATAGGAAAAACGGTTTATGAATTCTATACAACAAAAGATTTTCCTTTTATAGAAAAAACTACAGGTGCTTTTAAAGCGTCGGCAAAAAGCCCCATTATTGATGATTATACTGTTATTCCTTCAGTAACATACATTGAACACCTTAGTCAAGGCTGGACGGTGAAATTTAATGACATGCATGGGAAAGTTAAAAAAATTAATTTATTTGGCGAAGACAATTCGTCTGCGCCAATTTCAGGGGTATCCTACTTTTATAAGTCGAGCCCGTTAAATCCCAAAGGCGGAAAGCAGCTTCTTCAGAAAGTTAGTG
The DNA here is from genome assembly GCA_018000995.1 of Bacteroidia bacterium. GTDB lineage: Bacteria > Bacteroidota > Bacteroidia > B-17B0 > Aurantibacillaceae > JAHEYG01. The sequence continues at coordinate 103,816 of JAGNIU010000010.1, forward strand.
CTATTAACGAAAACTTAACGGTATCGAATGAGGTTATTGGACGAAATATTGATGTTACTACAGACTTACGCGAAAGTTTAAACCAAACAACATCTTTTGGCTGGAATGATTACAGAACGTTTTCTGTTTGTAATCCTTTAGGGAAAGGGAATATCACATTTATAAATGGAAATACTTCTTTAGGATTAAGGACTGCGGCTATAACAAAGGTTGTACAGCAGTATGGGATTTTAGAAAAAATAGAATCATTTAATTCGAAAGCAAAAGTTACAACAGAAAACATATTATGGGATAAAAACTCCGGCGAAGTTTTACTCACAAAAACAACGAATAATCTAAATCAACCAGTATACTCATTTAATTACCCTGCTTATTGGATGTACCCTAATATGGGTAATAAATTTGAGAGAGACGGATTAGTTTATAAGGTAGGCGCTACCTCAGGTGATTGGGATCTGTCAAGTAGTGGACCAAACACAGGTGAACTTGACGCAACAGCAGTAAATAATATCATTAAACCCGGAGATGAGGTTTATGTGTACGATGCGTCTGGCGCGAAAATTGGGGAAAAGTTCTGGATAGTTCCAAAAAAGGGAAGTTCGCCTCTGAAATATTACGCTGTTGATGCCAATGCTTTGGTGCTCGATGGAAGTTTCCCAGGAGTTAATGCAGGAAATGACCATCTAATTAAAATTATTAGGCCGATTGAGCGTAATCAACAAGCCTTTAAGGCAGGTAGTGTTGTGACATTGAATAATTCGCCGGCATTTGGTATTAGTACTACGCAAAAAGTTATTAATTCAACAGCTACAGAATATTGTGAAATTTGGGACATTTACAAAGGAGTACCTCTTTCAGCTCAGCAAGTCGGTGTAGTTTACCCATCATCATATGATCCTACATTGACTTCCGGTGGAGTTATTGTTAATCCATATTCTGCCGGGCAACTTGGAAATTGGCGGCCGTGGAGAACATTTCTTTACAATACCGAGCGTGATTACAGCAGTGCTCAGCCTGATGTGAAGACGGATGGAACATACACTTCATACTTGCCGTTCTGGAATCATATAGCTACAAATGATTGGCAACCTATTTATAATACAACAATTGCTCCTTCAACAGGTTCGCCTTACGAGAATTGGGTATTACATAACGAGAATACCATGTATTCTCCTTACGGTTATTTATTAGAATCAAAAGATGCAATTGGAATTTATCACACCCAAAGAATGGGCTTTAATCACACATTGCCTATACTTAAGGCAGACAATGCACATTTATGTGAAGTTGGATTTGATGGTTTTGAAGATTTTGGCAACTTATATAACTCGTTCGGTAATGCCTCGAATAATCCTCAAAAAATCACAAATGATCACCTTGGATTTTATGATCAAACTAACTCCGTTTCTTATCCGAGTGGAACAAAACCTACTTTAGATGGAAACAACGCCCATACAGGAAGACAGAGTCTCTCTTTTAAATTAGGCGATAAAGTAAAACTTGTACATGATGCTTACCCTGCTTCGTTCCTTGTATTAGATAAACCTGTTCCCCGTTGTACCCCAAGTAATATATTAACACTGAACAAGCTTAATTTAATAAATGACAAGTATGTAGTCTCCTTCTGGATAAAATCGAAAGCTTTGGCTTCAGACTATTCGGGAGTTTTCACTTTTAATGTAGTTTCTAAAGATAATAGCATTGTAAGCCCGCCTCCTGTTGCCGCCACAATTACCTTAGATAAGACGGCGGTTATAAACGGTTGGCAAAAGTTTGAATATGTTGTGAATATAGCAAAACCTTCTAATGATCTATCTGTTGAAATTTCACTTGAAGCCCCTTCTACGTCACAGGGCTTTTATTTAGATGATTTCAGGATTCAACCCTACAACTCCTCAATGAATACTATTGTTTACGATCCGGTATTCCTTAGGGTTTGGGCACAATTAGACGATAGAAATTTTGCCACTATTTACGAATACGATAATGCAGGCACATTGGTTAGAACAAAAAAGGAAACAATAAAAGGTGTTTATACAATTAATGAGGTTAGAAAATCGATTAAAAAGTAAGATGAGGCTATTTCTAATCAAATATTTTGTTTTAACTGTAGTTTTCCTGCAGGGACAGGATTTCAGAAAAGACATTTTCTCGGTAAGTAATTACATGAATCGTCTTGAGAAATATAGTTACGGCCTGAAATATTATTTATATGTTGACCTTAACCTTAAAGTGCCACATGATACCAGAACCGTTTTTATTAAAAAAGATAAATTCAATTTTTACATGCAGCAGCCTGCTGCTTTTGAATTAATAGAAAACGAAAACGAACATTTAAAGGTCGATCATTTAAACAAACTTATGTTGTATGCCAAAATCAATCATTCAAATCCTGAACCGATTGATGAAGTGAGCGACCCTAAAGAATTATTAAAAATGTTTGATCAGGACTATGATAGTTTAAGTAAAATTATAAGCAAAGTTTCGATGAAACATCAGAATTCAGACTATATAATTTATATGGTTGAATTTACGGATGGTATTTATACAAAAATGCTCATGACAATTAATACCAAAAGGAATTTGCTTAGTTCCGTAACAGTTTTTTACAGAAACAAACGACCGCTTGATAAGGAAGATAAAAAAGTACACGCAATTTGTTTAAAAGTAGATTACATTGAATTTTCGACGGATCCCGTTTTTAATAAAGAAACATTTAGCACAAGCAGATTTATTGTCAAAAATAAAAACGGTGACATTGTGTTAAAACCAGAATTAAAAGATTATCAATTACAAATACTTTAATTTAAGTGATATGAAAAGACTTAAACTTTTAATTTTTCTTATTTCCTTCTTCGGAGTGTTTACAAAAACATTTGCCGGTGATGAAACAAGAAATTCAAGAGCGTACGGGCCGAATTTATTACTATCCGGAACTTATATAGAAGTTAGTGATGATAAGTTTGACGGAACGAGTTCATGGATCAGCGGATTTACAAACATTGCTAATAAAGCGGTGGTTGAAATGGGACTTAATGAAGATATGCATGTTATGCATACATCTTATTTTAAAACGAAAGTGACATTTGATGTTGAATTGACTGATGCCTTTTTAAACACTACAATTTTAACTAATCAACAATTATTTATCGATTACGATCCTTTAGAAAAAACCCGCTATAAAGATAAAGCACAGATTGTTTACGGTAATGCTTACAAAGTGAAAGTATACAATATACAGTTTCAAACATGTGATCAGGCTAATATTTGCACTAATAATATTGTTTCTCCCGACGTATATATGCAGGCAGAGGTAACAACCAATAGAATTTACAATTTTAGTTTGGGGACTACTATTATTGTACCCGGACAGTATAATTCTGTCTTTAAAAACGCAAGTAACGAAAATGAATTGGAGATTTATTGGGCTTACATTTTGGGTGCTGAAGAATATGAATTGGAATACACTTATATTGATGATTATAATTTACCAGGCGTTTCGGGTTATAAAAACCAAGCAAATGTTGAATACGATTTTGAACATGATGCCACCAGAATCGTTACTCCTTTTAACACCTTTAGAATTCCGTTAAATTATGAACATGGTTATATTGTTTACCGTGTAAGGCCCATAGGAAAGGATGCGTTAGGCAAAAGAATTGATGGAGCTTGGTCTGCGATTCCGATTAAAAGCAACGTTGATGATTTGAATACGAACTATCCAAGTGCTAATGCCGTTTTTCAACTTACAAGTCCCCTTGCCTCTGATGCATTAAATTGGATAAGCTCCAAGACTTTTGCGGAGGATGGGAAGACTGGGACTGGTATAAATTACATTGATGGTGCTGGTTTGACAAGACAAAATTTGGCACGTTTAAATACTGAGGAAAAAAGCATCGCGCAAAGTACCATTTACGATCATTACAAAAGGCCAAGGTTTAGTTTATTACCTGCGCCAGTTGGGGACTTAAATTTTTCATACCGCCCAAATTTAAACAGGATAAAAATCGGCAGTAACTCATTTGTATTTGATAAAACTAAGTTTGATGCTTGTATAGGCTTATGTGGTACCTCGAATTTTCCATTAGATTCTTTAAGTTCGTTGGGTGCTGCAAACTATTATTCGCCGCGAAACCCTAATAAAAAATCTCAACAAGGATTTATTCCCGATGCTAATGGATTCCCATATGTAGAATTGAAATATAAACCGGATGCAACAGGAAGAATTTCAAGACAAACAATGCCGGGCTCAACTCACACCATGGGTTCTGGAAGGGATATACAATATTTCTATGCTAACCCAACGCAAGTTGAACTTGACAGATTGTTTGGAAAAGAAGCCGGAACCGAAGATAAGTATACTAAAAACTACATGATCGATCCGAATGGTCAATATAGCACTTCTTATATTGATATGTACGGAAGAGTTGTTGCAACCGCTTTACTTGGTGATGAACCTCCAGGAATTGATCCGTTACCAAACAAAGCATCTCCAATAACACTTACTCATAACCTAGGTATTAGTCCTCCAAATACAGTTAAGCCTGATGATTACTGTATTGAGGTTAATACATCATTCTTTGTGCCTACTACTAATTCTCAGCAAACCTTTAACTATAGTACAACTCTTGGAAAATTTATTCCATCAGAATGTGCAGGGAATTTATGTTTTGACTGTTTATATGAATTGGAGATAAGCGTTAAAGATGAATGTGGAAACGAAGTGTTCTGGGATCACGATAACAGCAGTATAACACCTCCTATAGCGTATGAAAGTTCATTTGGAGCTAGTGGTCCTCCTTACGTTTCTGATTGCAGCGGAATACCTACGAGTACAATCATAAGTACATTATTGCCAGCGACAACAGTAATAAAAACAACAGGATATAATTTACCTAATACCCCTCTTACAATTGTATTTCCTAAAATCGGAACTTATACTATATACAAAAAAATATGCGTGAGTGATAAGCCGATTCAGGATTATTTGGATATTTATAAAGACAGCGGATGTACAGACCCATTTTGCTCGTTAGTTGATAGCGCCCTTAAGCAAACTGATTTTAGCTTATGCCCACCAACAGATTGTATTTCGTGCTTGCATGCATTACAAACCTACACTGATCTTGCAGCAAGCACCTCTACAACTAATACAAAACCTCAATTAACTTCGGAACAGATTGATGAACTGGTTGGCCAGTGTAAAAAATTATGTCCCGGTAATAGTTGCGATACCTACAAAAAATTAATGATGCAGGATTTTGTGCCGGGTGGTTTTTTTGGACAAACCACTTCAACCGGACCTAATTGGGTCATTTCGGTGTATAACACCAGTAATACCTTAGGTACAACCTCATTCCCTAACGACCATGATTGGAATAGTCCACCAGTGCTCCCTTATTTAAATAATTCAGGAGGAAATGCTTTGGTAAATTTTGGCTCTAGCAGTGTACCCCCTCAGGCACTTCCGAACGTAAGCCTGTTTATTTCAAATTTCAAGGAAAGCTGGGCGGAATCTTTTTTACCGTTACATCCTGAATATTGCAAATTGAAGTTTTACTGCGATGTTGTTGGGGGTGCTTTAGATTATGACCAAGCCATGGTAAAAGTTAATCATTATGAAGAAGCTTGCACGCTTGGCTATTTAATCCCGTACAATTTCTCCTATACATATGGACCATCATCTCCATGCATTAATAATCAAGATCCTATTTTTGGTTATTTAACATCAACCGCATATGGTTCATCCGTAACAGCAATGACAAACTCCATTACAGTAACAAGTTTTACAACCGGAGGAATAAATCTTTATCAATATGTGACCAATCAAGTTTACGGAGGCAGTTCAAATGTTCCGACATTGCATGTATTCGGTGGCGATCCTTGCACAAGAGATATTGAATGGATTTATTTCAGAGATTATTATTTAGCATTTAAAAAAGCTTTGTATCAACAGATGCTCGATAAATATATTACTATGTGGAATATTTCCACCGGCCAGTGTTCTTCAACATTACCATCAGGTTACCAGTCTCATTTCCCTGACGATAATGACCTCGTTAACATAAATGATCCCAACGATCCTAATTTTACCAGTAATGTTAACACATTTATCGCGACAAATATTGCTTCGCAGTGCTCTACTACATGTGCATCTTACAGAGTGTTGTGGCAGTCTGATTTGGCTACCAGTTGTCCGGGGTTTAATAGCTTATCTACTATTAACCAAAATAAATTATTAGATGATTTGGAAGCTATTTGTAATTTAGGATGTGATCCAAATCATCCTAACGGTTCAAGTTCTACTCCAAGTACAAGCGGAGGATATACAATACCTGGAAGCTCAAGTGTTGTTGCATATAATTTTCAGGATATTTTAAATTATTATTTGCCTTCTCCAACATGTGGCTCTTATATTTTTTCAATGCCATTACCTTATTCTCAATCGGATCCATCAGTGAATAATAAGCTTACTGACTGCAAATGTGATCAGTTATTACAAGTTCAATACGATTTTGATAATACTCCAACTTCAAGCTTACCATCGGGAGTTACTACTGCCTGGGGATTATTTAAGTATAGATATGGATTTGATCTTGGTGATTTTAACTCTGCTATATGTGCATGTAAATCTTTTATTTCGCCGTCAACCTGGGCGCCGGGCTTTACATGGTCGGCTACACAATTACAAAATGTAACCAATAGTAATTACACGACTGACCCAAAATTAGCCTGCAATTCCTGTTTAAAATGTACCGATGTTGTAACGCAAATGAATTCGTTATTCTCTTCCCTGCCGAATACATCAGGTTACACGAACGCATTTGATGCAATAAATCAAGATATCGTTAACGAAAAGTACGCCGAGAACGCCTTGAATATTTATTTTAATGCGAATTATACTTCACAAACTTACCTTGACCTGTACGCTGATTGTGATCAGTTTAACAGCACCAGTACGCAAAATAGTTTTGTAAATAACATTACCTACGAGGCTCAAGACTTATTTATCTATCTGAAAGATCTTCTTACAACAAAAAAATTATTGGTATCACATCCAATGGCAATTTGTACCGATATTAAATACTTTACTTCGCAATTATATACCGGTCTGCTACCAGTACCATCCACTTTTGGACAAAATTATGTAACTACCCTTACGGGAAATAATTTGCAGATTGACATTAAGAACTCAATTACGAGTGCCGTTATTTGCAGTATAAACTTAACCTTGCCATCAACATTTACAGGAGGTTGGAGCGCCATTAAATATTTTAATTACATACAAGCTTATTCCCCAAGTCCGAGTCCCGGGCCGCAGTACGGATTTCAAATAAATGCGACCGACAATTCAGGGAATCTTTTAATGATTAACGGAACGAATACCTGTTACAAAATTTCAACTCTATCAGCAAGTACCCCTAATGTCCCTATGTATTGTCCGCAAAGCAAGAGCTTAAAGAATAAATGCCAGATTGATTTAATTAATAACGCGTTTTCAAGAGCTGAGGTAAAATATAAAAGCTATTTAGATTCATTACTTACGAAGTTTGTTAGTGAATACAAGGAAGGCTGTCTTGGCGCCTTACAAGAGACATTTACACGTGATTATAAGTTTGATGAATATCAATTCACTTTATATTATTATGATGAAGCAGGTAATTTGCAAAGAACCGTTGCGCCTAAAGGTGTAGACCCTCTACCAATAACTACTAACCTGAGTTTGCTACCTTCTTCCACGCAGCAATATCCAAATCACAGCAGTAGTACCGCGGTAAATACTAATTATGTAAACACTTATTTCTTCAACACTTATAATGAACCTTTCAATGAAGGAACGGTTGACGGAGGGCTTTCTAATAATTATTTCTATGATTTAGTTGGCAGAATATATGCTTCGCAAAATGCCAAACAGAACGGCGCTTCCTCCTCAACCAATTTTATTTATTCATATACTTTGTATGATGTTATTGGAAGAATTGTGGAGGTAGGTGAAATTGATAATGGCTTACCTCTAACGCCTTCCATTACACAAGATCCTTTCCAATGGAGTTCATGGATGGGCGGAGGACCGAGAAGGCAGGTAACACGTACTTTTTATGATGCCCCTACAACTGACCCAGTAGTACTGGCGAAATTTACCAGTGGTCAAAACAATTTGAGAAACAGGGTTGCTTATATAACCTATGAAGAAACGGATGACGGTATTGCCACAACATTTGACCACGCTGATTATTATAGTTATGATGAGCATGGTAATGTTACAGAAATGATTCAGGAAAACACAGAGTTAAAAACTTTGTTTGCAGGTGGCGGACTAAAGAAGATTGTTTATGAATATGAATTAATAAGCGGTAACATGGTTAAAGTAACTTACCAGCCAAATGAAGCCGACCAGTTTATGCATAAATATTTTTATGATGCCGATAACCGATTGCATGAAGTTTATACCAGCCGTGACGATTTAAATTGGGATAGGGATGCAAAATATTTTTATTATGAACATGGGCCGCTTGCACGTATTGAACGAGCAGACAAACAAGTGCAAGGAGCCGATTATTTTTATACCATACAAGGATGGATAAAAGGTGTGAATAGCGAAGGACTTACGATAAATAACGATGCTGGAAAAGATGCGGCGTTTACAAACGCATATAACAGCACTCATACAAACCTACATGGTTATTTTGCAAAAGACGCGATGGGCTACAGTCTTAATTATTATCACAATGGTACTCAGAAAGATTACGAAAGCATAAACAGAAGTAATTACGGAATAACAGGCAACATGCGTAATCCGTTATCAGATTATTCGCTTATTGCCTCCGCAGCACCATTTAATATACAAACTGATGGTCCAGACCTTTTCAATGGCAATATAAGCAGTATGGTAACTACCTTTATTGATAAGGACCCAATTGGGAATACACACACCAATAATACACCTTACCCTCAGTTAACTGCTTATCGTTACGATCAGTTGCACCGTATAAAACAAATGAAGGCGTACCGTGATTTATGTAATAATGTTTGGAATCCTGTAACAACCGGAAATTACGATGACAGTTATTTTACACAACTTACCTACGACCAAAACGGAAATATCGAAAGCCATTTAAGAAACGGCATTGGCAGTACGATAAAACCAGGTTCGTTTTTACAAATGGACGGCTTATCTTATAATTATAAAACGACAGCAAATGGTGCCTTTGTAAACTCAAATCAACTATACACACTCAACGATGTTAGTAATCCGAGCAATTACTCGGAAGACATTGATGCACCGGGTAGTCCTATTTTACCCTACTCGCCTACAGGTGCTAACCGTTATAATTATGATGAGGTTGGTAATTTAATAAAAGACCAGGGCGAATGTATTGGAAATATTATTTGGACGGTTGACCGCAAAGTAAAAGAAGTGGTGCGTGACCCTGCTGAATTATTAGCACAAGGTAAAACATTGCCTGATATTGAATACCAATATAATGGTTTAAGGCAGCGAGTTGTAAAAATTGTTAAGCCGAGAAACAGTACCAATAAGCAGTTGATGACATTTGAGAATTGGACTTACACCTATTACAATTATGATGCAAGTGGGAATGTTATGGCTACTTATGACAGAGCCAGCACACCTGTGCCATCATCGACAACATACAAAGACGCTTTAACTTTAAGTGAGCATGATATTTATGGCAGTGCCAGATTAGCTTTAGCTAAACCAACTGATGTTGTTGAATGGGCTTATACATTTACGCCTTGCTTTACCTTTGGCGGTTGCAGAACTATTGCAACAGGACCAACAAGCCCTTTAGCAAGCACAGCGGCAGGTTTGCACGAACGTAAACTCGGCTATAAAGAATTTGAACTTAATAACCATTTAGGAAATGTAATTGCTGTTGTAAGCGACCGAAAAGTTCAGGTTGGCCAATGTGCGGCTTACCAACGCGTATTTGATGACGGTGATTTAACGGGCGTTTATCCTGATGTAGCCATAACAAGTATTGAAAACGGTATGCTGAAAGTAATACCACAAAGTATTTATGCAGGAGTAAACTTTGGAATACCTACTACCCCCGGAGAAGTTTACAGTATTAGTTTTGATATTGATATGGCTAATAGCAATGCGAGCGATGGTATGCTTGCAACTGCCTATGGACTGGATGATACAGGTTATGGTACGGAGTTTGTGAGTGTCCCTATTACTACGTCGGGACATTATGAATTAACTTATACTGCACAACCACAATCGACAGCGACCAAACTTTATTTTACAACCGGCGCTAATGTACCGGGCAGCGGTGTTGAGCCACATTATTTTTATATAGATAATTTTAGAGCTATACCAACAACGCCTTCACCAACACCGCCGCCGGGAAGCAGTTGCGAACCTGATGCGCTAATACCTGTAACCTGCCCTCCGGGTGGGATGGCATTGGCATATTATTTTCCTGATGTATTACATCACGCAGATTACTATGCGTTCGGTATGCAAATGCC
>JAGNIU010000055.1 GCA_018000995.1 Bacteroidia bacterium
TCTTATTCTCTTGTTTAGTGATGTTCATTTACATCGTTGTTCGATTCAAGAAATGGCAATATGGTTTAGGTTCGGTTGTGGCTTTATTCCATGACGTGTTAATCGTATTATCATTCTACACAATATTTGATGGTATCTTACCTTTCGATTTAGAAATTGGTCAGGATTTCATCGCGGCTATTTTAACGGTAATGGGTTACACCATGACTGAGACTGTGGTTGTGTTTGACCGTATCCGTGAGCGTTTAGCTGATAGCGGTGGTAAAGGTGATGAGCCAGGTGCAGAGAGAAACAAATTAATCAACTTCGCGTTGAACTCTACATTAAGCCGTACTATCTTAACATCGTTAACTGTATTCTTCGTGTTATTAGTAATCTTTATTTGGGGTGGAGAAAGTATCCGCGGATTCATCTTCGCTTTATTAATTGGTCGTGTTATTGGTACATACTCTTCATTATGTATCTCAACTCCGATAGTAGTTGACTTTGATAAGAAGCCGGTTAAAGCTTAATTAAATAAATATTTAAAGTAAAAGCCTCAGCTGAAACGTTGAGGCTTTTTGTTTTTAAAGCGCTTTGTCATTGCTGTATTCACTCATTTTTGTGGTTATTCCAATCATTTGCCAGTATAAATGATGCCGCAGTTGTTATTTTTACTCAAAATAATTTTATGAGCAAAATAAACAAATTCTTAGCCCTAACCCTTTTGATAATATGTGGGCTTTCAGTTAATTCACAAACAGTATCGAAAAACTATAGTATTACTGTTTTTGCAGATATTAACAACAATTGTATTTATGACGGTGGTGATGTATTAATGCCTAATGCACATTTACAAATAACCAGCATGCCTTGTTATAATATGGGTGCATCGAGTACCTCAGATTGTTTTGGTGTAATGACCGGACCAATGACAGTTAGTGTTACATGTAATACGTATTCAGTAACATCTTACGCGCTTAAAAATTTTTATCAGCCATGTGCAACTTTAACCGGAACTTTTGGAACAATGTTTTATTTGGCATTAAAACCTTCTGCGTTAAATGCGGCGTTATTCGATCCTACTTTCGGTTTAATAGTTAATAATGTTTATAAAGATGTTTACCGCAATGGCGATCTTGATACATTAAGAACCTGCAATAAAATAATGGCCCAGTATATATCGCCTAGTGTACGCAATCAAAAGGTGTGTTCATCTGTTTACAGCGGTACAGTAAGTTTTAAAATAGATGGAAGTTATTATGATGGTTTCACAGTGGCAGGACCAACCGGAACCGTAGCTACCTCTATGACAACAGCAACTGTTACTATTAATTCTTTTAGTCATTTTATATTTGCTTATAATTTCCCAACTACTTTAACATTACCGGCAGGAACACATACTATAACAGCCGAGCTTTCTCCATTAAGCGGTTATACACAACCTTCTAAAATGGAATATCTAGTTCATGTGGATAGTTGCGGACAAGTGTTAGGAAATGCATTCGTAGATTGTAACAGCAATTGTGTTAAGAACACAGGTGAAGGTTACCCTCCATATACAATAAGTAATGTTGTATTAAGCAGCCCAACTAAAACAATGGTGGCGTATCCTGATTTAAATGGTAATTACGAAATCAATACAACACCTGGAGTTTATTCCGTGAATGTTGTTCCAGTAGGTGGGTTTACGGTTTGTAATGCTATAACACCAACTGTTAACATTGCAGTTTCTTCAACAGTCGGAATTAATTATGGCTTAAGTCAAACCGGTTCTTTCCCTACTGATCTTGCTTCAGGTATTTGGTTAAGTAATGGTTTACCTGGACCAGGAGCAGTTCCGGGTGGAACGATAACAGTTACAGCATATAATTATAAAGTGTATTCAAATATTTGCGGAGTTTCTGTACCGCCAACAAAATTCAAAGTTGTTTTACCTCCTGATATGACTTTCGGAAATGTTTTAGTTGGAACATTAGCTCCTTCTGCAATAATTTCCGCTGCTACAGGTGATACTATTGTTTGGAATACTCCCGGTTTTAATACAACACATAAGTTTACTGCTCTTACATCAACAGCTGCGGTAATGGGAAGTTCTTATTGTGTACAATCTATAGTATATCCATTAAGCGATAATAACCCTGTTAACAATATTAAATCTGTTTGTAATGTATACGGCGGACCTTATGACCCGAACAGTAAAGAATCGTTTACACCGGGTATGGCTTCAAATGGTGACATTCCTCCTTCAACTTTAGATTTGACCTATACGATTCATTTCCAAAATTTAGGCAATGGTCCTGCTGTAACTGTTTTAATTAATGATACTATTGATAGTCAGCTTGACTTAAGTTCATTACAAGTTTTAAATTCAAGTTTCCCGGTTCAATTGCAAGTAGATCCGTTCTCGAGGGCAGCTTCATTTAAATTTAAAAACATTTATTTACCTGCTTCAATAACAAACGAGCCGGCGAGTCATGGTTATGTAACTTACAATATCAAGTTAAATACAGGATTATTACCCGGCGCTGAGATTAAGAACAGAGCGCATATTTATTTTGATTACAACTCTGCTATAACAACTAACACAACTAAAAATAAAATTGTGATAGCAGCATTTATTGGTGAGAATGAAATTAAAGGCTTGAAGCTTTATCCGAATCCAACAACAACCAACTTATTCATCAGTGAAAAAATGACTAAAGTAATTGTGTTTGATGTTATGGGAAGAGAAGTAGGGTCGTATTCAAATGTTGATGTCATCAATTTCGAGAGTTTCGAAAGCGGTATGTACATTATTGAAATGCATAACGCTGATGGAAAAACAGCGAAGGCAAAAATAATTAAGGAATAAAAAATAAAAAACCCCGACTGAAAAGCCGGGGTTTTTTTATGAGGTTAAATAAGATTACTGAATCACAATCTTAAACGAAGCCTCTTCTGTTTTTACAAAATAAATGCCTCTGTTGTATTTAGTTAAATCTAGTTTCAATTCTGTTTCTTTAGTTAGAGTTTGAGAATGAATTTGTTTTCCTGAAACATCATACACTTGTAAACTTCCTGTATAAGGTTTTTCAAACGAAAGATTTATTTCTCCATTAGATGGATTCGGAAACACTTTTAAGTTAGATGTGTTCATTCCATATTCATTCACCGAAACAGGATAAGCGCTAAGTTTACTAATGAATAAAGCGTATCCACCAAATCCCATTACCAAATTGTATACTGGTGCATCCGGATCAAAATCAACTGTGCCATTAAAGCGGCCGGTAAAATAGATATCCGACCCATTTACTGAAATATCATTAAACGAAGGGAATACGCCATAACCTCTTGCCCAAACAAAATTTCCTCCGGCATCTAGTTTTTGAATGTATGAACCGGTTACGGTATATGTTCCTGGTCCCGGATCAACATCTTCTCCTGATGTTGCGTAGGCGATTGAATACACATCACCCACCGCATCTAAACGGATGGTCCAGGAATTATTTCCCATACCTCTTGCCCAAACAAAGTTTCCGTTCGCGTCTAATTTCCAAACATAAGCATCTGAACTTCCTGTAGCAGTTAAACTTGTTGTGCCTGCACTTGGATCAAAATCAACTGAGCTTCCAAAACTCCCACAACTGTAAACATTATTCGAACCATCAATCGCTACTGCATAAGATGACATAGTTACGGTTGGTCCGCCAATAGCTTTTGCCCAAACAAAATTTCCTGAAGCATCTAGTTTCTGAACAAAACTCGATGCGTACGCAAATGTTGTTGCGTTTAGTGTATAAGTAGATGCACTTGGATCGAAATCTGCAGTGCCATTAAAAACGCCTGTTGTAATTACATTTCCTGTTCCGTCAGTTTCTACTCCAAAAATGGATGCAGAAGTTCCAAGAGAAGCATTTCTAACTTCTTTTACCCAAGTAAAATTTCCGGCAGGATCTAATTTTAAAACATAACCCGACACATTATTTGTTGTACCAATAGTAAATGTAGATGCACTCGGATCGAAATCCTGAATACCACTGTAACCTCCAGATATCAATACATTTCCGCTAGCATCATTCGAAATATCTTTTGCAGACGTATTCGAATCTCCAAATCTTACGGCCCATAAAAAATTTCCGTTAGGGTCTAACTTCATGGCATAAGTATTTGGTAAAGTTCCGTTAATCGACATGAGCGTGTAAGTTGCAGGTCCCGGATCAAAATCTACTGTGTTATAAAAAAATCCGCAAAGTAGAATATTACCACTCGCATCTCTCGATATTCCATCAACAGTATAAGCACCCCATGATTTTACCCAGCCAAAATTAGAAGAACCATCCAGTTTTAGTAAATAACAACCAGCCGGCGAAATAGTAGTAGTTCCAGGTCCCGGATCAAAATCAACATTGCCTGCAAATTCTCCTGCAGTATAATTATTTCCTGTAGCATCGGTTACAATGCGTTTGCCTTTATCGTAAGTGCCGCCACCAGCTTGTATCGCCCATTGAAATTGTGCTTGAATGCCGGTTGTTGCTAGTAGGAATAAACCTATTAGTAAATTAAGAGTAAATCTTGTCTTCATAGTTGTAGTTTTATTTATACCAAAGGTGACTTATTTGTGAGTTTTGTGAAATAGTGCATTTGTACTAGTTAAATAGTACAATGAAAGTACACATTTTGCTCGATTCTCCTAAAAAATTACCGAATTGGTAAAATTAAAAAGAGCCTGTTGCAGTAACAAGCTCTTTTTGTAAACTAATTATTCTTTCGCGCCATTTTTAATTAAGAAAGCAACAAAGCCGTCTTTATCTGAGGGACGATATTTTGAGTATTCCTTCGCAATAGTTAAAGTTCGTTTACCAAAAACTTTTCCATTTAAGTCAGCTTTTTTATTTACCAAGGCTTGTGCAATTTTAATATCGCGATTAGATTCAAATCCACAATCTTTATTTTGCATCACTAAATGGTGACTCTTAGTAGCAAGGTATTGAATGGGTGAAGATCCAAAACCATTCTCTACATTCGGATCAGCTCCTTTATCCAATAAAAAAACAATCATGTCTGCATTCGAGGCTGCTAATGCGGCGTGTAATGGCATTTCATTTAGTTTAGTTGTTTCAAAATCCATACCATTTACGCTGTATTCTCCAACGTATTTTTTATTAATATTAGCTCCTTGACTTATCCAATATTCAACAGCTTCTATATTTCCTGAAAGAACTGATTCCATCAACATACGTTGTGGGTTTTGCGAATTAACTTTTACATTAATTAATATAAAGGCTAAAATTATTATGGTTTTTAAATTTTTCATTGCGTACTAGTTAGTGGTTAATGATTGAGGTTCTAAAATATATTCTATGAGTCCTAATTTATTGTACCGGATTTTTTTCACTTCAAGACCAAGTTCAGGCACGTACCATCTATCTTCATACATCACAGTAAAGCCCATGTCATTTTTATTTTCCGCCCCTTGGTTCATAGCCATTGCAACTTTTTTGGCAACTTTTTCTCTTCTTCTTTTTTCAAGATCAGAAGCTTTAGCTGCAATTTTGCTACTTACTGTAGCTTGCTCTGAAGCATAAGTTTTAACGTCTACTTGTGATTTTAAATCTCCGTTCCATTCTTCACTTCTAATCACGTATGCTACGTATTTTTTTCCGCTGATTTCAATTGTTTCAGTATGAGTTACAGCTGCACCTACATTAAATATTCTACTCAAACCCATTTTAATTGTAGTTTCCACTTCAACCGGAACATGTTCGTAAACTGCTTCATATGCACTTACTAAAGCTGGTCTATTTTCATAACCATAATTTCCATTTCCAATTCCAAATTTTTGCACTTCAACATTCTGAATAGAGGTTGATTTTTTGTAGCCGGAAACAACACTTCTCACCACAGCGTCATGAGATTTTTGAGGTGTTTGTAAGTAGTGCAGTTTAGAAATTGGTAACACATCACCAACTTTTATATTTGATGGGTATTTTAGAATTGGGAATGTCATCATTGCCATTGTATCAAGTTTCCCTTGTGCGTTATAACCACTTATATAGTACGGACCAGCGTGCATCGCATAAAAGGTTGTATCCTTTGTAAAGAAAATGGCACCGTCGAATTTGTTAGTTGATTTACATCCTGATCCTCCAATAACATCTTGTTTGTACAATGCTCTGTAGCCGGTAAAATTATCGTTCTTGCTTTCGTTTGATATCTCCATAGTAACAGGTGCTTTGCTAAAGTACTTCATAGTGCCTGCTAAAACTTTTTCATTAAATTCATCAACTAGTTTTTCTCTTTCTGCATCTTTTGTTTTACTATTAACATCAGGCTTATTTGATAAGCTATAATCCTTATGAATCAGTGTCAACACGGTATTGTTTTTTAATATAGGTGTTGGATTTTGGGCTTCTATCCCTAAAGTTGAAATCCACAAAATACTTAGAATTGTTTTTTTCATAATTAAAGTTTTAAATATGGATACAAATTTGTGTTTAATATTGGTTGATTTAAATAGTGCATCTGTACTACTTGTTTTAGTCACAACACAAACGGAGTTTATTTAATGCATAATTATTGACCCAATTAAAAAACCTTAGTATATTTATAATCAAGTAAATAGATTTAGTCTTGATGAAGTATACTTTATTAATTGTTTCGATATTTTTATTTTCAATAAATCTTAATTGCCAAAATAAAATACAAGAGTTATTTCAGCTTTCAGAAGCAAATTACAAAAAAGGTGATTATGCAGAAGCTTTGAGTAACTGCATTGAGGCGCTAAAAATAATTGAAGGTAAAAGTGATGATGCGTTAACTGCTTATGGAAATTATAGAGTCGGCAGAATGTATTATATCTTGACCAACAGAGTAACCGCATTAAATTACCTTTACAAATCGCGTGAAATTATTTATGGTAAAAATATTGACTCTTTAAAATTTCTAGTTTCTTATAACATTGGTGTAATATATACCGAATTGGGTAATATTGATTCAGCTTTAGTTCACTATGCAGTTGCTGAGAAGGAACTTGAAAATAGAACAAATCCAATCGACCATTTAAAACTCAATGCAGTTATTGCAGATTTGCACATGAATCAAACGAATAATTTCGTGCTGGCAAAGCAGTATGCAAAAAGGGCAGAGGAATTTGCTAATAAGTGTAATTCAGATCAATGGAAAGCATTTTCAAAAATGAAATTTGCTATATATTATATGCGGACAAAGGAATATGAGCTGGCAAAGAAGTATTTAATCGATGCTCAAATTTTGTTTGATAAGGCAGCTGATTTAGACGGTAAAATGTATTCTCTTAGAGTTCTAACTGAAATTTTGATTCGTATGGCTGATCCTGGTGCAAAGGATGCATTTTTAAGACTCTTAAATCTTAGAGATTCAACGTTTAAAGTGGAAACAGCAACTAAAATGGCCCAATACCAAACCCTATACGAAACTGATAAAAAAATCACAGAGAATAAATTGCTGCAGCAAAAAGATGAAATTAATAAAGCGGAAATCGCCGCAAAGAACAAAACCATTATAGGTTTGTTAATTGGAGTATTATTAATTGTTATCACAATTTTTTGGAGAGTTAGTGTAATGAATTTGAAAAAGAAGAATCGAGAATTAGAAGCAGCACAGGTTTTACAAAAGGAAAAGGAAAGAATTTCGAGAGATTTGCATGATAATGTGGGTGGACAATTATCTTACGTTTTATATTCGCTTGATGGAATAAATGAAAAGGATAGTAAAAAACGCACTGAACTCACAACTACTATTAATGAATCTATCCGAAATGTAATTAGTAGTTTGCGCGAAACCATTTGGGCTATAAATGATGAGTCGATTAATCTGAATGATTTCTCTGATAAACTAAAAGTATATGCACGTACTATTTTTAAAAACACTGAAACTAAAATTTTATTTAGCGAGCAAATAAGTAAGGATGTTCAGTTAAATTCTTTAGTAGGATTAAACTTATACAGAATTTGTCAGGAAATAATTAATAATGCCTTTAAACATGCAAAGGCAAGTGAATTGAAAGTAGATATTATAACGAGTGATAAAACCACCGTAATTATTAGCGATAATGGAATAGGTTTTGATTTAGAAGAACAAACTGAGGAGGGTTTTGGTTTATCAAACATAAAATCGCGAGCGCAGGAAGTAGGAATTAAGTTGGATTTAAAAACAGAATTAGGTAAAGGTGTGATTTATACTTTGGTAGTATAAATGCACTATTTTTAAACGAAAATATTAGCATCAACTTTGGATGAAAAAGAAAGACATGACATACGTTGCAATAGTTGACGATAAAAAAAGTTTGAGAACAGCTTTACAGGAACGTTTCAGTGCCTTCGAAAATTATACTGTTTTATTTACTGCTGAAAACGGAAAGGATTTTTTACAGAAAATGATGGAAGCAAGAAAGGTAATTGAACCGGATGTGGTGTTAATGGATATTGATATGCCGATAATGAATGGCATTGATGCAGTGGCTCAGGGAAAAGAACGCTATCCGAATTCAAAATATTTAATGCTAACTATTTTTGATGAAGACGATAAAATATTCAGCGCTATTAAGGCAGGGGCTGATGGTTACCTTTTGAAGGATGAGCCTATCGAAAAAATAAAGGAAGCTATTATTAATTTATTGAATGATGAAGGGGCACCAATGTCGCCCAGCATTGCCCGCCGCGCTTTGAATTTATTAATGAATTCGAAACTGGATTCAAATACCAAAGACGAAAAGTTTAAAGCCGACAGTTATAATTTATCTGATCGCGAGAAAGAAGTATTGACCTTATTAGTTGACGGATTGGAGTATAAAGAAATTGGACAGAAAATGAATGTGAGTCCGAATACGGTAAGAAATCACATAAGTAATATTTATAAAAAATTACACGTTACCTCTAAAACTCAAGCTATTCGTGTTTTTTTAAATGGGAAGTAATTA
>JAGNIU010000031.1 GCA_018000995.1 Bacteroidia bacterium
GGCCATTCCTTTTTTCCTGAATATTTTTGGGGTATTGGTCCGAAAACAAAAGACGAATGGCAAGAACGATACGAATCAGAACAGTTTGGGGCGACCCTTCACTTGAAAAAACAATTATTTGAAAAATTTTTTCTTGGCGTTCTGTACGATTATCAAAATGTATTTAACATAAACTACATTAATGGCGGCGTGTTTGATTCAACAGTTGTTCTTGGTCGGAAAGCCTATCAGAATTCAGGTGGTGGATTTAGTTTAAGTTATGATTCACGCAACAAAGCATTCTGGCCTACTAAAGGAGTTTTCGCCAACTTAATGGTGACAAGATATAACGAAGGCATTGGCTCTAATTTCGATTTTACAAAACTAACACTCGACGTTCGTTTTTTTCAGAAATTATTTTTAGAGCATATTTTGGCGGTGCAATTTTATAACTATTCCACTTTTGGAGTGGTGCCAATGAAAACTTTAGCAAGATTTGGCGGCGTTGATAATATGCGTGGTTTTTATCAAGGTCGGTTCAGAGATAATAACATGAGCAGTCTCATTGCCGAATACCGTGCCCCTATATACTGGAGAATTAGTTTAGTTGCATTTGGAGGAATAGGAAACGTGTATAACGACAACAAAAATATTTTCAAAAACGAGTTGCTTTATAGTTTCGGTGCGGGCCTCCGTTTAAGAATGCTTAAAAAAGATAATCTGAATATAAGAATTGATTACGGCTATTATAATAAATACAATAGCGGACTTTATTTTACCCTTGGAGAGTGTTTTTGATTACTGTAAGTGGCTATTGATTTGATTTAATAGGAAGTGCTCTCTTTATTTAGTAGATTTATATAAATTATAATAGCGGTGAAATTATTTTACAATATTCTTTTAATGTGCGTTTGCCTTTCATCACTTGCACAACCCACTATTCTTGACCCTTGCTTTTCGAGTGGTACGCCCGGAACAAGCTTTGCCTCTACAGCTAATTTAGCAGACGTTGGGGCGAACGCCGATCTTTGTACATGGACCGGCACAACTTGGAACGGCGATTGGCCCGGTGCAAATTTAACACTTGCGCCTCCTATAAATAGTGCAGGCTGTCGCGCCATTTGGTGTGGAAGCGGAACAGCATGGACAACAGGTGGAGAAGGTTTTGGAGTAAGACTGAGTGCCGGTTTAGTAACAGGTGTCGCTTATTCATTCAGTGTAACTTATGTTAGTCACGGTACCGGAAGTACCGGCGCATTTAATCCAAGAGTTTATACAAATACAACGGGCGCACTAGCTGGTGCTTTTTCATTAGGAGGCATGCCGGCAGTTGGTGCTACATGGACAACCAACATGCTTAATTTTACAGCTACCGCAGCGCAAAGCGGACATACCTGGTTAATTTTTGGAACCTGGCCCAATTTTAGTTCAGGGTTTATAAATTCATTTTGCTCAACTTGCAATAATAGTGTTTTACCTATTGAACTATTAAGTTTTGAAGCAACACCAATGGAAACTAAAACAGTTAAATGCGAATGGGCTACTGCAACTGAAAAAAACAATAAGCACTTTATTCTGCAACGCTCTAAGGATGCTGAAAATTTTATTGATGTAGAAAAACTTGATGGTGCCGGAGACAGTAACCTGCCGACTGAATATTCAGTAGTTGATAAAAATCCGTTTCCCGGAATGTCATATTACCGTTTAAAAATGCTGGCGGTTGACGGCGAAATATCTTACTCCAATTTAAAAACAGTAAGCTTTAGTAATTTTACTAATTCAAAATTATATCCAAATCCAACAAGCGGCATTCTTAATATTCCGCAAATTCAAAACAAAGATTTATTTACAGCCGAAAATTCTGAAATTGAAATACTGAATTACACCGGAGAAGTTGTTTTAAAACTACCTTACAACTCCAATGTAAATGTCTCAGAACTTAAAGCCGGGTATTACATTCTGAAAATAAAACATTTTGGAGAAAAGGATTACAGTTACAAATTTATAAGAGAGTAATTACTTCCCCTTATAAACCATCTTCATCATCTTCTCATCACGACGATAAATATCGATGTATAGGTGCAAACCGGTTGAATCATCGGCTCGCGTTGTAAAATATTTCACGTACATCGCAAAAGGTTTTTTCATGCTAATTTGACGTTGAATTGGAGTAGCGAAGTAACTCATTAATGTATCGTAAGGTAATTTTAAAGTATCATCACGAATTAAAAATCTGGCAGCTTCAACAAATTTTTCTAAACGAATACAGCCATGACTTTGATAACGGTAAAACGTTTTAAAATATTTACGGCTGTTCGTGTCGTGCATGTAAATACCGAATTTATTATGGAAATTGAATTTACAAATGCCTAAACTATTATCACCACCAATACGCTGACGGAATTTAAACGGTAAATAATCTTTGTTGTACTTTTTCCATTTTAATTTAGAAATATCTAAAACATTGCCTTTATAATCTACCACTTCAAAACCTTTGCGTCGTAAATAACTGGTGTCATTTTTTACAGCCGGTAAAATTTCTTTCCAGGCTATACTGTACGGTACATTCCAATATGGATACACCAACATATAATTAATTTTACTTTTTACAGAATGAGGTGTTGGCGTTTCGGGTTTACCAACTACAACTTTCGAAAATAAAACCAAGGTATCTTCTTTTTCTTTTTTATCATATTCCCACACATGCAAATCAGCACTCGGAATATTTACCCAAAAATATCTCTTCGGAAATTCACGTGGTTCCCAACGCCAGCGTTCTAAAGCCATTTCCATTTGGCGAATTACTTTTTCCTTATTGTAACCCAAAGCTTGCTTCGTATATTTTCCTAATTTTCCATCCGGATCTAAATTAAAAGTCTTCTGAAATTTTTTAATTGCTTTTGCCAATTTTACACTATCGTTTCCTTTTACAGTGCTGTCGTACTCTCCGGTGATCATTAATCTCTGTTTTACTTGACTGTACATTAAAACTGTATCTTTTACGTTGATGAATGAAACCGAATCCCAAATTATTTTTTCGTGTTCCGTAATATATTTCTTTAATTCAACTTTCAAAAACTTGTAACCTTCATGAACTGGCTCCAAAGAATCGAAAGCTGCGCGGATATTTCCATTTACTAAACCATTATGAATTATATCTACCCAATTCGTATCTAATTTTTTTGGATTCCACTCCAATAATAAACTATCAGGATAAAAACGGCCTTTGTTTAAATGGGCGCCGAACTTATAAAGGCCATCAAACAATAATATTTCACTTTGTGCAATAGCAAATACATCAAACAAACTATCCTTTGTGTTAAAGAATTTTTCTTGAAGACTTTTAATTTTTGAATAATGATAATCATCCGGAATCAATCCATAATACCGCGCATCCTTAAAAATAGAGATTAACGTATCTGCTAAAGGTTTTAGTTTTCCTTTGTGAGTGAAATAAGGCGATTCGCTTTCTGCAACCGGTTTAAAAAACTCAACCGTTTTTATCGTGTCTTCAAATAATAAAAGCGTAGTGTAGTTAATTCGTTTTGCTAAAAGGCTTTCAATTTCTTTTTTTACCGAAGCGTCAACATCCTGAGGAGCTCTTACTTTCACCACTTTCTGTTCTACTTTTTCTTCGTCCTGTTTACAGGAAATAAAAAAAATAAAGCAACAAAATAGAACTCTTAAAAAATTAACCAACTGCGTATTCATTCAGGAATTAAAATACTAAATTACAAAAAATACCAGCGAAACCCACATGATTGCCACCAAAGCACAAAAACACAAAATCCCACCAAAAATTTAGTGGGATTTAGAGCCTTAGTGTTTTTGTGGCTAAAGAAATGGGTTAATAATCCAAATTACCGTAATCTAACTTTTTGCGGGTTATCCAAAGGATTAAGCGGCAAGCAGCTATAAAGAACGGAACGTACATTAATACTTTAGGTAAATCGTAGTGCGCCAAAATTATTTCTGATTTACGTTTTAAACGTTCAGCAATCAAATACATAGCAGGCACTAATAATAAGGTTAAGAATGTTGCAAAGCTCAAACCAAAAATCATAGTCCAGCTTAAAGGACCCCAGAACACAACATTATCACCACCAAAGTGAATGTTAGGTGAGAAGCTCGACAACAAACCTTCAAAATCAATATTCAATCCTACTGCTAATGGAATTAAACCTAAAATTGCAGCGAAGGCAGTTAAGATTACAGGCGTCATACGAGTACGACCGGCATCAACTGTTGCATCCCATAAACTCACGCCTTTGGCTCTAGCCTCTTCAGCAAACTCAACAAGGAGAATTCCATTCCGGACCACAATACCCGCGAGCGCGACTATTCCAATACCTGTCATTACAATACTCATATCCATTTTAAAGATAGCGGTACCTAATAAAACACCGATTACACTCAATAAAATTTCAGATAAAATAATAATTGATTTTCCGATAGAGTTAAATTGAATTACTAATACCAATAAAATAATTCCGATGGAAGTCATTAAAGCACCACCTAAAAACGCGCTTGTTTCAGCTTGTTCTTCTTGTTGTCCTGTAAATTTAACTTCGACTGCACCGGTAGAACGGAAACCTTTTGCTGCTTCCTGAACTTGCGCCACAACATTGTTTGGATTAAATCCTTCTAACACATCAGATGCTAAAGTGATAACGCGTTTATTTTGCTTACGTCTAATTCCACCATAGGTGTTTTCGTAACGGATATCACAAAATGCAGATAAAGGAACAGAGCGTAACATACCACCCATATTCATATCACGGAACGTGATTTTTAAATTTTTCAATTGCTCGATGCTCGTACGTTGCTCATATTTATAACGCAATTGAATTGGATACTCATCATTTGCATCACGGAATTTGCTTGGATTATCAATACCAAAAACAGCTTTACGGATTTCCATTGCTAATTGCGCTGACGAAATTCCTTCGCGGTTTGCGCGTTCACGATCGATATCAAAAACAATTTCTGGTTTGTTATCTACGAAATCTGTTTTTAAATCAGCAACGCCCGGAACGCCCGCTTCTTCTATATAACGCTTCAGTGCTTTTGCATTTACCACTAACTCCTCAAACTTATCACCTTTGATTTCAATATTAATTGGTTTTGAAACGGGCGGACCAGCTTGTTCCTTATTACAAGTTATTTCAGCGCCTGCAATATTCCATTTTAAATTTTGCAACTCTTTTAAATAAGCCATAGTACTTTTTCCATGACGTTCAGAAAACTCAACAAAGTTAATGGCAATTTTTCCGCGGTTAGCGTAAGAGCTTTGATCTTCATCCTGAGGATCGGTTACCCCAATGGTAACATTTGTGATGATAGAAGAAACGATGTCGTTGTTTTCACCAATAACAGCATTTACTTTTTTCTCCACCACTTTCATAACCTCATTCGTTTTTGCAGGATCAGCGCCCTCCGGTAATTTTACATACACGAAAATATTATTTGGATCGCCTGAAGGGAAGAATACAACGTTCGGAGAACGAACATTCATCAACACAATTGATAAAACAAATAAACCTAAAGTCATTAATAATAATTGCCAAGGACGTTTCAATCCCCAGATTAATAAATTAGTATAACCACGCTGGAATGAAGGCCATGCTTTATTTTGGAAATTCTCGATAACCTTATACAAGAATAAACGGTGAACAATCATAAACAAAGCAAAGAACCACATCAAATTACCTAGAGCGAAATTACCTTGTGAATAAAACACTACAGCAACCAAACCGTAAACCAATAAACGCAACCAAGCTTTACGATTAATGCGTCCGTAATTCTTTTTCTCCTCGTCATGCGATTTCATAAAATCAACCGCAAACACAGGGTTAATAATATAAGCTACAAATAACGATGCTAATAAAGTAATGATGAGTGTGACCGGTAAGAAGAACATGAATTTACCAATTACACCACTCCAAAATGCTAATGGAATAAACGGTGCTAATGTTGTAATCGTTCCGCTTAATACAGGTAAGAATACTTCTCCTGCCGCCATTTTTGCAGCGGTTTTAATATCTCGTTTTCCGTTAGCAAATAAACGATGTGTGTTTTCAATAACCACAATGGCATCATCCACTACAATACCAAGTGCGAGTAAGAATGCGAATAACACAATCATGTTCATAGTAAAGCCAATGCTTGGCATGAATAAGAAGGCGATGAACATGGATAAGGGAACAGACAAGGCCACGAACAATGCATTCGTTACGCCCATGAAGAACATTAAAATTAAAGTCACTAAAATAAAACCAATGATAATGGTGTTTATTAAATCGTGTAAGGTTAATTTTGTTTTGTCAGATTGATCGGCTGTAATTTTAATATCGATGTTAGAAGGGAATTCAGTTTTCTTTAATTCTTCTATTGTTGCTTTAATTTTATCAGAAGCATTAATTAAATTTTCTCCCGCACGTTTAATAACATTTAAGGTGATTACATTTTTTCCTCCTAAGCGCGCGAAACTTTCTGCCTCACGAACGGTATCTACAACATCAGCAAAATCTTTTAAATACAATTGCGCGCCAGATTGAGAACCCACAACAATATTTTTAATTTCATCAACAGTTTTAAATTCGTTTTTAATACTAATAGTACGTTTAGTTCCATCCATTGGAATTTGTCCGCCACTTATGGTAATATTTTCCGAACCAATAGCACGTTCCAAATCACCCATGCCCATTTGCATAGCCTGCATTTTGTACATGTCTAAGTTGATTTGAATCTCACGGTCGGGAGCACCAACCATTTTTACTTCAGTAATTTCTTTTAAACCTTCAATCCTGTCTTTTAAATCATCGGCATATTCTTTCAGTTTATTTAAATCGATATCTCCTGCTATGTTGATGTACATAATTGGAAATTCAGAAAATGCTAACTCTTTAATAAAAGGCGGACGCGTTAAACCGGTTGGCAAATCCGAACGAGCTTCATCCACTTTATCTTTTACAGATTGACGGGCTTTATCAACATTTACTTCAGTTCCAAACTCAACCGTAATTAACGATACGTCTTGCATCGAGTTACTGATTAATTTTTTTACGCCGGGAATTGATTTTAGTTTCTTCTCTAAGGGTTTTGTAATGGTGTTCTCGATATTACTTGGTGAGTTACCGGGGTAAACCGTGCTCACGAAAAATTTCGGAACAATAATATCCGGGAAACTTTCTTTCGGTAAATTATTGTAAGAAGAGATTCCCCAAAACGTAATAATTATCGTTAAGATGTAAACCGCAACTTTATTGTCGATGGCCCAACTACTTGGTTTAAATTGTTTAAAATCCATAATGCTAATTTCTTAATTCGAAAATCTTACTTCTTAACTTTAATAGCGTCGCCTTCATTTAACCCATCGTAACCAGATGTAATTAATAAATCTGTTTCGCTTAATCCACTTGTAATTTCTACAGTGCCATTATATTCTTTTCCTAAAGTAACATTACGTTTTGCAGCTTTGTTTCCATCAGCTACCAAAACATAAGCTTGTCCTTTTAAATCTTTCTGAATATAATTTAAAGCCACAGACATTACCGGTTTTTCTGATTTATAATCGTTAATGCTTAAAATGGCGATTTGATTTGGGTGAAATTCTTTTTTGCTGTCTAAATAAATTTCAACGCCAAAAGTTCTGTGCAATGCACTAATGGCGCGTGCTGAATAACTTATTTTAGAAGTAATAGTATCCTTCGAATCCGGAAACTTAATAATTACTTCATCACCTTTATGAACTTTAGAAGCATAACTCTCTGCTAAATCAGCCTTTACTTTTAAGTTACTGAAATTGATAACGCGAATAGCAGGCATGCCTGGTGCAGTTAACTGACCTAATTTAATATCTACAGCATCAACAGTTCCATCGATTGGAGAAATAATTTTTGACATGCGTAATTGCTCTTGCAACATCGCAGCTTTTTTCTCCATGCTTTCTTTTTGTGTTTTTGCTTGTAAGAATTGTACTTCTGTTCCGATTTTTTGGTCCCACAGCGACTTTTGCTTTTCGTATAATTGATTTACTAAATCTGCATTAGTTTGTAAATCGGAAATACTTTGCTGAATGGCGCGCGCATCTGTTTCAGCTAATACTTGTCCTTTGCGAACTTCGTCGCCGGCCTTAACATTAATTTTTGTGATGGTACCCGGCATTTCTGCAGATAGCGCAACGTTTTCGTCAGCATCTACTCTTCCTTGTACATTAATGTATGTTTTAAAAAACTGCGGTGCAATTGGGGCTGCGTCCACTAAAATAAATTTATTAGCAGAGTCACCTTCCAATTTTGAAATTTGAGTTGCCAAATTAGCCAATTCAGTTTTTAACTCGGCTTGCTTTTGTTTTAAAGCTTCAAGATTATTTGTTTCATCGCCTCCGCCGCATGATGCTAAAAACAAAGCAGGGATAGAAGCCGATAGTAATACGAACTTTTTGATTTTTTGAAATTGAATTGTATACATATTCTTATTTTTAAATATTGAGTTAAAATTATTTTACTAAAGCTCCTGTTGCTTTTAAATAGTCTATTTTAGAGATCAACATATCATAAACCGCATTTGCATAATTGGTTTGAGATTCTTTTAATGATGTTTGAGCATTGATAACTTCTAAATTAGAGCCAACCCCCTGCGCATATTTTTTTTGTGAAACATCATAAACATTCTGTGCGAGTTCTAAATTGCGTTTTTGAATTTGTAAAGATGACACAGCATTATTGTAGGTCAAGACAGCGGTTGTTTCTTCCAATTCAATAGCTAATTTCAAGTTTTTTAAATTATTCTCTCCTTTTATAAATTCGAGTTTAGCTTGCTGAATTTTATAGTGTCGCTGAAAGCCATCAAATACATTTAACGACAATGTTGCTCCGATTAAACGTGTTTGGAAATATTTATTTATGTAGCCAACATATTCTAAATCATTTCCAAATCCATTAGCAGCAATATTGCCATACGCAACAAGTGTTGGTAAGTAACCAAATTTTAATCTCTTTACATTAATCGTATTTAAACGTTGTTGTGATTCTAATAATTGATATTCACTTCGTTTTACAAAATCCATTTTAGAAAGACTTATTTCGGAATTATCAGTGATGATCAGAGAATCTGTCAAAACTAAATTTTCTCCGGTGTAGCCCATTTGGAACTTCAGAACGTTTTGACTTAATACAATAAATCTCTCTATCTTTTGTTTTTCAGTCAATAAATTATTGTAAGAAACCTCTAAACGATCTACATCAATCTGTTCTACAAAGCCTTGCTTATTGAAAGCTTTCGTATCATTCAATAATTTTTCAAGTTTAATTATGTTTGCGTCTAATAATTTGATCCTTTCTTTATTAACTAATACACCATAATATGCCTTCGACACCTGGCTCACTAATTCAGCTTTGCTTCTCGTCACATTAATATTCATTAGGTTGATATATTCTTTTGTAGCTTTCAATCCAACTAAATAATCAGCACTAAATACTAATAATGATGCGGATGCACCTGCCTGTGTTTGAAACGTTGTTCCAAATTGAACTGCGGCAAAAGAACCCGGAGGTCCACCAAAAAATTGTCCCGGCACAACAGATGAAGGAATTTCCAAAAAGTTCTTCATATCAACACTAGCTGTAATTTGCGGCATAGCCATTCCTAAAACTTCTTTGCGCTTATATTTTGCCATCAAAACATCATTTTGGGCATTTAAATAATTAGGGCTGTTTTTGTAGGCATAATCAATTGCAGCCTGCAACGAAAAATCGGCCGACTTTGCCTCTTGCGCGTTTGTTGCAAATACATTCAGCATTACAACAGCGGTTAATATTAATTTATTTACTCTCATAGATATTATTCTTCTTCGGTAACTTCTTTGTATTTATTAATTAGTTTGTGGCCTTTTAAAGTACAGATGCCGTATAAAAAATTTTCAACCAATACTAATTGCACATCCACAATTTTAAATTTATCGGGCGGAAAAGAAGCGGGGTTCATAGCCCATTCTATTTGTTCCATTCTTAAACGTGATAGAACTTTAATATCAACATCCGGTCTCACGTGTCCTTCCTTGATTCCCTTCTCTAACGATTTCTGAACCATGTTTAAAATAAAATCTTCTTTAAACTCTTTAAACAGTTTCCATGTTTGCGGATAATATTTTTGCATTTCATAAAACAACTGTGGATTTATTTTACTGAAAATTTCTTGTATGTTTTTCATCATACTAAACACTTCATCCACAATATTCGCAGCTCTTTCGTACGATTCAGAAAATGTGCATTCGTCCTTTTTAATATGCGCTTGCATCAGTTTATGAATAATCTCATCTTTCTCTTTATAGTATTGGTAAATCGTTTTTTTCGACATGCCAAGATGTTTTGCAATATCATCCATCGTTACACTCCGAATGCCATATTTAAAAAACAAATCTTCGGCTCCCACCAATATTTTCTCTTCTGTTGTCATTTTATCTATTGTCGTTTCCAAATCCGCGACAAAACTATGGAAACTTTTTTTGTCTTGCAAGTTTCTTAAAAGAAAAATATTTTTCGGATATTTGTACTACACCGAATTACGGAATATTGTAAATGGCTGAAAATAAGAATAATAGATGGAAGATATTTACCGACCAGCTTAGAAATAAGTACAGGTTGGTAATATTGAACGACGACACTTTTGCCGAAAAGTTTGCTTTTCGCTTGTCGCCGCTAGGTCTTATTATTGCCATAAGCGCCGTTACAATTGCCATGACCACACTGGTTATAAGTCTGGTAGCGTTTACACCATTAAGAGAATATATACCCGGGTATGGTAATGTGACTGAACGGAAAGAAATTTTAGAATTAAGTGTAAAAGCAGATTCATTAGAACAAACGTTATCGGCTCGCGATTGGTACATGAAGAATCTTGTAAATGTTTTTTCGGGGAAAACAGAAGGTAAAACCGACAAACCTGCAAAAGATACCAGCGGAAAATTTCAGAAAGTAAATACAAAGCCAACCGAAAACGATTTACAGTTTAGAAAAGATGTAGAAAATGAACCCGCCTCTTTAAAATTTGCCGGCTCTAACGTTAATAAAAATGCATTAGCTAATTATTTATTTTTTAGTCCGATTAAAGGTTTGATTACGGAATCGTTTAACGTACCTGAAGAACATTTTGGTGTTGATGTTGTGGCGAAGAAAGATGCTTTAATAAAATCAACTTTAGACGGCACTATTATTTATTCAGGCTTTACGCCATCCGAAGGTTACATATTACAAATTCAACACGATAATAATTTAATAAGCATCTACAAACACAACTCCGGTGTATTAAAGAAAATGGGTGATAAAGTAAAATCGGGAGAAGCGATTGCCATTATTGGTAATACCGGTGAGTTAAGTAAAGGTCCGCACTTACATTTTGAATTGTGGCATAACGGTTTGCCCATTAACCCTGAGGAGTTTATTGTATTCTAAAACTGCATTCATGTTCGCCACAAAAACTCAAAAACACAAAACCCCTCTAAATTTTTGTGGGATTTAGAGCCTTAGTGCTTTTGTGGCTATAACCCGTGCCTTTTTTTCCACTCCTCGAAAAAGGGAGGATTCACAATAAATAATTCCTGTTTGGCAGGATGCATAAACACCTGAATGGTTTTTCCTTCGCAAACTAAATGTTTATGATTAGCACTGTAAATTTTATAATCGAAAATTAATTTGGCGGCAGGTGTATTAATAAATGTAGTTTCAATAATTGCTGAATCACCATATTCTAATGGCCTTTTATACTGCGTTTGCACATCAACAATTGGTACCGCAAAACCATCCGCATTATAAATATCGAGATAACCCAGACCATACTGCCTTCCAAAAGCTTCTCTGCCATCTTCAAAATATTTTATGTAATGTCCGTGCCAAACAACTCTTAAAGAATCAACTTCACTAAAACGTATTGGGACTTCCGTAGTATTTTTAAGCATGAGAAAAATTAGGGCTGGTCGATTACCTTCGGAACCTTAAAGTAATCTGAATCTTTTTTAGGTGCGTTTTTTAAAGCTTCTTGTTGAGTTACTGTTTGTTTTGCTTCATCTTCGCGTAAAACAGAACGCTCCTCGGTCATATAAATTAATGGTTCTACATTATCTGTATTCAACTCATTTAATTTATCTACAAATGCAAGCATTCGGTTCATGTCGTTTAAGATTTCACCTTTTGCTTCATCGTTGAATTCCAATCGTGCTAAATGCGCAATTTCATCAACTGTTTTTATATCAATTTTTTGTGCCATTGTATTTATGTGCCTGCGGCATATTTATCTAATTCACCTTGAATAAAAGCATGAACTTGGTTACGCAAATCTACTAAATTTTCTTCTGTCATCCCTTTTGTTGAAATAGGTGCGCCCACCACAATTTTCGCCAGTCCCGGCCTCCCGAAACTCTTAAAGAACCCTCCGTTTTGCAATAGCTTCCAATTATTAAGGTTCGCCACCGGAATAATAGGTACTTGTTTTTCGATTGCTAATTTAAATGCGCCGTTCTTAAAAGGACGTAAAACGCCGGTTTCTGCAATAGTACCTTCGGGATAAATTACCATACTATAACCTTCATCAATTTTTTCTCCTGCTTTTGTAAAAGCTCTATGCGATCCCATTCTGCTTTTACGGTCAACCGGAATATCCATACGCTTGAAAAATATATTAAACAAAGGGGCTTTTAATAATTCGGCTTTTCCCATATATAAAGCGGTATGCTTCATATAAAAAACACTTAAACAAATATCAAGATAAGATGTATGATTGCCTGCCACTACACATTTTTTAGGCCACTTAAATTTTTTCTGATATTTAATTACAGGGATAATTCCGGCAAAAAAACAGATTAAAAATGCCCACACTTTTTTTAAAGCATAAGCAGTACGAATTTGCTTAGTTATTAATGCTAAAAAGAAAAACGGATACAATACCAAAAACGGTACGGAAAAACACAGCATAAACCAGGCTTTCCAAATGGGACTAAATATGAGTCGTATAGTTTCCTTCAAAAAAACAAAATTGCAGGGAGCTAATTTACTAAATTAAAGTAGTATTTTTACCCTATTAATTTATGGCACGCATTTTAACAGGCATACAAAGTACAAACGTTCCTCACCTCGGAAATATCCTTGGTGCTATTATGCCTGCCATTGAGTTAAGTAAAGACCCCAAAAACGATTCTTTATTTTTTATTGCTGATTTACATTCTTTAACCACTATAAAAGATCCTGCCTTTATTATTGAAAGCACTAAAGCGGTTGCTGCAACTTGGTTAGCCTTTGGTTTCGATAATAAGAAAAATACATTTTACCGTCAGAGCCGTGTGCCTGAGGTAACAGAACTCACCTGGTTTTTAAATTGCTTTACACCTTATCCGATGTTAGCGAACGCGCATTCATTTAAAGATAAGAGCGGACGTTTAAGCGATGTGAATTCAGGTTTGTTTACCTATCCTGTTTTAATGGCAGCTGATATTTTATTATATGATGCGAATCTTGTGCCGGTTGGTAAAGATCAAATGCAACATTTAGAAATGACGCGTGATATTGCTACCGCTTTTAATAATAAAGTTGGAAAAGAATTATTAGTAGTGCCTGAAGGATTAGTTGACGAACGCGTGATGATTGTACCGGGAACTGACGGACAAAAAATGAGCAAGTCGTACAATAACTTTATTAATATTTTTCTTCCTGAAAAAGATTTGAAAAAAGTGGTGATGGCAATTGTTACTGATAGCACACCATTAGAAGCTCCAAAAAATCCGGACACTTGCAATGCTTTTAAATTATTTCAATTATTAGCCAATAAAGAACAAACTGAAACCATGCGCCAGAATTATTTAAAAGGTAATTATGGATACGGTCATGCTAAAACAGCTTTGTTTGAATTGATAATGGAAAAATATTCGGAGCAGAGAAAAACATTTACTGAGTTAATGAATCATCCAACTAAATTGGAAGAAGAGTTAAGTATTGGAGAAGCCAAAGCCAAAAAAATGGCGCAACACAAATTATCTGAAATTAGAAAAGCTTTGGGCTTTGCTTAATAGCTATTTTTAACTTCCTTTTGTTTACTATATCCCCAATGTATGCCATAGATGCAATAAGCATTAATACATCAGCCTGAAACAGATAACGAATTTCAACCTGGCGTAAAATAAAACAAATCACAAAATAAATGATTGCAAAAAACATGAAACATATTTTGAAATAATCAATCCTCCAATTTACCAAACAAGCAATTAGGCCAATAAATAGCATAAGACTTCTGAATATCATCGCTACCACGAACAAGAAACCATTAACGTTTTGCGGGTTCTTTAAATCGGATTTAAAAAATGCTTTCTTAAGATTTTGGAGGGGCACTTTAATATAGTACACAACAGGATGATTCGTTTTATAATTATTTTTTAAGAGGTTGAAACCCCTGCTAATTAAAGCTGTGTGATTGCAATTGTGTTGTTTGTGCTCCCACTCTGCCCCTCTTTGCCAAACAATAAAACTTGCCCCACAATGCTGAGCTAAACGAACAAGGTTGTAGGCTAATTTTTTTTCGTATTCATTCTCAAATATTTCTTCAGGAAATTTCACAGGTTTGTCAAGACGGAATGAGTATTCTAAATATTCATCCGGATCGCCATCGTGCCATGCATAAAGCCAGTACATATAACTGAACATATCTTCCTGAAATTCGGGATAGCCGGAAGAAAATGGTTTTAACAATATAACTTCTCCTGAATTCACATAATTTCTCACCGGCCACGGCAGATACAAAACCAACATCACCAACATGGTGATCAGATTATGCTTTATGTTCAGGCCAAAATTCTTCCAGACATATAAAACTGACAATGGAATCAAGAGCAACAAAATCTCACGTACGTAGAAGCCAAACACAAGTAATATGCCCAGCAAAATATAGTGTTTAAGAACAGGTTTGAAAAAAACCAATTTATAGAATACCACTATGACTACAAACGCCGAGAGATACTCTGCACTGGTATGTGCAGCAAAAAAAGTAGTAAGTGGGAAAAAACCATACATTAGAACTACCCACAAACCAATTTTTTCGTTAAAATAATGCCTTATTATTCTAAAGATTATTACGGCGGCAAAAATATCCAGCACACATTGAAATAAAGCAAAACACAAATAAGCTTTTGAACCGACTAACAAATAAAAGAAACCCCAGATAAAAGAAACCACAGGTAAACGACCAAATGAAGCAAGTGGATATGAAAGATCATGAGTGTAACTGCCGTGATAGATAAGGTTTTTAATTGCGTCGGTATAAGAATAAGAATCTGCGTTTATAAATAAACGATCGCCAAAAAAAGCGGGACCAACAACAAAGAGGTAAAGTAACTTTAAAATAAATCCTAGTCCTAAAATAAGGAAAAGGGCTTTATGCTTTATTAATTTATTTATGA
The DNA here is from genome assembly GCA_018000995.1 of Bacteroidia bacterium. Classification (GTDB taxonomy): domain Bacteria; phylum Bacteroidota; class Bacteroidia; order B-17B0; family Aurantibacillaceae; genus JAHEYG01. Next base: position 15,419 of record JAGNIU010000031.1, read on the forward strand.
TTTGCGACAAGACAGTTTTAAAATTCCGACTTTCAATTAAGCTAAACTACTAATACTATCAAACTGCATTTTACTGAGCTTGTAATATAATCCGCTCTCATTCGTAATTAATTCTTTGTGCGTACCTGATTCGGTGACTTCACCTTTATGAAGTACAACAATTCTATCTGCGTTTTTAATTGTAGATAAACGGTGTGCAATTACAATTGAAGTTCTTCCTACCATTAATTTATCTAAAGCTTCCTGTACTAAACGTTCGCTTTCACTATCTAAACTACTGGTTGCTTCATCTAAAATTAAAATGCTCGGGTCTTTTAAAACAGCGCGTGCAATAGCAACTCTTTGTCTTTGTCCGCCCGATAATTGAATACCTCTATCACCAACAATCGTTTCAAATTTTTCAGGGAAGCTATCAATGAATTCGAGTGCGTTTGCTTTTCTTGCAGCCTCAATAACTTCTTCCTCTGTTGCTGTTGGTCGGCCATATAAAATATTTTCTTTGATGGAACCTCCGAATAACAAAACATCTTGCGGAACTATTGCCATTTGCTCACGAAGATCAGTAAGATCGTATTCGCTTGCTTTTTTTCCATCTATTGTAAATTCACCACTTCCAATTTCATAGAACCTCAATACTAAAGAAGCAATTGTAGATTTTCCACTACCACTACTTCCTACCAAAGCCATAGTTTCACCAGAATTGACTTTAAAAGAAACTTTTTTAAGTACAGGAAAATCCGGTCTTGTTGGATAAGTGAACTCAACATTTTTAAACTCTATATCACCTTTAACACGCTTAATATTTGTGTTTTGTTTTTTAAGATTGATGCTTTCATGTTCGCCATTAATAATTTCGAACACGCGATCGGTTGCGCCTAATGCTCTTTGTATTGAAGCAATTTGTTCCGGTAATCCACCTAACGAACCCGCAACGAAAAGTGATAACATCATGAATTGTCCGAATTCAGTAGCAGTAATTTCGCCACTGATTTTCAACTTGATCATTTGATACAGAATGAAAAATATAGAACCAAAAATTACCACCATAACGAATGTGAAAAACACACCACGTAACACACCGAATTTAATACCGAGTTTACGAATGGCTTCTGTTTTGATTCCGTATCTGGTAATTTCGAATTTTTCGTTGGTGAAAGATTTTACACTACTAATTCCAACTAAAGCTTCATTCACAATTACATTTGAATCTGCAATGTTATCTTGAAAATCTTTTGAGAACTTGCGGATTTTTCTCGAATAAAAAATAGCAATCACAACAATCGGCGGAATAATAAAGATAAACCATTTGGCTACTTCCCATTTTACATTAATTAAAATAAGTGTTAAGCCTCCAATACCAACAATACTCTGACGAATAACCTCAGCAATATTAATTGTGAAAGCTTCGGAGATAACATTAATATCTGTTGCAATACGGCTTGATAATTCTGCAGTTTGATTTTTAGAAAAGAAAGTCATTGGCATTTGCACCATTTTCGAAAAGGCATCATTTCTTAAACCTTTTAAAATACTTTCAGTAACCTGTGAAAAAAGAAATACGCGTCCGAACGAAAAAACACCTTGAGCGGCTAATACTATTAATAGAATAAGTCCGGTACTTCTTAATTTTTCATCTAATGCTTCTACCGAGATGCCTGCTTCTCCAAAAATTCCAAACATTTTTCCGGAGATCATAGGGAAATAAAGTCCAACACCTGCGCTTGCTGCTAAGAAAAACATTCCTAAGCCAAACTTCCATTTATTTCGACCTAAATAATGAAATAACTTGAAAGACTTTTTAAAGTTTTCGGCGCTAAGTTTTGCTTTTGGCAATTCCTTTTTGTCTTTGCCATTCATGCTTCCGCCCTGTAATTCTTTTCGTGGGCCCGGACCTTTTGCCATATTTGCTTAAATTTGGTGGGTAAAGGTACTTGATTTTAATGGGCAAAGCCTTAAAATTGATGTTTTTATGGTCTTTTTAACTTATTTAGGTCCTTTAGTTTGTCATATACCAAAAACTCTTTATATTTGCACTCCATTTTAAAAACGAACAATTTTAATATAATATACAATGAAACGGACTTTCCAACCATCGCAACGCAAGAGAAGAAACAAGCACGGATTTCGTGAGCGTATGTCAACTGCTAATGGTCGCCGAGTGGTAGCTGCACGTCGTAAAAGAGGACGTAAAAAATTAACAGTATCTAGCGATAAACTGCACAAGCGTCAGTAATAAGCTAATTGTTTATAGGTTTTAAAAGCCCTGATAAGAAATTATCGGGGCTTTTGTTTTTGAGGCAATTTGGCAGGAATTATAGCAAGGCATGAATTTTGATCCTTCGACAAGCTCAGGACAGGCAGGAAAGCCGAAATCTTATGAGAAAATTCTAAAAATAAAATCTATGAAAAAATTTACTTTGATTGTATTTACTTTAATGTGTTTTGGAATTGCTAAAGCGCACATGCCGAGAAAAGTTCATCCCTGCTTTACACAAAAACAATTTGTTGTTACGGGGATTAACAGATTGCAAAATTATAATGTGACGTTTAAAACGTATTCCATTCCAGTAAAGAGATGGATAAAGAAAAACAAAATTGAAATGGTGAATACAATTGCAACTGAAGTTAACAGAACAGAAATTGCTGTTTCTTCTATTCAGTGCCTTCGACTACGCTCAGGCACCGGATTCCACTAAATGAAGTGGTGGTTGAGCGTAGCCGAAACCACTTTCTAATACCCTAAAATCTTCAACATCGATTTATAACTCTGTTCTTTCGCGAACAATCGTGTTGAAATAGTTCCATCATCTTCCCTATCTATCAAAACATGCTTCGGTGCGGGAATTAAACAATGTTGTGTGCCTCCGTATCCGCTTAATGCTTCTTGATATGCACCGGTGTGGAAGAAGCCAACATATAATGGTTGTTTATCTGTTTTTTCAATTCTAGGCAGGAACACCTGATTGGTGTGGGCTTCACTATTGTAATAATCCATACTATCACAAGTTAAGCCACCTAAACTCACAGGCACATAAGGTTTATCCCAATTGTTTATCGCTAATAAGATAAAACGTTGGTTAATTCCCCATGTATCAGGCAATGTGGTGATGAATGAACTGTCTATCATATACCAACGTTCGCGATCATTCTGCATCTTCTGGTCAACTACTGAGTACAATGTAGCGCCGCTCTCTCCTACCGTGTATGAGCCAAACTCGGTGAATATATTGGGCTCATCTATGTTATTTTGTACACAAAACGATTTTATTTGAGAAACAATCTCCTCAATCATGTATTCGTAACTATACTCAAAACCAAGCGATGTGCGTATTGGCATTCCGCCTCCAATATTCAAGGAATCGAGGGTTGGACATATCTTCTTAAGTTCCAGGTAAATGCTGAGACACTTGTTTAGCTCCGTCCAATAGTATATAGTATCCTTAATTCCATTGTTAATGAAGAAATGTAGGAGCTTTAGTTCGAACTTTGGATTGCTTTGTATCTTCTCTTTATATAGGCTCATGATATCGCTGTAGCGAACACCAAGTCGGGAAGAATAGAACATAAACGAAGGCTCTTCTTCAGTACTTATTCTTATACCTAACTGACATTTATCTACTTTAACATGCTTGTTGTAATAGTTAATCTCATCGAGGTGATCGAGTACCGGAATCACGTTAAAGTTTTCGTTAATTAATTCAGTAATGTATTGTTTGTAGAGGTTGCGTTTATATCCGTTACAAATAATATATGTATCTTTACTAAGTCTCTTTTTTTTGAATTGCTCTTTGATAATTTGGATATCGTAAGCGGAAGAAGTCTCAAGATGTACCTCATTCTTAAGCACTTCGTCTAACACGAATGAGAAATGCGAACTCTTTGTACAATAGCAGTATATGTACTTGCCTTTGTAATCAGCTTTAGCCATAGCTACATTAAAAAGTCGTTTCGCTTTCTGTATTTGCGAGCTTATTTTCGGTAAATACGTGATTTTTAATGGAGTACCATATTGCTTGATTATCTCCATTAAATTTATGTCATTGAAATACAGCTCATTATCAATAACATTAAAGCTTTCCTGGGGAAAGTTAAATGTCTGATTTATAAGGTCGTTATATCGATTATCCATTTTTTTATCAAAGTAAGTGACTTACATATACAATTAGGAGGCAAAAGTAAGTAATTTACTTAAACTTATGGTTAACAAACAAACAGAATCAGATAAAGTTCCTATGAAGCCTATGATAAAGCCGATTAAGATAGTTGAAGTTAAAAGTGAAATTGGAGCCGGAACCCGCGGTTCTAGCATGGGCATTGATGCCATTAAAATTGCAGCACTTGATTTCGGGTCTCCTTTTTTTCGCCGTTATAAATCAGTAGAAATTCCGAGTGAGAATCATTTATTGTTAGAACCAGTGGTTCACGATTACGCGAAACGTATTAAAGGAATTTATAATTTGAATGAACGTTTAGCCAAAGAGATTTCAAAAATTTTAGGGAAGGATGAAATTCCAATTGTATTAGCGGGCGATCACAGTTCTGCCCTTGGTACTATTTCCGGAATTAAAATGGCGTATCCCGAAAAGCGTGTTGGTGTTATTTGGATTGACGCCCATGCTGATTTACATTCTCCTTATACAACACCAAGTGGTAACATGCATGGCATGCCTATCGCTTGTATTTTAGGTGAAGATAATCTCGATCGTCAACAAAATAAACCCGATGATGAAACTATTGAGTATTGGGAGAAATTAAAAAATTTAGGCGGTATCTCTCCTAAAGTTCAACCAAACGATCTTGTATATATTGCTTTGCGCGATTACGAACCTCAGGAAGATTACGTTATTAAAAAACACAAGATTCGTGTTTTCAATTTACCGGAGATTCGCAAAAAAGCGGTTGAACGTGTTGCGATTGACTCTTTAAATTATTTAGATCATTGCGATCTTATTTATGTAAGTTTTGATGTGGATAGTATGGACTCCCGTATCTCCAGCGGAACAGGAACGCCGGTACCAAATGGTATCACCGAAAAAGAGGCGGGTAATTTAATTTACTACATCATGCGAAGCAAAAAAATTGTTTGTTTTGAGATGGTAGAAATTAATCCAACGTTAGATAAAGAAAATTTAATGGCTGAAAACGCTTTCGAAATTTTACAGAAAGCAACTAATCAGTTAAGTCACGATTTTTAGCTTCGACTTCGCTCAGCTATCAACGGTGCTTGAGCTTAGCCGCAATCGCTTTCAGGAGTTTATCTATTGATTACAATCTTATTCGAAGTAATTTCGCTTTCCGAAACCAACTTCACGAAATAAATTCCGTTCAACAATACGCTTAAATCTATTTCCGTTTTTTCCTCTGTAATCCTTGCTTCAAAAAGTATTTTTCCTAAAACATCAGTAATCATTAACGTGCTTTTCTTTTCTGCACCTTCAATAATTAATAGTCCTGTACTAGGGTTCGGATGGATTGCTAATTCAGAAAAAACATGACAACTCACTACAGTTGACTTTACAACTATATTATCACCATTACGATCAGTTTGCCTTAAAGAATAATAGGAAGTTCCTTTCAACGGCTTTGTATCAGCAAAAGAATAACGCTTAGTTTTATGGCTATTTCCTGAACCCGGAACTGTTCCTATAACTTCATAACTAATTCCGTCTGTAGTTCTTTCAATAGTAAAGTAATCATTATTTGTTTCTGTTGCAGTTTCCCATTCCAGGTTTACTTTTTCTGTAGTACACTTCGCATCGAAATTCAATAACTCTATTGGCAATACTGCACACGGGCCACCCGGACAAGCCATACAAGCTGTTCTATAATACAATGCACAAGCATAAAAAGAAAAAGCATCTCCTGTTGCGTTATTCAATCCGTAATTCGCTGTTGTTTGCCCTGCCGTAACAGGCGATCCGCTAAAAGGAAGGTAGGCGTAAAATGACTGGCCAGCGGCCGGATAAACATAGTTATTCGCTGCACTATTAAAACGTACATTGTAAATACCTAAACTTTGAAAATCACCAGCAATAAGATAGTGCTTGTCGAGTGTTGAATTAGCGCAAACATTAAAACCTGTAATAACACTATTTAAATTTCCGTTTCCGCCAGCTGCCATTGTCCCATCTGCCATAACCATACTACCTGTGAAAGTTTGTGTGTTATCTGAATAAACAATAACTAAAGTAGCACCATCCGGATCATTTGGAGACCCTGTAGGGATTCCGGAGATCAGATAATTTCCATTGCCTGAAATCAAAGCCGTAACATCTGCTCTTCGTGTCCATGTTCCTGCATAGCCACCCCATTTATCCGTTGCAGTGTAACCACTGTTCACCATTGGGAAAACACTGTTTGTTGCCAGAGGATTAGTAAAAGATAAATTGATTGTAGGTCCCGAGCCTGAACCACCTGTATATAAAAATGCTTTTACAACTGCATAACATGTCGGAAGTCCGGATATAGTAATTGTTGCAGGTTGGTTGGCTCCTGCGGGTGATCCGCCACGTTTACATAAACGTACACTGCCCGCTACAAAATCTAAACCACAAGCTGTAACCGTGTAATGTGTACCAATAGTATTTGTCCCATTAAGAACACTAAAATTTTCGTTTGATTTAGATTGCAAGTTCTGATCGGAAGAATAAGTTATGCCATTTACAGTAGTATAATTTTGTTGTGAGAACAATTTTAGACTGAAAATTAAAAATAATATAAAATACTTAATGAAGTGCTTCATTCAATAATTTTAAAAGCGGTGTTTAGTAAAGTAAGTGAGATTTTGGGAGATAAACAATACCATAAGAGAGAAAACAAAAGATAAGGTGTAAGACATCACTATCGAATACAGCAAACTGGCAGAGAGGGAGTATCTTGCAGGATAGAATGATAAACGAAAAGACGAAATTTCGTATATTTACCCCATGAGCCTCATCACTACCGAAAAAAAAGAAAAAGTAACGGTTATCACTTTAAACCGTCCCGACAAATTCAATTCGTTTAATCGTGAAATGTCTTTAGAACTTCACGCGGCTTTAGATGAAGCAGAGAACGATGCTAATTGTCGCTGTATAGTTTTAACAGGAATAGGAAAAGCATTTTGTGCCGGACAAGATCTTGCAGAAGCAATTGATCCCAACGGTATTGGTATAAAACGAATTGTGGACGAACATTACAATCCGTTAATTATGCGGTTGCGGAAAATTGAAAAACCAATTATTGGTGCGGTGAATGGTGTTGCTGCAGGTGCAGGAGCAAACATTGCAATAGCTTGCGATATTGTTGTTGCAACAGCATCAGCGAGTTTTATACAAGCCTTTAGTAAAATTGGTTTAATACCGGATAGTGGCGGAACATTTTTCTTGCCTCGTATTATCGGTTTACAACGTGCAACAGCATTAATGATGACAGGTGATAAAGTTAGCGCAGCAGAAGCTTTACAAATGGGAATGATTTATAAAGTATATGAAGACGCAACTTTTGTTGAAGAAACATTAAAGATGGCAACTAATTTATCTAACATGCCAACCAAAGGTATTGGACTAACCAAACGTTTGTTAAACGAAAGCGCTTATAACACTTACGATAAACAAATACAATTTGAAAGTTTCATCCAAACAGAAGCTACACATACTTACGATTACAAAGAAGGTGTAAATGCTTTTTTAGAAAAACGTAAGCCGGAGTTTAAAGGCGAATAAAGTTTCTCGCAGAGACGCTAAGACGCCGAGGCTTTAGAAAAATCAGAGATTATTTTTACTAGTTCATTTACATTCACCGTTTCAAGCGGGTGTTTTGTGTTTGCTAATGTGTAACGTTTGGCTGCAATTATTTTTGAAGCGGCATTATCAGTTTCACTTATACTCACCATGGTATCGCTATCTGCTAAACCAATTAGTACTTTACTTTTTATTTGAGAAAAGGCATTTCGGTTCAATAAATTGTTAGCTCCTAAGTCCACCATCATGTCAGCTGTTTTTTGTAACAGCAATTGCCAATCATCACCGTGCCGTTTTTCCAAAGCTTCGGCAAACTTTGGTACTTTTTCTGCAATTGTTTTTGCATCCAGCATTTTTATTTCTTTCGCTGCAATTTCAGTACTCCATTCAAATTTTGTTCCCAGTGTAATGATGTTGCCTAATAAATTATGATTTTGTGAAGCTAAATACAAAGCAACGTACCCGCCCATACTGTAACCAAACACATCGGGTTTAACTAAATTATTTTTATCAATAAATAATTTTAATTCCTCAGCAAACTGAGAAATGCTAAATTGATTTTGAAAAGGAGTTTGTCCGTGCCCCGAAAAATTTAAAGAATAAGTTTGATAACCATTTGCCGAAAGTTCTTTCGCTAAAGGTTCTAACTGATCTTTCGCGCCAATAGCGCCATGCAATAAAATAATAGAACTCATACCTTACGAAAATAAATAAAAAAGGGATAACATTTCTATTATCCCTCTTAAAAGAACTACAACATCTATATCTCAATACTGTAGTCCTATTCGTTATTTGTTAACCAAAATTTTTGCTTTAGCTGATTTACCAATTACATAATAAATTCCATCCGCTAAACCTTGTACTGAAATTGTTTGAGAATTTTCTTTCACTTCAATAGTTTCAATGGTTTGTCCGATTGAATTTACAATCATATACATTCCTTCTTCAGGTACAATTAAAGTAAATTCACCGCTATTTGGATTTGGGTAAATATTTATGATACCATTAGCAACCTGAGTTTCATTAATTCCTGTACAAGCACTTACCGTTATTGAAACTGTTTTTGTATTAATACACCCTGCTGCATTTGAACCAACAACAGTATATGTTGTATTTAATGTTGGAGAAACCACAACTGATGTTCCTGATAAACTTCCAGGATTCCAATTATAAGAACTTGCTCCGGTTGCACTTAATGTTGCGCTATTGCCTGTACAAATTAATGATGAAGAACTTACAGCAGCTACTGTAGGATTTGCACTTACTGCAATTGATACTGTGTTTGTTCCATTACAAGTACCACTCGTTCCATTAACAGTATAATTAGTTGTAGTTGTTGGACTAATTACAATACTTGTTGCATTTGAACCTGTATTCCAAGTGTAAGATGTTGCACCACTAGCTGTAATTGTTCCTGAACTTCCAATACAAATTGTAGATGGACTCGGACTTAAAACAATACTTATCGCAGAACCAACTGTAACACTTAATGTTCTTGTGTTACTACATGCTCCTCCGTTTGTTCCGATTACTGTGTAATTTGTAGTAATAGCAGGCGTAACTAAAATGGATGGAGTTGTGGCTCCTGTATTCCAAGAATAAGTTGTTGCGCCCGAAGCAAGTAATGTTGCAGTACCTCCGGCACAAATTGTATAATTATTTACAGAAAGTGTTGGTGTAATTACAACGTTAAGCGAAAGTGTTTGTGTATCAATACAACCTGAAGCCGCTGTTCCTGTTGCAGTATAAATTGTTGTTACCGTTGGTGAAACAGAAATTGAAGTTCCTGTTCCGCCTGTACTCCAAGTGTATGTTGAAGCACCACTCGCGGTTAAGGATGCAGATGAGCCCGAACAAATACTTGTTGTACTTGCACTAAGATTTACTGTTGGATTAGCAGACACAGAAATAGAAATAGTTTGTGTATCTCGACAACCTGAAACTGCAGTTCCAGTTGCAGTATAAATTGTTGTTATAGTTGGTGAAATAGAAGTTACAGCTGTTGTTGCACCTGAACTCCATGTATAAGTTGAAGCGCCACTAGCAGTTAATGTTGCTGATGAACCCGAACAAATACTTGACGAACTTGCACTAATATTTACTGTTGGACTTGCCACTACAGAAATTGAGATTGTTCTTGTATTAGTACAACCTGAGGATGCAGTTCCTGTTGCAGTGTAAACTGTGGTTATTGCAGGAGAAACAGAAGTTACTGTTGTTGTTGCACCGGTACTCCATACATAAGCAGAAGCACCACTCGCCGTTAATGTTGCAGATGAGCCCGAACAAATACTTGATGAACTTGCGCTAATATTTACAGTTGGTGTTATAGCAATTGATACGGTATGCACATCAAAATAATTACAACCTGCTGTTGCAGTACCGGCTGTTAAAGTATAGTTTGTAGTAGTAGTTGGACTTACAGAAATAGAGGTTGTATTCGCACCTGTACTCCATGTATATGTAGTAAACCCTGTGCCTGATGCTGCTAATGTTGTTGATTGTCCCAAACAAACGGTCGACGTACCTGCTACAGTTAATGTTAAAGCTTGGCAGTCGGTTAGTTTTGCAAGAAACGCATCATTAGTTCCGCCACCGTATGCAGATTGATGAGAAGTTGTTGAAGAAATTGCAGTACCTGTTCCGGTAGAACTTGAACCTGCGATGTAAATACTTTGTCCGTCTACTGCACATGCAAAACCATAGTCTGCTGAAGCACCACCGTAATATGTTCCCCATTGACGAACGCCTGTTGTATTAAATTTTACTACATACGCATCATAAGAAATACCCGTTAAAGGTTGGTAACTACCGGGTGTTGCGATGCCTGTACTCGATCTTGCATCACCACACATATAAACATTACCTCCAGCATCTGTTGCAAGTGAGCAACCGTTATTATTATCGAGATCAGAACCGCCATAGTACGTGCCCCATTGGCGAACACCACTGGTATTAAATTTAACAAGATACCCATCCCAGGTACTAAGTGAACCGGCATTTACTGTTTGATGTGCACCGGGTGTTGCTATTAATGTTCCGCTATTTGCAGTTGGCGCTGATGTTTTACCAGCCATAAAAACATTTCCTGAAGCATCCGTTACACAATCCATGGCATAATCATCGCTATCATCACAATGAAATGTTCCCCATTGGCGAACTCCTGCTGAACTAAATTTAACAAGAAACGAATTCATAAAACTTTCTGCTACTGTTTGGTGTGCACCCGCAGTTACAATTGCTGCTGCTGAAGTAGCATTATTACTTTCTCCACATAAATAAACGTTACCTGTTGCATCTACCGCACAAGCCGCACCCCAATCATTAGATACTCCTCCATAATAAGTTCCCCACTGCCTAACACCAGATGCATTAAACCTTGCTAAGAAAGCATCATCATTAGTTCCATAAGCAGCTTGATGAGAACCAACCGATGAAATTGAAGCCGAAGAAGCAGTTGTTCCACAAATGTAAACACCGCCACTACCGTCAAGAGCACAACCTAAACCATCGTCATCTCCTGCTCCACCATAATACGAAGACCATAGTCTCGTACCTGAAGTATTAAATTTAATTACAAATGCATCTGAAGCACCACCACCAAATGCTGTTTGATGACTACCTGCGCTTGCAATTAATGTACTCGTTGGTGTTGCTGTTGTTCCTACAGCGTAAATATTCCCTCCTGCTTCAACTGCGCATTTATATAAAGCGTCATTTCCTGAGCCTCCATAATATGTTCCCCACAAACGTGTTCCTGCTGAATTAAATTTAGCAATCACCGCATCGTTTCCTGCTTGATATGTAGTTTGATGTGCGCCTACAGTAGCCATAATAGTTCCACCTGCATTGCCTGTTGTAAAACCTGCAACATAAACATTACCTGAACCGTCAACATCAACGGTACGGAATTGTTCAACAAACGCACCACCATAATATGTACCCCAAACACGAACCTGAGGATCTATTGTTAAAGGTAAATTCACATTGTAGTTTCCAAGTTTAAATCTTACTGTATTTTCTGCTATAACCCATTCTGCTTTTATTTGGGTAGTTCCTTGATAAGCAATTGGAGCTTTCTCAATTATTGTTCCAAGTGGTGTTTTAATTTCAAGTTCGCCCTTTGTATTAATTGTAATTCTTTCAGCACCTTCAACTTTAATTTTTATTTGTTTGTAGTCTGCATTGGCTTGTAAAATAAAATCATACTCTAAACTTTCATCCTTTCCGTACCATTTCAAATCTATCCCTTTATAAATACTTTTATAAGTTAAACCACTATAACTTTTTACATTTGATATCCCTTCAACACAATTGGTAAGATAATAGTTGTCGGTTCCGGCTAACTCCTCATTCGTTTGCACAACTGCATTTTTATTTGCGCCTACCCATGTTAAATCTACTCTGTAAATAGTTCCTTTATCGGGAACTCTTTGTTTTGAAATACTTTTTTTATCCTCAACTTCTTTCCAAGAATCAATTCTGTTTAACTGGTAACTTAGTCCGCTATGAGTAAGATGGTAAACTAAACCATTATTATTTCCACTGAATAAAACATCAGGGCGAGGCTTATAATTTTGGTCGCACACCTGACCTTTGTTTTCGGTAAAACTAATGGTGTTTGGTTTCAGAGGCTCGGTGGCACTAAGGTTTATTGTAGCTGATAGAGCTAATAAACTAAGGGTTTTTGTAAATGTTGCTTTCATGAGATATAGATTTAGGATTCAAAACTATAGCTCTTTTATGGTCTTATTTTGGCACTTTACCCCGCGACTCGGGTACTTTAATAAGTGATGGATTTAGTTTAGTAAGTGATTTTTGGGAACACCCCGCCCGTCAAGACCCCTCCGTCATTCCGATAAAATCGGGATGAGGTCTCCCCTGTGAGGGCAGAAAAAGCCTCCTCTGGATTAAGCTTTACATGTTATTCAGCAGCTCCATAATTTGGTCGCGTTTACGTTGGGAGACCGGAACTGCTTGTTTGTTTTCGAGAATTAAAGTACCACCATCGGCCTTATCGAACCGGACAATGCGCTTGATGTTTATCAGGTGAGAATGGTGCGTACGGATAAACCCATAAGGTTCTAATAATTCTTCATACTCTTTCAAACTCTTTGAAATAGTAATTTTTTGCTCTGGAATTAAATAAAATTCGGTGTAAGGACCTTCGGCCTTACAGTGAACGATATCAGAAACTTTTACGAAATAAATGGATTCGCTGTCTTTTAAAACGATTTTCTTTTCGTTGATGGTAATTGAACTTAAACTCTCCTGCAAAATCTCGAATTGTAAATCCATAGTTTTGCTTTTTAGATTTTGTTCTGCCTTATCTACTGCTTTAATTAAATCCTCAGCGTCAATTGGTTTTAATAAAAAATCGATAGCACTTAATTTAAAAGCGTTGATAGCGTATTTATCGTGAGCCGTAATAAAAATAAGTTGAAAATTAAATGAACCTAATTTTTTGATGAGTTCTATTCCTGTTCCATCATCCATTTCCACATCCAAAAAAACCAAGTCAGGTTCGTACTCAGCAATTGCTTTTAAACCAGCCGTTACGCCTGTTGATTCTTTAATTTCAGAAACGGAAGGGCATAAAGCTTTTAATTGCTTTATTAAACCAATCCGGATTTGTTCTTCGTTATCTATTATTAAAGTTCTCATAGCGTACCAAACAAAAGTACATTAAATTTTAGAGAGAATTAAAGATAGACCGTTAGGAAAAGGTTATTTGTTCGCTTTTGCAAGTGATTTCATTAGTTTAACTAAGTGATTCGCTCTGTTTATTAAACGAAACTTAATAAATGAAGGGTAAATTAACTCTAACACAGACACCTTTTCCGTCAGGATTTGTAGTTAATTCGTAATTAGAATTGGACTTATGTTGCTTATTTAAAATTAATAATCTATCAGCAATTATTTGTGTGGCTCTCGACGGGTACTCTTTATGCTTTTGAGTTGTATCAAAACCTTTTCCGTTATCTTTTAGTTCAACACTTATTCTGTTTTCTTCCTTTTTGAAAACAATATCCAATTTACCTTTGTAATCAATATTTTTAAAACCGTGCTCTATCGAATTCTCCAAAAAAGGCTGTAGTAACATACTTGGAATTTTTAACTCATCCTGTGCCAGATTTTCATCGACCTTAATTTCATATTCAAATTTATTATTGAATCTGGTTTTTTGTAAGTCGAGATAATTAGATAAGAACAATATCTCATCTTCAATTGTAGCCAATTCATCATAAGTGCTTTCCAACGACTGACGCATTATTTTAGAAAACTTAGAAATCAGAGAAGAAACTTTAGATTGATTTTCCGCATCCATTGATAAAGTTTGAATAGAAGCCAATGCATTAAAAAAGAAATGCGGATTCATACGGGCGCGATTTAGGCGTTGTTCGGTTTCTAATCCTTTGAATTTATTTTTGAGAACAGACTGGCGGTAAAAGAAAATAATTACAATAAGAATTAATAACGCCGCCAAAATCCCCACACCTAAAAACTTTACGCGTAATGATGCTATTTCATTTTTTGTATTTAGTTCACTTATTTTCTTCTCGTTTTCAGATTTATTATATTTTTGTTCCAGTTCATTTATAGCTTTACTCTTTTCGTTTGTATTCATGCTATCCGAATACTGATACATTTTTTCAAATGCCTCCGTTGCATTTTTATAATCTCCTTGTCGTTTATAGATATCATATGCTAATTTATACGCGTTTGAAACAGATCCAAGTGCTCTAGACTTTAAAGCATACCTTAAAGTCGAGTCTATATTAGAAATAGCCTTTTTATAATCACCACTTCTTAAAAACATATCAGCTTTCCTATAATAAACGCTAATCAGATTTGGATCATGGGCACCATGAACTGAATTAATAATACTACTATCAAGGTACTTTTCTGCCAAAACATAATTCTTCAAAAAAATGAACTGTCCTGCCGTTTTGTTATAAGCCGAAAGGAGAACTTCTTTGTTTCCTGATATTTTAGCGAAAAGGATAGCTTTTTTAATTGCCATTGAAGTGCTGTCAAAATACAATTTAGAAGTATCCGTCCTGTTGAAAATTGCAGAATACGCAGTCGATAGAACAGAATAATTTCCTGCTAATCCTGAATAATTTTTTTGAGCCTCATTTATTTCAATTGATTTTTTTAAATAGAAAATAGCCTTTTCTACTTGTTTCATTTTACCAAAAACTCCAGCCAGATATGAATAGGCTTTTGCTAAATACTCCTTATCCCCGATTCGTTCTGAACTTTCAACGACCCTTAAAAAATAAACAGATGCACTATCTAATAAATCATTTTGAAAATAAATTTGTCCATAAATAAAGTCGAAGCTTAATCCATACTGGCTATTACAATTATTCAGTTGGAAGAGTTTCTTTCCTTCCGTCAAAATTTGTTTGGCTTTTTCGTATTCACCTAATTGATAGTTAAGTTTACCTTCCAAATATTTAGAAGCAATTCGGCAACCTAAACTAGATAAGCTACTAATCTTATTTGAAATAATCTGTGCCGAATCGAATTTTGTTTGCTTAATTTGCCGTTCGAATTTCTGGATTTCTAAAACAGCTTCTTTGCAATCACAATTTTGGGATTTAACAACAACCGGAACGAATATACAGATTGCGTATAAAAAAAAGAATCGTATTAAAGGACTCGAAAACATTAATTACACTTTCGAGTAAATATACATCTTTAAATCAAAACGAAAGCTAGTTGAGACATACTCTTTGTTGGTAAAGATACATTTTTAAGCCTTCGCTTTAAATTTATTGATAGCGTTGATGGTGAATTCAGAAAGAACTAATTTACCACTCATGCCCGCACGTTCAATTAAAAGTTCGTCCCAATTCTCAGTACCTTCCCACATTACTTTTTTTAGCATTGCCATTGCTTCAGGATTACTCTTTGCTAACTTTTCAGTTAAGAATGAAATGGCGGTATCCATTTCTTCAGGAGATTTAAATACTTCGGCATACAAACCTTTTTCTTTTGCCCAGTCTGAACTTTTCCATTCAGTGGCATCTATCGTTAATTGACAAAAAGCAGAAGTTCCGATTTTACGTTCAACAGCAGGGCCAACAACAAAGGGACCAATACCAACAGCAAGTTCACTTAATTTTACTGAGGCGCCTTCAACCGCTATTGTATAATCAGCAGCTGATGCTATTCCTACTCCACCGCCAACAGCTTTTCCTTGAACGCGTGCAATAATAAATTTCGGAGCTTTGCGCATCGCATTAATTACTAAAGCAAATCCTGAGAAAAATTTTAAGCCTGTTTCAATATCTTTAATAGAGATTAATTCGTCAAAACTTGCGCCTGCACAAAACGCTTTTTCGCCTTCACTTTTTAAAACAATAACTTTTGCTTTCTCGTCTTTACCAAGTTTTTCTATTTCCTTTGCCAGATTACGTAATTGTTCTCCGGGCATTGAATTACTTTGCGGATGGAAAAAAGTAATATACCCAACTCCGTCTTTAATTTCTGATTTTACGAATGCTTCCATTAGATAAACATCATTACAGGGTTCTCAATAAATGTTTTTAAAGTTTGAAGGAAAGCTGCTCCTGTCGCGCCATCAACACTACGATGATCGCAAGCTAAAGTTAACATCATGGTGTTACCGGGAACAACTGCTCCGTTCTTTACAACTGGCACTTGACGAATTGCACCAACTGATAGTATGCACGATTCCGGCGAATTTATGATTGATGTGAATGACTCAATTCCAAACATTCCTAAATTAGAAACGGTGAATGTATTTCCTTCCCAATCGTTAGGTTGTAATTTTTTCTCTTTAGCGCGTTTACCTAAATCTTTTGTCTCAGCTGCAATTTCAGAAATTCCTTTTCCATCCGCGAAACGGATAACAGGAACTAATAATCCATCTTCAACTGCAACCGCCATTCCAATATGAATATGGTGATTGATGCGGATTTTATCGCCCATCCAAGAACTATTTACACGAGGATGTCTGCGTAAAGCAGCAGCACAAGCTTTAATGATAAGGTCATTGAAAGAAACTTTTACTTCACTGACTTTATTGATAGCTTCTCTGCTTGAGATGGCGCTATCCATATCTATTTCCATATTTAAATAGAAATGAGGTGCGCCGTTTTTACTTTCTAATAAACGTTTCGCAATTACTTTACGCATTTGCGATGCCGGTTCATCGGTATAACTTTCTACACCAACAAAGTTAGATTTTGTTCCGCCACCACCTTTAAAGTTTTCAATATCGGATTTAGTAATACGTCCGTTATCACCACTTCCGGTAACGCGACTAATATCAATCCCTTTTTCTTTTGCTAATGCTTTTGCTAAAGGAGAAGCTTTTATTCTGCCATTTGAATTTTGATTTGATACTGCAGGCTTCGAAGCCTCGACTACGCTCGACTTGACAGGGGTAACAGTTTCTTTTTTTACTTCTGCTGTTTTGTTTTCCGCTTTTACTGCAGTAGTAGTTTGAGGTAGTGAAGCTAAAATTGCTTTTACATCTTCTCCGCCTTTTCCTAAAATTGCAATTACCGCATCAACAGGAATACTTTTTCCTTCTTCAATACCAATATGAATTAAAACACCATCCTGGAAAGATTCAAATTCCATTGTGGCTTTATCTGTTGCAATGTCTGCTAATAATTCACCGCTCTTTACTTTATCTCCAACTTTCTTATGCCATTTTTCAATAACACCTTCGGTCATTGTATCACTTAACTTAGGCATGCGAACAACCTCAACCCCCTTAGGCATCTCGACTACGCTCGATGTGACATTGCCTGTTCCATTTGAACTAGCAACTGTTTCTTCTTTTTTAGTTTCTGTTTTTGGGGTTCCTTCTGCTGCTAATATTTTTGAAACATCCTCACCTTCTTTTCCTAACACAGCGATAATTCCATCAACTGCAATGCCTTGTTTTTCCTGAACGCCAATATGCAATAACACTCCATCTTGAAATGATTCAAATTCCATTGTAGCTTTATCGGTTTCGATGTCAGCTAACAAATCGCCGCTCTTCACTTTATCGCCTACTTTTTTATGCCACTTCGCGACAACTCCTTCAGTCATCGTATCACTTAATTTTGGCATGCGAACTATTTCCGCCATAGTTGTGTTATTTTTTAGTGCTTAATATTATTCTTGAATGAATGGATAATTAGGTTCCATGTAAACATCATTGTATAATTCTGCTGGTTCCGGATATGGACTGTCTTCCGCAAATTTCACTGATTCATCAACCAATGCTTTTACTTTCTCTTCCATTTTTTCAATGTCAGATTCTTCAATCCATTTATTTTTTTTCAAAGTATCCAATACTTTTTCAATCGGATCTTG
>JAGNIU010000032.1 GCA_018000995.1 Bacteroidia bacterium
GTACACTCTACTCCATCCTTACATTTATTTAATAATTTCGATTCCCCATAACCAACAGCCTTTAAACGTGTTTTTGAAATTCCTTTTGCAATCATATAATCTACTGCGGTTTTAGCACGCTTTTGTGATAAAGCATTATTAAATTGATCGCTACTTTTCGAATCGGTGTGAGAGCTTAGTTCCACCATTAAACCAGGATTCGATTGCATTACAGATACTACTTTATCCAATACGTTTTGTCCGGAACGGTCAAATTTATGATCTCCAAATGCGTAATAGATATTCTCAACAATAGTAATTGAGTTTAAACTATCTTGTTTTGCTTTGTGTTTTAACTCTAATACTTGTAACCAAGGATCGTCAACTGTAAAGTCTCCCATTGCCACTTTATCAACCGATAAAACTTTAAACTGGAACTTTCCTTTAATGGTTCTGATTAATTCTTTATATATACGTCCTTTTGTATCGGCGATGTATAATTTCTTTAAAGAATTTATGCGAGGGTCGCTTTCATCTACATCAAATAAATATTCTAAACTTGCTTTTAAGTTTTTAAAAGCAAACTTACCTTTCTCGTCGGTTGTAATAGTTTGGTTTAATTGATTATCGGTACCATATAAAAACAACTTAGCATTATTAAATGGTTTTTTATCCTGATCGTAGATATAACCATATAATTGCATGATTAAGTCGGTATCTTCAACATCCATATCCTTTAACATGATTTTCTCTGTTGAAAGCATATTGAACTGGAATTTACCTTTCGCTTTTGTATAGAAGCTTTTAATTTCCTTACCACCTTTATTCGTTAAAATAACTTTTGTGTTTTCAGGAATATCTAATTCACTTTCTTCAATACTTACAATATAGTTTTGATCAGAAGGTAAATTACGGAAAGCAAAAGCACCAAATTCGTTGGTAGTAGTAGTTTCAACCACATCACCATATTGGTTAGTAATTTTAATTTTTGTGTTTTTAATTGGTTTACTTGGATTTTCTCCAAACAATAAGTTACCTGCCATTGTTAAATCGTCATCAGTATATAAATCCGGTAAACTGTTTGGATCCATTGGTAAATTACGGAAGGCAAATTTTTTGTCTTCGTAATTATTAGTTACACGCGATATAACACCATTTGAGTTAGCTAAATAATAACGCGCTTTACCTGCTAATAAAGGATCATCAGAATCAACTTCTGCCATGTATTTTTTATCTGCATCTAAGTTTTCGAATTTGAAGAAACCTTTCGCGTCTGTTTTTGTCGAATCAATTGCTTTATTATCCGGACCGAATAAACGAACTTTTACGCCTTTCGCAGGATCGTTAGTGTTTTCGGTTAACAATACAGTTCCTGAAATATTAATGTATTTATTAGTGTATTTAAACCAATAGATGTCATCCTTTCCTTTTCCACCTTCGCGGTTAGAAGAAAAATAACCGGTTGAATCATTTAAGAAACAAATAGAGAAATCGTCAGCCGGACTATTTAAATGCATGCTTTCATTTCTACTCATAATCCATTTGCCTTCTTTTTCTTTTGCAGAGAAAATATCTAAACCACCAAAACCTGCTAAACCGTTTGAAGAGAAAAATAAAGTTCCGTCTTTACGTGAATTAGGAAACATTTCATCGCCACTTGTGTTTATATCAACTCCTAAGTTTACAGGCTTATCCCAGCCATCACCACTTTTCTTACAAACCCATAAATCTTTTCCGCCTTGTCCGCCCGGCATATCAGAAGTAAAGAATAACATATTTCCATCAGCACTAATACAAGGATGTGCTACCGAGTATTCATCACTGTTATATTGAAATGCTTTTATATCTCCCCATTTGCTATCGTGACCTGCTGCAAAATAAATTTTAGCACGGTTAACGAAGTTCTTATCCTTCTTCGCCATGTAATCAACACGCGTGAACAATAAAGTTTTTCCATCAGACGTAAAACTTACAGGTCCATCGTGATACTGACCATTAATTTTACCTGATAAAGCTTTTTGTCCAGATGATTTTTCAACATTAATTTTAGAAACGAAAACGTTCATATAAGGTTGTCCGTTCATTTCATCAACTGTATATTCAAAGAAATCGCTTTGTTTTTCTGCTACATAAACTAATTTGTTATTTAATACGGCTGGACAAAATTCAGAACGAGAGGTATTAAGACCTTCCACATTTTTTATTTCGTATTCGATTGCTTTAGTTTGCCAGTATTTAATTTGTTGACAAGAGCGGATAGCATTCTTCGCTTTACCGTCGGTTGGTTTCTCTGCCAAATAAGCATTAAACTGATTAAGCGCTTCGGTATAATTATTATTTGTTTTTAAAACGTAACCGTAGTTATATTTTACTTCAGGGGCTACTTTAGTATTCATAGCTAAAGCTTTTTTGTAGCTGTCTTCCGATTTTTTGTATTCATTTAAAATACGGTAGCAATCGGCCAGTTTAATTAAACTTTCCTGTTGGTTATCGCCGCTTTTTTGTGAAGCTCTAGAATAAAGAGGAATCGCTTTAGCGTAAAGACCTTTTGTAAAATATTTATCAGCCTTCTTTTTTTGTGCAAAAGAGGAACCGAAGATTAAAAGAACAGATGTTATTAATAAGAACTTTTTCATTTTATATTTTTAATTTGTTTGGGATGAATGCTATTTGTTATTATAAAAATCTTGGTGACACCATTTTTGATTTATTTTTCCTGATATCAAAACCAAGCATAATTTCGTGTGAACTTCCTAAGTTCTTTCGGTCGCCCGTACCAATATCATAAGAGTAACCTATTCTGAATTGATTGGTAACAAGCACTTGGAACAATCCACCAAAACCATAACCTTGACGGACAAAACCACCAAACCAAATACGTTTAGCAACAAAGAAATTTAAGTTAACATCAACCGTAGTTTTTCTTTGCACCTGTTTTACCATAATAGAAGGACTGATTAAAAAATTTTCCTTCACTACAAATGATTTACCCATAGTTAAAAATATATGTGGTTTTAAAACATAACTAAGCGAATAATCAGAAGCAACTCCACCTGTATCTCTAACCTGGAAAGATTTATTATATACTTTACCATTGTTTAAGTGAGTGGCGCTTATTCCACAATAAAAAGTATTAGTTCTTAAATACAAACCCGCATCTACATCTAGAGAACCTTTATTTGCGCTTGCTAAATCAGCATAAGCTGCTTCTTCAGTATCCTTGTATTTCACTTCAGAGAAATCAAACTTATACATACTATACCCTGCTCTTGCACCAAACGCTAACTTGGTTTTGTTATTCACTTTAAGAATATACGAGAAGTTACCGTACACTGATGTAATTGATTTTGCACCAATCTTATCATTCATAGCATTTAAACCAATACCTACTTTATTATTGGCAATTGGACTATGAATACTAAATACCATAGTGGTTGGAGCTCCTTTAAATCCTAACCATTGTTTTCGTACATCCGATACAATTGCAATTGCATCGCGTGCACCCGCATAAGCAGGATTAATTACCATTTGATTGTATTGGTAAAGATTATACTGTGGATCTTGCTGCGCAACAGCTTTACATGCAATAAATGCAGTTACAAAAATTAGCGCTTTTTTCATTGTTCTCATTTTAATTAGTATCTCTTTTAGTTAATTCAATATATCCTTTTAGCAGCTCGCTGCCATTTTTCAAATCAATAATGTAATAGTAAGTACCCGATGGAACGGTTTTGCTATTATTAGTACCAGACCAAAAATTATTGGTGTTATTGTAATCTGTTATTTCATCCAGTTTTTGTCCCCAACGGTTAAAGATGGTAACAACATTACCCGGATACTGTTCAATGTTTTCTATTCTGAAAAAATCGTTGTGACTATCGCCATTTGGTGTTACGCCATTATAAACTATGAGTTGGCATTGATCGCTTATACTGAAAACTTGTGTTTCAGTGGTAATACATCCGCTTACATCAGCAGCTATTACTGTAAAAGATAAAGGAGATGAATTGCCGGGAGTAACAACAAATGAAGAAGCATTTGAACCTGTATTCCAAGAATAAGTATTTGCACCTACCACTGTAATGGTAGCTGATTTACCCAAACATAATTCTGTAGAGAAAATATCTATAGATGGAGGATTACCAAAACCAACCGAAACTGTGGTATAGTTATAACAACCGTTAGTTCCTAAACCTAAAACACTATAAGTAGTTGCTGCAGTTGGGTAAGTGTAAATAGAATTAGTAAACTGAATGGTTGACCAGGTATAAGTTGCTGCACCGAACGCTTGCAACGTTACTGAATCGCCACTACAAACTGTTGGTTTACTAGCTGTAGCACTCATGATTGGTCGGTTTACACCGGTTAAAGAGAACGATGTGGTTGACTTACAACCATTACTACCACTTACAGTATAATTTGTATTAGAAAAAACTAATACTGATATGGATGTGGTTGTTGCACCTGTATTCCAGGTATAAGATGTAGCTCCGCTTGCCGATAAGGTTACTGTATCCGGAAAACAGATTAATGCTTTTGAAGGCAGAACACTTAATACAGGAATTGTATTTACTGTAATATTTACAAATCCTGTATCTGTACAACCAAAAGAGTTAGTTCCAACTACAGAATAGCCTGTACTATTAGCAGGTTTTACATAAATACTTGTTCCGGTTGAAGAACTTGGTAACCATACATAATTGATAGCACCATTTCCGGTTAACAAGAGTGAGTCGCCAATACAAATACTTGTAGTTGGCGTAGATATGTTAACCGTTGGATTAGGTGAAACAACAACAGTATACGTTTCTATACCGGGACAACCATTATCTAAGAATAATGAATATGTTGTTGTTGTTGTAGGAGAAACAGCAATAGAATAAGTTGATTGTCCTGTGCTCCATGTATAAGTTGTGTAAATAGGTATAGATGCCTCTAATGGCACACTTGTACCAGCGCAATTAATTGCTGAAACAGTTGCAGTTATTGGAGCAGTTGGTGTTAACTGAGAAAATATATAAATGGTGTTAGTTGTAAGAGTACAAAATCCGTAACTCGGTGGAAGTGTAAATGAAAATGCACAATCTACCCCTCCTGAAGTGGTAGTTGAAAAGTTTGTTGTTGAACCAGGACCCGGTGTCCAACTATAAGTTCCGGGATATGATGAGTGTGAATTAGTAACAGTAAAGCTTACCGGTGTACTACCACAAATCGCAGTGTTAGTACTTACAATAGTATTTTCAAGATGAAAAGAGAAGTTACGTGAGTTTGTTAAATAAGGATGGTCGCCGTCTCCAACAAAAACAAAATCAGGAATTGCGTTACCATCAAAGTCTTCTAATAAATAACGATATGCCTCATCAACCGTAAATGTTGTATAAGTCCAAAACGGATAACCTATAGTGCTTGTGCCTTTGAAAACATTAAAGATTCCACTCCAATCAACAATAACCAAATCAGGATAAGTATCAGAATTAACATCCTTCATAACAAAATTCTTGCCAGTGATAAAAGAATCTGAATAAAGACTGCTAAAAGATAAAGTTCCTCCATTCTTATTTAAACTGAATCCACCTGATGCTACAATGGCAATATCCGGCTTAGAATCGCCATCGTAATCCTTTGCTTCCAATGAATAAACTACAGTATTAAATGGCTCTTTATAAACTGTTGGTGAAGAAAATGATATTGCCGCTAAACCAAGGTTAGGATAAATCTCTAATGTATCGGTCATATCATCAGTACCTACTACAAAATCATTAAAACTATCACCATTAAAATCAGCAATGGCTAAAGGTGTTGTAGGCGTGTTATTGACAATATTATGCCCATTATAAATCGAAAACACATTTATTAATCCAAAATTAAAAGAGAATGCATTTTGGAATGTAAAAGCCTGAATCAAATTGGTTGAAAAATCTTTTCCTGTACCAATAATATCCGGTTTTGAATCATTATTTAAATCGCCACACTCTATTAAACCAACTTCTAAATTTGGATTGGTGGTGTTTATATATGAACTAGCTAATGCAATACTTGTTCCGCTTACGTTTTTAAATACTAATAAATCGCCTTGCGAATTGATGGTGGCAATATCAATATAAGTATCACCATCAAAATCACCAACACATATATCCTTTGATGAGTTTCCAATATAAAGTTTCAGTGGAGCAATTGCTGTGAATTTTGAAGTGCCATCATTAAAAAATACTTCTAACGAATCGTTTACTTTATCAATAAGTGTAAAATCCAATTTTCCGTCCTTATTAAAATCTAAGGCACGGGGTCTCGACCAAAAATTAAATAACTCAATGCTATCCATTTTAGCTAAGCACAAGTTGTCGTAGTTTAGAAACTGCTGCGCATTAAACGAAGGGCTTAAAACAAACAACAGAAGTATGAGAATAATTTTTTTCATTAAATATCTATCTATTATTTATGTAACAATTCTATCCAGCCTTTAATTGGTTTACTATTATTATCGCCTAAACTGATAACAAAAAAGTAAGTACCTGTTGGAGCTAAATTATCACTGCCAAACAAAGTGCCTGCCCATTTTTTATCTACGTTATTATAACCTGGGATGTGAGCTAGTTGTTGTCCCCAACGGTTATAAATATCTACCACGTTATTTGGATACTGATCAATATTACCTAGATAAAAGAAATCATTGTTTCCATCGCCGTTAGGTGTAATACCGTTAAAAATTTCGAGTAAACACGGAGAAGAGTTATCGAGGATAACAATGTTTTGAACTTTTGCGCTATCAATAGGAACTGTAAGTGTTCCTGTATATTGAGACACTACTAAACAAGAATACGTGCCTGGTACTAAACCATTAACCGTAGCACAATCATTAGTTGGACAAATACTTGATGGTTCCCAATAGTAGGCAATACTAAATTGACTTTGTGGAATTACGCCACTGATACTTGCAGTAATTGCGCAGAAGCCATCCGTTTTACCAAAACAACTTACACCATTGTAATATGGTGTTGCAGTTAAACCAAATTTACCTACAATATCAGGTTGCAAAAAACCTTGAGTAGCTGTTGCAAAACTTCCGCTATTGGTTGCAATTACAGTTTCACCAATATTATAATAGGCTTCAACACCTGTAGTGCCAACTGAACCACCACCACCGGCAGAATTTAAAACCTGAATGGGAATGCTTTGTGATTTTGAAATTGAAACAATTCCAAATACTAAAGCGACGATTAAACTAATTTTATTTTTCATGTTCATATTATTCAATAACTATATAATTAAAATCTAATTGATAATTTGAGTTTACCGGAATACTTGATGACCCGTAATTTCTGATATACAAATTGAAACCCGTATTACCCGACAAAATTGTTGTATGATATGTTAAACCAAGTACATCATTAGCCGGAGAAACAACAACAGTTGGAATATTAGCGTATGGCTTATTGAATGTAACCGTTATTTTAATTTCATCACTAAAGCCAGGATAGTCCCCAAAATTATATGAGAAAGTACAAACTGCTCTCATGTACCCTTTCGTATCATTACAATTTCCGATTGCTGTAACAGTGAAAGGAAAAGAAGATAAAAAGGTTCCGGTACTAACAACCGAAAAAGTAGGACTTATTCCAACTGCTTTAATATGTCCGTTATTGAAAACAATTCTACCTGTAGAAGAAGCGTTAAAACTTAAATCTGAGGAAGTAGCTGCTCCTCCTGAAATATTTACTAAACCGGCAGCCGTACCATTATTCCCTACAAAAAACTCACCGTTACTTGTAAACGTATGATAAAACGTATTTAAAAGCGGATTCCCAATATGTAAGTGGTCAACCGCACCATTCTTATCGTAAGCTAACGACATTCCATTCGAAACATCATCTCCGATGAAAAGTCCAGCAGGATTATTTCCCGAAGAACCTGCTGTATTTATTAATCGTAATATCGGACGTGGTGTTGCACTAAAAATAGAATCATAAATACTCATAGCACTTAATGAACCAGCTCCATTTGGAATTTTTCCAAAATAAAACTTTTGATTACCTCCATCCATATAGAAAACGCGTTTACCAAATTGACGATAGGTTAAAGAGTTGGTAGTATTATCGAATGCTAAAAATGCTTTGCTGATGTTTGATGATTCACCAAATACTAAACCCACATTATTTGAACCAAGAGAAGTAGATAAACTAATATAAGCATCGCCGGTAATATTATGAACGTGTAACTTTTCGCTAGCACCAACACCACTTGGCAAACCAATATTTACAACATCAGAGCTGTTTTGTAAATGAACATTTTGATCGACACCAATTAAAGTTCTTCCCCACGGACCAGCACCTCCTGGTGCCCAATGTGATTTACCGTTTATACCGCGAGTTAAAACATCACCAATGTTTCCATTTGTATTAATGATTAAAGTGTCATTAACAAAAACTTTTCCTCTATCAAAAATAGCTGCGAAATTATTTATGTAAGTTGGTCCTGTACCTGAAGCGTACAATCCAACAGAACGTCCTGAAATATTACTGCTTGAAGTTCCAATGGCAATTACACCAACCGCATCACCACCTGGTGATGAAGCTTGTCCAATTGTTCCAACAGCTGAACCACTATTATTATTATTGTAGCCAACAAAATGTCCGCCAATAATTGGATTAAATGTTAAAGTACCTGAGTTAGGTGCATTTCCTGAAGCCAAACCACGAATGGCTGCTTGGTTACCTATCGCGTTGGGATGATAAGCAAAAATAGCAGAGCTATCTAACGATGAATAACTAGCTACTTTTAATTTATTGCCGCCAACTATTGCCAAATCCCCAATAACAACTTGCTTTCCGTCATTGAGAATATTATTGCCCACGATCCAAGTGTTTGATGCGTTATCCCAATACATAGTTTGTCCTGTTAACGTTCCTGTTGGCATTGCAGATCCACTTCCTGATGTTTCAGCGTATAATGCGTAGGGTACTGACATTAATTGACTAGTTCCGATAGTGGAAAAAGAAGTACCTCCCGCAGGATCAATACTCACACGAATAAAATATGGACCAGTTGCCCAATTGATAGCAGAGAAAGTGCCGCTTGAAACAGCACCGCTTCCGATAGCTGCTGTAAAAATTCCGGCTGAGCTTGGTAACGATGTATTCGTTTCATCATAAACGGTTAAACCTGTTGCGCTACCTTGAATTATTTCAAATTTCAAACCAATGCTTGTACTAATAATATTACCACCAGCATCACGAGCAACGCCCTGGTAATTTAAATACTGTGGCGCTTGTGAAAAAACAGTTGCGCTTAGTAAAACGAAAAATGTAATTATTCTTTTTTTCATATTTAGTTTGATCCTTCTATTACTATATAATTAAATTGTGCCGCTCCTGCTCCACCTGAAACTCCTCCAATAAAAAACACTCTGAATCCGGTATAATTACCAGCTCCACCTAAGTTCTGAACATAAATTTTTCCAACGTTACCACCAACTAAATTTGCAGGTGTAATATTTACAACTGGAATTTTTCTGTAAGGCTTTGCATAATTAACAGTGAAGTCAAAGGTAGCGCCATAACTTCCCCCCATATTAAAAGTAATTGTACCTGCAACATCTGTAGAATGCGGCATAACTGTTCCGGCTGAACAAGCGGTACATCCTGTATTTACAGATGCAGTTGGAGCAGTCGTTTGCAATAAACCAATGTGACCATCTTCAATTAATACTCCTAAATTATTTGCTCCAGCCGTGTTGATGTTTTTTAAATGTAATGCTGCTCCGGTACCATTGGTTGAAGCGAAAACCGCATCTGCAGAACTACCCGAAGCGAAAATTTCAAACCGTCCGGCAATACCACTACCATTTTTAATACCGAAAATACTTGGTCCTGCATTTGTACTTTCACCTATAACCCCAGCAGCACTTCCTGTACCTGTAGCAAATCCCATTACACCTGCTGATAAACTATGTGAATTACTTGTTAAACCTGTAACACCATTTACAGTGGCGGCTGATGATGTAGTATAACCATTATTCGCGTAAATAACAGATGTAGCATTAACCGATTGAGTAACCGCTAATCGATATGCCGGATTAGGATAACCGATACCTACATTACCGTCATCTCTAACATTAAATAAATTTACACTCGCCGTATTAGTAATTACAATTCCAAAATTAGAAATACCGGCCGTTTTAGTAGAGATGTCAAGTCCGCCACCAATTAATGCAGCACGTGTTGTAACTGAATTTGCGTTTCTTGCATAAAGCGCACGACCAGTTCCACTATTATCAATAAACACTGCATCAGAAGATCCTATATTATTCGCAACCAATGCACGCCCGCTTCCTGTATTAAAAAAAGTTCCGGTATTTGAAGCATTATTATTTTGAGCGAGTAAAACCCCGCCGGTACTTGAATTGGTTAAAAAAACAGATTCATTACTTGGACTAGAACTTGAAACATAAAGCCCACGTCCCGAACCACTATTTGTAATCAATGCTGCATCAACACTACTACTATTACTTGCATATAAAGCTCTTCCAACACCAATATTATAGGCTGCTAAAGCATCGCCATTTCCTGATGTTTGAGCGGTTAAAGCTTGGAATGAGTTAGACGCATTTGAAATATTAAAAGAACCCGCATTACCACTTGTTCCATTATGAACCACTTCCAATGCGTAACCAGTTCCGCCTTTATTAATAATCGCTCCTCTACCTGATCCTGTTGTAATAATAGAAAATGCATCAGATGTATTTAATGTATTGGAAATTTGTCCATAAATTAAACCACCTGTACCAGCATTTGATAAATCTAAAACTCTGGCGTTACTTGTTGCATTGTTGTTTGCAAAATAACCGGCATAACCAATTCCATTATTACTTACCTGCAAAGCTGTACTTCCATTTGTCGCGTTACTTAAATTAATCGCAACTCCATCTCCCATTGCAGTATTATCAACAGCAACCACGGCACCGCTTCCACTTGTATTACGAACTTGTAACACACTACTTGCATTAAACAAACTATTAACATTACTAATGGCTACAACAGGATTAACAGTATTAGTACTTCCTACATTATTCGCCACCTCTAAGTTTGAAGAAGTAGATGCTTGCCCAATGGCAACTTTATCATTTAACACACTACCATTTGAATGAATAACACCGGTTGAATAAGTCCACGGACTAGTTGCAATTGTTTTTGTTGATACAACAGTACCTTGAGTAACTGTAATTGAATTTCCTGTAATAGTTAAAGATGGTCCGGGTACTGTAACAGTATAGTTAGGTGAAGAACCACTAACTGACGCCACACCTACCCCTGTTAAACCAACACTTGATGGTGGTACTGTTATTGAATAATTATTTAATCCTAAAGGTGTGATAGTATTAGGTGAGTTAATTTGCAATGTAGGAGTTGCGGCACTAATTGTATAAGAAGGTGCAGATCCGGCAACAACTACGTTAGCAGAGCCTGACGTAATACTTGTTGAAGGAGAAGCGTTAACTGTATAGTTTGGATAAGTTCCGCTAACACCAGCACCTGTAATATTCGTTGGCGCTACAGTAATTGAAAAATTATTCGCACTTAAAGTTGAAGTTGTGTGCGGAAGATTAATTTGTAATGACGTAGGAATTGTTGTTGAAGCTCCGGGCGAGTTAATTACAAAATTGGGGTAAGTTCCTGTTACACTTGTCGCACCAACACTTGTAAAACTAGGCGACTGAACACTAACAGTAAAATTATTTCCTGCACCAACAGGATTAACACTAGCAATTCCTGAAGCGAACATACTTACTGTGCTGCTCCCGGCTCCAACTAAAGTTGTAGTTGCAACTGCAGTACCTTGAGTTAAAGTTAAAACATTGGTTCCTGTATTGTAATTTAAAGCCGGAGGAGGAACATCAATTGTATAACTGGGATACGTTCCGCTAACTGAAGAAATGCCAGCCGATGTTAAGGTTACGGTTTGATCAGGAGCGGTATTTGTTATTGTTCCTCCTGAAATTGAAATGCCAGTGCTTGCAGTTGGCACACCAGGTGCAGTTATTGTATAGTTCGGGTAAGTTCCTGTAACTGCAGAACCGCTAATGTTTACTGTTTGAGTATTCCCTGCTGTTTCTGCATACAACGCATAGGGTACCGAAAGTAATTGACTCGTTCCAACAGTTGAATAAGAAGTTCCACCAGTCGGATCAATGTTAACGCGAATATAATACGGACCGTTTGCCCAGGTAATTAAAGAAAATGTTCCTATACCCGCAGCACCACTTCCAATTGCTGTAGTAAAAATACCCGCGCTACTTGGTGTAATGGTGTTTGTTTCATCATACACAACTGTACCACTTGCACTACCTTGCAAAATTTCAAACTTTACACCAATGGCTGTAGTAATAATTGTGCCACCTGCATCACGTGCAATGCCCTGGTAATTTAAATATTGAGGCGCTTGTGCTTTAATTGCAGAAACTGCCAACAAACAAAATAATATTATTAGTTTTTTCATGTTATTATCTTTCTATTACGTAATAAAAAAGTTGATAGTTCGTAAATGATCCTGGTGTGTTATTGGTCCCAACCCAAAATCCGGTGTTACCATTCGGAACTGCGAAAAGTTGTAAACCTGCTGTTTGCGGAGAGCGCGCTGTTAAAATAATAACAGGCGATCCTGTTGCTGCAAGTGGTTTATTAAATGTTACTTGTACTAAGTAATAAGGAGGTCCGGTGGCAAGTGTTCCTGTATTCATTAAAATTTCTCCTGCAATATCTGTACCTGTACCATTAATTGAACAACTTGAACCAGTACCCAATCCTGTAGAAGTTACAATAGTAGGTTTAACGGATTGTATAGTTTTTATATGTCCATTCTCCATTAATAAAGCGACGTTTGAACTTCCAGTAACTGTTGGTCCGTTTACTGCATGAATAGCTGCACCCTGACCGTTAGTTATTGACAATAAAGCATCAGCCGAGTTGGCGGTATTTGCAATTTCGACTTTTGCCGCATTACCTGCTGAACCTGCCTTTAAGGCATAAAGCGCTAATCCATTATGACCGGCAAAACTATTTGCAAAAACACCAATTGAATTACCCGCCGATACATCAGCTTGAACACTCACGTTAGTTGATAAAGTACCTGCAGCATAACCATAAACACCCGCAGTATTTGAGAAAGTTGTTGCACTGCTAATTCCGGAAACACCATTACCACCTCCTGAATGTGTACCATATACACCCGCAGAAGTTGAGTTTGGATTAGAGGAAGAGGCATAAAGTCCCATTGCGCTACCGGAAGAAATTGAATAAGTATTAACTGCATTCACGGCAGCAATACCATTAACAGCTTCTACAACGTGTAATCTGTTATTAGGTGTTGTTATGCCAATACCAACATTATCATTGGCGTTAGTTAAAGTAGTTACACTCGAAGACGGTCTTGTCCAAATACCTGTACCAGGAATTGTAGTAGTAGTTGTGCCAACCGTAAGTACGTTATTAGTGAAACTGACAGCCGGGGTAATATTTACAGTATTAATTCCAATAGCCGGTGAATAGGATATGATGCCTGTACTAGGTGTATAAGTTAATTTTGTTGCCGGGGTACTTACTGTAAAATTATTAGCTGAATTAGTTACAGTAGTTACGCCTGTACCGGTAATTACCGGTGGTAATGCAATAATAGTATAGGCAGGAGCTACACCGCTTACAATTACATTCGTACTGCCAGCCGTAATACTGGTTGAGGGTGATGAAGCTATGCTGTAATTCGGATACGATCCTGATACACCAGTACCTGAAATATTTGTTGGTTGAATGGTAATTGAATAATTATTCGGGCCTAATGTTGTAATGTTATGAGGTGTATTAATTTGTAAAGAACTTGTAGGTACAGATGTAGAAGTTGAACTTGTTATGGTATAACTTGGATAAGTACCACTTACGGTTGTTCCCCCTCCGCCAGTGATGTTCACTGTTTGATTCATGGCTGTGTTAATAATAGAACCACTGGAAATAGAAATACCCGCACCAGCAGAATACGTTGCAGAAGCATTACCTGATGTTTTAGCGTACAAAGCATAAGGCACAGACAGTAATTGACTTGTTCCAACAGTTGAATAAGATGTTCCTCCTGCAGGATCAATACTCACAGTTAAAAAATAACTATTCGTTCCCCAACTGATAGTTGGAAAATTTCCCGTGCCAACAAAACCACCACCAATTGCTGCAGTAAAAACACCAACAGAACTTGGAACAACAGTATGCGTTTCATCGTAAACAACCGGACCACTTGCGCTTCCTTGATGAATTTCGAACTTAAGTCCGATTGGAGTGGTAATAATATTTCCAATTGCATCACGTGCAATTCCCTGATAATTTACTTTTTCAGGAGCTTGTGATTTTACGAAGCCGGTAATAAACAAACAAACAATAACTACAATCCTTTTCATATTTCGCTTTAAAACTTTAATTAATGTGTTTCTTTTACAATTATTTGGTCTGTCCAGTTTCCAGGATTAACGAAAACAGAAGTTGTTATACCACTTGATGAAGAAACCCAAATCTGAATACTGTGAACACCGGCTGAAAGATTTTCAACAATACCTTTCGCAACAATATTAGTATAGTTTGGTGAATCTGTAGACCAATAAACTGCTCTTCCTGAAAAAGAAGCACAAGGATTTCCATCTACTTTTATTTCCAGAACAACTCCTGCCCCACCAGGGACTCCACTCGCAGACATATGCCCAATATAATCAATCTCCAAAGTAGTACCGGCCTCTAATTTATTATACGCATAAGACATTCCTGTTACCATTACTGCAGTTGAGGAAACATTAGACATTCCTGATGCGGTTGGATAAAAATAACTATATGAACTTCCTTTTTTCCAAGAAGAAGTTCCTGAAGTGTTAGAAACTAAAATTTTACCATCACCTTGTGAACCATCCACAATTGTTACAGCTCCTGCAACATGAAGTTTAGATGCTGGGGCACCTGTTCCTAAACCAATATTACCATTTGCGTCAAGTATTGTAAAATCATTTCGTACAGCATTATAATTATAAATATGATAATTGTTATCGGTTGTTAATGTAATCCCCGCACCCCATCTCCAAATTCCATTTAATGCATTTACAAACCTAGGCGTACCACCTGTTAAATCATTAGTAATAACTGAACTCTGATCTAATAAAATACTATTTTGTCCGGGATTAGTTTCAAATAAGGCGCTACCATTATGAACGTGTAATAATTGTGTTGGTGTTCCAATTCCAATTCCAACGTAACCAGTATTATTTTTAATTGTTATTGCATCAATTGAATTTGCCGATGCAAATGGCAGGTTAGCAGGTGCCCCTGTTGCCAAAACCGCTAATTTTAAATCGCTACTGGTTTCGTAAATACCGGTGTAACCACTGTTAACACCACCAACAGCTCCTAAAAATAAGCGACTGCCATTTAAACGTAAACTTCCATTAACGTCTAACTCTGAAACCGGCGTAGTTGTACCCATTCCAATTTTCCCGGAACCGTCAATAAAAATTCGATTTGGTGTATTGTTTGTCCAAAAATTCATTGTATTGTTAGTAATATCATATTGTATTCTTCCCATAAAATGATTTCCGGTGAATCCAAATGCTAAACTTGCTAAAGAACCTCCCGGAGATAATAAAGATAAATCCGTATTAGTTGAACTCTGTAATTGTAAAAGTTCAGAAGGTCCGGTAGTACCTATACCAACTTTTCCTGTTGATGTAATTCCCATTTGTCCAGTTGAACCATTAGTACCAAAACTCATTAAATCAGAAGTATTATCATATACAATTCTTCCTCTTTGGTGATTCCCGGCGTTACCAAAATATAAACTTGCATTGGTTCCTGATAAAATTGAAACAGCCGTTAAACTTCCTCCCGTTTCTACCTGTAATAATTCAGTTGCTGTAACAACATTTCCAATTCCAACAAAACCTGTTGGATTAAATATTCTAATACGTTGACTGTTTTGCGTTCTGAAAACAAGATCTTGCGCATCTGTGGTACCTAAAAAATTAGCACCGGCATTTGTGCCTGTATTTCCAAGTGTACTCCACCCAGCTGAAGTTCCTGTAGAGGTTGCGCCTAGTGTGAAGTTAGGAGCAGTTCCACTTAGTGCTAAACCGTTACCGGCTGTATAATGTGGTATTGTAATGGAATTACTTCCTGCTGAAATCACGTTACTGTTAGTGCCGCTTACAGTTAAGGTTGGTTGAGGAATTGAAACAGAAGTGGTACTCATTCCATTTGTTAAAGTACCCGTAGAACTACTAGAAAAGTTTAATGAATAATTTGGTGTAGTAACAGTATAAGTTGGCGAGGTTCCACTCACAATCATGTTTAATCCTGCGGATACAGTTGTTGCAGGAGAACTCGGTAATACTACGGCGTTACCACCAGTAATGCTTAAAACGTTTGTCGACAATGATAAAGTTGGTGTTGCGTTTATTGTGTAGTTAGGATATGTTCCATTTACAGTTACGTTTGTACCACTCGAAACAGTTACAGTTTGATTTGGTGCTGTATTCGTAATGATGGTTCCTGAAGTAAGACCAATCCCCGCACCGTTAGTATAGGTTGTTCCTGTTGGTAATGTTACTGTATTACCATTAGAAATACTTAATTGCGCCCCTGATAATGACAATGTAGGTATAGATGAAATGGTAAAGTTGGGATCAGCACCTGTAACGGAAATATTAGAGTTACCGGGTGTAATTGTTGTTGGTGGCGTTGATGTTACTGTAAAGTTGGGATATGTACCGGTTGCACCACTAATAGTTACTGTTTGGTCGGGAGCTGTATTGGTAATTGTTCCTGATATAATAGAAATTCCATTTCCCGCAGTAGGTGTTGCACCAGAACTAACTGTGTAGTTTGGATAAGAACCCGTAACGCCAGAACCACTAATGTTTACAGTTTGATTTGGTGCTGAGTTGGTAATTGTTCCTGAATTTATGGTGATGCCATTGCCTGCTGTAAATGTTTGTGCGTTACCTGCTGTTTCCGCATACAAAGCATACGGAACAGAAAGTAACTGACTTGTTCCAACAGTAGAATAAGAAGTCCCTCCTGCCGGATCAATACTCAATCTAATAAAATAAGGGCCGTTTGCCCAGTTGATACCTCCTATCGAACCCACTCCGGGGGAACCTGCGCCGATAGCAGTAGTAAAAATTCCTGCACTGCTTGGTGTGATGTTATTGGTTTCATCAAACACCAATGTACCACTCGCACTACCCTGTAGTATCTCGAATTTAATTCCGATAGGTGAGGTAATGATAGTTCCGGCCGAATTACGTGCAATACCCTGGTAGTTTAATAATTGCGGAGCTTGTGAAAACGAAACTGCACTTACAAAAAGAAGCGCGAAAAATAGAACTTTTCTCATTTTTAAAAATTTATTAAAGTTAATGAATTAATTCTTAAAGACCAAAGGCTTAAATTGTTGATTATAAAGAATATAATATCAACATTTTATTAAGAATACCCATTTTAGTCGAAGTTAAAACGGGCTTAAAAGGAGAAAAAGGGCTGTTTATTTTTGATCCAAAACCGATTTAATATTCGGGCGGAAATACAAGTTGCTCTTCAATATTTTTCCATCTTCACGATAAATGGGCTGGCCCCCTTCATCAAGTTTACTCATGTTACTGCGATGAATCTCATCATACACTTCTTCAATTTTGTGTTGAAGTCCGTGTTTTAAAATAGTTCCGAATAAAATATACAATTGATCGCCTAACGCATCTGCCACTTCAATAATATCGCCATTCTTACAAGCTTCTAAATATTCTTCGTTTTCTTCTTTAATTAAATTGTAGCGAAGTGTATAATCCCTCTCTTCTATCAATGTAATTTCCGCAGCGTTTCCAATTTTAAATACTTCGTGAAACTCTTCTACCGATTTAATTTTTTCGTATAATTTCGACATGATTTTATTTTTTTGAAGATTTATTTTGAAGATAAGCTGTATTTAAAGCATCTAATACCTGATAAGTAATTTCCAATTTAGGATTCGCTAATAGAATAGTTGGAACCGTTGTTGTATACGCCATAATGAAATCATATTTCCCGTCGTAGTTTTCCATTAAAAAATTCTTTACATCTAATTGAAGCTGGTCATTTTTTTCCTGCATATCCATCGCCAACTTATCCATTTGAATTTGCTTGTTTTCTAACTCACGCTGTTGCCTTTCTAAATCACGTTTCTTGTTTTCCATCTCAGCAGGTGGTAAAAGTCCGGCTTGTGCCGATTGTTGAGCTGATTCATAATCTTCCTGAAATTTCTGACTCATCGCTTGCATTTGCGATTCTAAAGCGATGCGTTTGTTTTTTAAAACTTTCACGTAATCTGAAATGAATAAATAGTTTTCATTCAAAGTATCAATATTGATATAAGCGATTTTTGCATTAGGCAAAGGGTCGTTCGCAGAATTAATTATCACAGGCTTTTTAGCTTCCTTTGTTCCATCCACATTTTCCGTTGATGTTCCGCCCATCGAACTTTTTAGCGATTGCACCTGATAAAATAAAATACCAACACAAATAGCCAGTACTGCTATTATTGCATATAAAACATTCTTCATAGTAATTGAAATAATTTTGAGGCAAATATACTCAGCTATTGAGCTTTGTCAAATATTTTTAGCTTCTCAATATAAACAAGTTTTACATCTTGTTCGGGCGAACGACTGATAACTTTAACATATTCGTAAACATTATCAAATATGCGCTTCTCAGGATACATCGGGGTTTTCAATTCATTTAAACACCATTCTTTAGGATATAGAAAATAATTTTCCCCTTGGTAACGGACGTAATGCCTAACGTAAAACGGCAAACGGTTATAAGCCGAATCAGTCAACAAAATTTTCCCGGTGTGATTATTACCTGAATACAGAGAAAACGACAAATACGTTTCCCACTTTCCTGCCAAATTAAAAGCAGGCAATATCCAAAACAAGAGCATTACCAAATAAAAAACGGGCTGCTTAAATAAGTGGGAAATAGAGAAAAAACGCTCGTTGGTTTTGCCTGAGAATAACAACAAAGCCAAAATAATCATCATAATGTTCCAAGGCCAAACCACCGAATTGTAATTGTTTCCAAACGGCCCCATCAACAATAAAATAATAACATGCAATAAAACCACCAATGGAATTGAAATAAAACGAATGGGCTTAATTAATAAACCAATCCCAATAAAAATTTCAACAAACGGAATAACATAACCCGTTTTATTTAGGGTAATCATTTGCCTGTCGCTCACAAAATGTTCTAATGGCTTAATAAACCAAGGATAGGTTTCTGTTATAAACCCGGGATTAAATTTTTGTAGTCCGCTGTAAACATACACCGCACTAAAACACAATTGCAAAATAATAAAAAACGAATTGTAGGTATTAACATTGTCAATCCGCCA
Source organism: Bacteroidia bacterium (assembly GCA_018000995.1). GTDB lineage: Bacteria > Bacteroidota > Bacteroidia > B-17B0 > Aurantibacillaceae > JAHEYG01. The sequence goes on from JAGNIU010000032.1 coordinate 19,423, forward strand.
ATTGTAAAACAATAACACCAATAAAAAACTATTGTAAATAAAAAACCAAGGTTGTAAACGGTTTTGATCTAAAAGACAAAACGCCAAATTCAAAACCAACACTAAAAAAATAAGTAAGCGGGTTTTATCGGCAACCATTAACAAGAGAAGCAAAATCACTTCTAGAACCAATAAAATATAATCGTAAGGAGGAGAAATATACCAACCTTCAAATACAGGCGCTACAGGAAACCATCTTTGTCCGGCCCATAAATTATACGAACACAAAACAGATAGTAACAATCCAATGCAAACCGAAATCTTAATTAATTTTAAGCGCTGAAAAATATTGAGTTGTAGTCCGGTTGGCATTTAATTTAATCGGCCGTAGCAATAAAAATATTTCTTATAGTAAGCTTCATTTAAATCGCTAATCAAAACACCTTTGCTGGTTGAGGCGTGAACGAATTTATTGTTCTTTAATATTACGCCAACGTGACTAACTTGCTTGCTGTTGATTTTAAAGAAAACCATATCACCTTCGTCAAATTTTTTCTCACTCACTTTATCACAAGCCTTCGCCATATCATCTGCATTGCGTGGTAATTGCTTTTTGTACACTGTTAAATACAAATTAATCGTTAAGCAAGAGCAATCCGTTCCGTTTTTACTACAGCCGCCGTATTTGTAGGGGACACCATACCACTCACTCACAAAACTGTATAATTTTTTATCCTGAATTTCCTTTTCGCTTACACCTAAAATTGAAGCAACATTTTTCAACTTAACATCAGCTGTTTTTACGGTCGGACTTTTTACCTTGGTTGTAATATCTTTGCTACTGTGACACGATACAAAAAAACCAAGCACCGTTAAGGCTCCGGCAAGAAGAATTATATGCGCTTTTTTAGGCATCCCTTAAAGTTATTTCAGAATATAACGAATTTAACACTCAAAAGCCTCAGGTTGTCTACATTCCATTGTTGAAAAAGCCGTAACTAAATGGCCCTTAATTTAAGGTTTGGGTAACATTTCGGCTCAAATATTTCATATATTTAAGCACTTGTTATTCCCCATGGCAACACTAACAGATACTACAAAAGTGAAAACAAAAATCCCTACCGATTCGTTAAAAAAAGCATATAAACTCATGTGCACTGCAAAGTGTTTAACTGAGTTGTACGAAGCCAATAAAGAAGTTACAGCGAAATACGTTCACGCCACTTCACGCGGACATGAAGCTGTTCAAATAGCGCTTGGATTACAATTATTGCCTCAGGATTTTTTAAGTGCTTATTACCGTGATGACAGCATTTTGTTAGCCATGGGATTAGAGCCTTACGAATTAATGTTGCAATTATTGGCTAAGCGTGACGACCCTTTTTCTGGAGGAAGAACGTATTACGCTCACCCAAGTTTGAGGAGAGATGATATGCCAAAGATTCCGCATCAATCGAGTGCAACGGGTATGCAAGCTATTCCAACAACAGGAATTGCAATGGGTTTGCAGTATTTGGAGAAAAACAGAATGGTGAAAGAATACGATGGATTAAATCCTTTAGCAGTTTGTTCATTGGGTGATGCAAGTTGTACCGAAGGCGAAATTTCAGAAGCCTTTCAAATGGCAGTGCTGAAAAAATTACCAATTTTATATTTTGTACAAGATAACGAGTGGGATATTTCAGCAAACGCTAAAGAAATCCGCGCGCAAGATATTACTGAATACGCAAAAGGTTTTAAAGGTTTAGAAACTAGAACTATCGACGGTACTGATTTTATTACCTCTTTCAATACAGTTAAAGAAGTTTTGGAAATCATCCGTAAGGAACGTCGCCCCATGTTAATTCACGCGAAAGTTCCATTGTTAAATCATCATACTTCAGGTGTGCGTAAAGAATGGTACCGCGATGATTTGGAAGAATGCGCGAAAAGAGATCCATTACCAAAATTAAGAAATCAATTATTAGTTGCCGGTGTTGAAGAACAGGAACTAAAGAAAATATTAAGCGAAGCTCAACAATTAGTTGAAGCAGATTACGCACGTGCTTTAAAAGCCGAAGACCCTCGTCCAGAAGATTTAATGACGCACGAATTTGCTCCAACGTTAATTACAGAAGAGAAAGGTACACGCGAGCCTGTGGGTAAGGAAAAGACCGTTATGGTTGACAGCGCTTTATTCGCCATACGTGAATTAATGGCTAAACATCCGGAGTGTTTATTATACGGACAAGATGTTGGCGCACGTTTAGGAGGCGTTTTTAGAGAAGCTGCAACACTAGCGCAACAATTTGGAGATCACAGAGTATTCAACACACCAATACAAGAAGCATTTATAGTTGGTTCAACAGTTGGGATGAGTGCCGTTGGATTAAAACCTATAGTTGAAGTTCAGTTCGCCGATTATATTTGGCCGGGCTTGAATCAATTATTTACGGAAGTTTCCCGCTCTTGTTATTTAACCAATGGAAAATGGCCGGTGAGTATGATTTTACGAGTTCCAATTGGCGCTTATGGAAGTGGCGGTCCCTATCACTCAAGCTCTGTTGAAAGTGTACTCGCAAATATTCGTGGAATTAAAATTGCGTATCCAAGTACGGGTGCCGATTTAAAAGGATTATTAAAAGCAGCTTATTACGACCCGAATCCGGTTGTAATGTTAGAGCATAAAGGTTTATACTGGAGTAAAATTAAAGGCACAGAAGATGCAAAAACAATTGAGCCAGATGAGGATTATATAATTCCATTTGGTAAAGGTCGTTTAGTTCAGAGTGCCGATGAATCAGAAATTACAAAAGGCAATACGCTCACCGTTATAACTTATGGTATGGGTGTGTATTGGGCAAAGAATGCCGCAAAGAAATTTGCAGGCAGAATAGAAATTGTGGATTTACGTACTATCATGCCGTTGGATGAAGAAATGATTTTTGCTTCCGTAAAAAAACATGGTAAATGTATTGTATTAACTGAAGAGCCTGTGTTTAACGGCTTCGCGCAAGGAATTGCATCTCGTATTTCTCAAAATTGTTTTGAAGCTTTAGATGCGCCTGTAAAAGTTGTAGGTTCCGAAAATTTACCGGCTATCCCATTAAATTCTATTTTAGAAAAAACCATGTTGCCAAACGCCGACAAAGTGGAAGCAGCCATAGCTCAACTCTTAGCTTATTAAATGAAGGAATGGATAAAACATACAGCGGTGATAGCATGCCTGTTGCCGCTTTTGTTTTTGAACATCAAAACCACGCACGATTGGGGCGATGATTTTGCACAATACCTCATTGAAGCAAAAAATATTCAACAAGGTTTACCATTAGGACAATCAGGCTTTGTTGAGAACCCCAGTTATATTTTAGGTCCGAATTGTTATCCTCCGGGGTTTCCTCTCATTATTGCACTCACTACATTCGACGTTCAAGGATTAAATGTGTTGATGTCGTTTTTTTTATTGTGCATTGGATATTTTTCTTTTCTATTATTCAACAAATGGTTTCACTTTGCGCCTGCGCTCATTTTAACTTTGGTTATTGTTTACAATCCCCTCTGTTTAAGTTTTAAGACTGAAATATTAAGTGATTTACCTTTCGTTGCCCTGCTCCTGCTCTTTTTCGTCTTGTACTTAAGTAACAATAACAAAACCTGGATGCTCATTTTATGCGGACTCGTACTAGCCTTTGCTGTAAATACGCGTTACGTAGGATGGGTGTTAGTTATTGCTGTTGTTGCAGAAACGCTTTATAAAGTGGCCGTAAAATATTTTAAACACAAGCAACATAAAATAGACTGGAATTTTATTAAACATGAAATTTGGATTGTAGCTGCGTTTTTTGTGTTTTACGGATTGTTTTACTTACTCTTCCCGCAAGAAATTATTTATTACGATAATCCTAAAGTGCTTTCCTTCTTCGAGAGGATTTCCGTGAATGCTAATTACAATTACGCCGTTTTAAAATATTTCTTTTCGTGTTTTGATGAAGGCTTTTTAAATTATGTTGTTTCTTACGGGATTGTATTCACCGCTTTAATCGGCATACTTATTTTTATTTTCAAACCCGATCAATTAAAACCAACTATACTTTTGTTTTTCTTATTGGGATATATTGCCTCTATTCTCATTCACCAATACAGCGATACAGGTTTCCGTTTATTAATTCCGATTATTACTTTGATCTTATTTTTCGCAACCTATGCTTTGTTTATTATTCTAGCGATAATCCCATACAAACAATGGATTGTATTTTGTCTCGGACTTCTAGTTTTATTCTGCTACAAACAAAACTCAGGACATGTTTTAATGTCGGGCAAAGATGTAATTCCCGGTCCTTACTCACCTGAAGCGCAAGCAACATTTGATTTCATTAACAAAAACACCCCTGAAAAAGCAAGTATTTTATTCAGCAAACCCCGCGCATTAACGTATTTCACCAATAGAAAAACTTACGTGAATACTGAAATGGCAGCTCGTCCAGTTCTTGAAGCTGAATTACAAAAAATAAATCCGGATTATGTTTTGGTGTGTACTGAAATTACGGATGATTCTACTAAAGTATATTTCGAACACTATCAAGCCCCCTGGCAAATCGTTTATAATAACGAGAAGTTTGTGTTGTTGAAGCATGGGGGTTCTTCTAATTAACATTCGTAAAGGAGCCACTAAAGCTCTAAAACACAAAAATTTCACTAAACTTTAGTGGGATTTAGTGCTTTCGTGTTTTTGTGGCAAATTATACGGGAAAATTATTACATTTAACCAATGAAAACAACAACATTAACTATGGACTATAGAATAGAAAAAGACACAATGGGCGAGGTAAAAGTACCCGCTAATGTATATTGGGGTGCGCAAACAGAACGCAGCCGTAACAATTTTAAGATCGGAACGGAAGCAAGTATGCCGAAAGAAATTATTTATGCTTTTGGGTATTTGAAAAAAGCTGCGGCTTTGGCAAATATGGAACTTGGCGTTTTATCGAAAGAGAAATGCGAATTAATCAGCAAAGCTTGCGACGAAATTATCGCACATAAATTAGATGATCAGTTTCCGTTGGTGATTTGGCAAACGGGTTCTGGTACACAAAGTAACATGAACGCGAATGAAGTAATTGCTTACCGTGCTCACGTTATGAACGGTGGAAAATTAGCTGACGAACCAAAAGTTTTGCATCCGAATGATGATGTAAATAAATCTCAATCAAGTAATGACACCTACCCTACTGCGATGCACATTGCAGCATACAAACAAGTGGTGGAAATTACCATTCCGGGAATGGAAAAATTACGTGATGCTTTACAAAAGAAAGTAAAACAATTTGAAAACATCATTAAAACAGGACGTACCCATTTCATGGATGCTACGCCGCTTTCGTTAGGACAAGAATTTAGCGGATACGTACAGCAAATAAACATGAGTATCCGTGCATTGAAAAATGCTTTAGAGGCTGTAAAAGAATTAGCACTTGGCGGAACTGCAGTTGGTACAGGATTAAATACACCGAAAGGCTATGATGTTTTAGTAGCAAAGAAAATTGCTGAATTAACCGGATTACCTTTTGTTACTGCTCCTAATAAATTTGAAGCGCTTGCTGCTCACGATGCAATGGTTGAATTAAGCGGCGCTTTAAAACGCAGCGCTGTTGCTTTAATGAAAATCGCTAACGACATCCGTATGTTATCATCAGGACCACGTTGTGGTATTGGAGAAATTATTATTCCTGATAACGAGCCGGGTTCTTCTATTATGCCTGGAAAAGTAAACCCAACACAACCTGAAGCATTAACTATGGTTTGTGCGCAGGTGATTGGTAATGATGTTGCAGTAAGTGTTGGTGGTATGAGTGGACATTTTGAATTAAATGTATTTAAACCATTAATTGCTGCAAACGTTTTACAAAGCGCACGTTTAATTGGTGATGCTTGTGTAAGCTTTACCGAAAAATGTGCTGATGGCATTGAAGCAAACTTACCGGAGCTGAAAAAACATTTAGAGAACTCTTTAATGTTAGTGACTGCATTAAACACTCATATTGGTTACGAGAAAGCCGCCAAAATCGCAAAGACCGCACACAAAGGCAACAAAACTTTACGCGAAGCCGCAATAGAATTAGGCTACGTTACCAACGAACAATTTGACCAATGGGTAAGACCTGAGGATATGATTGGAAGTCTGAAGTAATTGTCAGTTCGAGCGAAGTCGAGAACTGATTGAAGCAAAAAACAAAAGGAGGCTATTGCCTCCTTTTTTATTTCTTCCTTCTGCTAAAAATACCATTAAGATATTTCTCATTAGGCATTAAAGAAGTTTGTATGCGTTTAGCGTAGCGGATGCTGTCTAAAATATCTTTTTGTTTTTCTTCTACTAATTGTTTTTCGTGAGCTAATTCTGCGGTGCGTTCCTGTACTTTTACTTCTAATTCTTCGAGGGCTTTTTCCTGAGCTTCTGCTTTTTCGCGGGTGAGTACATTTATTTTATCTCCTAATGCAAAAGATAAAAACATGTAAAATGATAAAAACCCAAGGATATCACATCTAAATACCGATAAGCTAAATCTTAAATCCGGAAGGCCTAATCCCGGCATTAAAACAAGTGTTATGCCAATGGTTAAAAATATACTGCCAATTACTAAAAAACGTGAGGGTTTAAAACCTTTACGCCAACTGTAAACAGCAACATGCAAAGCATAGGCATAAGCAATTATAAAGAAAGGAAAATAAATAAATTCCGATTTAGGCAGAAAAGCAACAGGCACACATATTATTGAAAGTACCACTATCAAGTAATTATTATACTTATTTAATTTCGGATGACGTTTCTTTAAATTGATGAAACCGCGGACAAATAATAAATGAAAAATAATTACAAGTGTTGCAAAGGGAAAAACTGTCTCTTTCCGAATAGGAAAATTGTTTAACCATACAAATACTTCTCTGGCATAAAAACCAAAATGAGGTATCATAACGGCGTGCGACTGCGAAAGAAAAAATATAGATAATGAATAATACAAATACGTAACATCACGGATAGAAAAAAACATCATAAGGTTGTACAGGAAAAACACTATTAAAATTCCCAAATATATTCCCCAGAAATAAGTGGGCGTTTGTTCTAATTTTTTATTCCTGTCGTCAGTAAGTTTTTGTTTGAATTTAGTAATGAAAGCCGTCCACTCCGCATCAGCATGCAAACTCACTAAATCAGGATCTTTTTCTGTTAATGCAGTATCAGTCCAATTATATTTTATACAGGAGTCCAAATTACGGTAAGCATTTTGTTTAAAACCGGCGAGTGCCCAAGAACAAGCTGTGTTGTAATAAACTTCGCCAAGTTTTACATTTCCCTTTATCATGGTCAATTCAAAAATCTCAGCTGATAAACGGTATTGTTTATTAAGATAACACTCTCTACCCTTCTCTGCCAAAATCATCACATCTAAGCTTTGCGCGCTTAAATTAATTTTTCCTGCAAAAACCAGAAGGATTATGAATAAGAGTTTTTTCATTAACAGACTATAAATATAACTTTTTGAGTGTAATAAAAAAACTACCTTAAAATGCTTAAATTTGTTTGGATGAACATCTTCATTGCCACCATAAATCACACCATAGCCGAGCTTACCGCTGAGGAATCGTGGCATTGTACAAAAGTGTTACGTTTTAAAGCAGGAGATGAAATTGGATTAATTGATGGGAAAGGCAATTTTTATGAAGGACAATTAAGCCTGGTGAACGAAAAGAAATGCGTGGCTAATATTACTGCTGGTCCGCGCACACAAAACAAACATCCGTATTATTTACATTTAGCAATAGCCCCCACCAAAAACATTGACAGAATAGAATGGCTGGTAGAAAAAGCTGTTGAAATTGGTGTAGATGAAATTACATTTGTCCGTTGTAAAAATTCAGAACGCACAGTTATAAAAGAAGACCGCCTTATTAAAATTGCAGAGAGCGCTGTGAAACAAAGTCTGCAAGCTTTTATTCCAAAAATAAATGTACTCACTAACTTCGCTGATATTTTAAAAGTAAAATCTGATAATAAATTCATAGCGCATTGCGAGGAAATAATTCCTAAACATTTAAAATCATTCGATTTAAAAAATAAATCTTCATTAGTGCTTATTGGTCCTGAAGGTGATTTTTCTTCAGAAGAAATTGCTCAGGCCAAAGCCGCGGGATTTTCTGAAATCTCTTTAGGAGAAAATAGATTGCGTACGGAAACGGCGGGCCTGTATGTTTGTAATACTTTTGCTTTAATTTAATTCACGTTTCAAACCCCTCTGTCACTTCGTGACATCTCCCCTTGGTAAGGGGAGAAAATTTTACGTGTTCCAAACTTAGTTCAGGAGGCGGTAAATCCCTTTCTTATCAAAGAAGAATAATATCGTGCCAGAAAATTTAGTTCAGTAAACGCAATATTTCTCCCCCTTGCCAAGGGGGAGTGGCAGCGTAGCTGACGAGGGGGTCTAAACGTATTCTCTTTATATTCTAAAATTTCCTATCTTTAATACACCAAATCATAACGCATGAAAAAACTCATACTCTCCCTTCTAATTACAATATCATTTAACGGCATCGCGCAAGACTGGACATGGCTTCGCGGAAGCAGTACAGGAAGTATTGTTGCCACTTACGGCACAATGGGCGTATCAGCTCCTGGAAATGATCCGGGTGGTAGACATGGCGCTGCTTGTTGGACAGATGCTGCAGGAAATTTATGGCAATTTGGTGGTGAAGGTTATGCTTCAACTCCGGCATTTGGTTGGTTAAATGATTTATGGAAATATACTCCCGCAACAAACGAATGGACTTGGATTCGTGGCAGTAATGTAATTGATCAGAATGGATTATATGGAACTCTTGGTGTTTCCTCTCCAACTAACGAACCCGGCGCGCGCGAATTTCAAATGTGGTGGCAAGATGGTCTTGGAAATTTCTGGATGTTTGGTGGAGATGGCTTCGATGCATTTGGTACTTGGGGACGATTAAATGATTTATGGAAATACAATCCAACAACAAACGAATGGACTTGGATTAGTGGCTCTAATCTTGCGAATCAAAATGGAACTTACGGAACAATTGCTGTTCCCGCACCTGCAAATATTCCAGGTGGTCGACACGGTGGTGGAACTTGGTGTGATAATAGTAATAATTTATGGTTGATTGGTGGTTACGGTTATCCGGCAACAGGTGGAGATGGATATTTAAATGATGTGTGGCGTTTCAACACAACAACTAATCAATGGACTTGGATAAAAGGAACAAACTTAATTAACCAAACCGGAACTTACGGTCCGAAGGGACTGGCAGTACCATCAAACGAACCGGGAGGAAGAGAATTTCCTACAGTGTGGAAAGATCCTGCAGGCGCTGTGTGGATGTTTGGCGGTGGCGGTTATTCTTCGGTAGGCTTCGGGCATTTAAATGATTTGTGGCGATATAATCAAACTTCAAACATGTGGATTTATGAGAGTGGAACAAATTTAGGAAATCAATTAGCAAACAACGGAACGCTTGGTGTTCCTTCTTCAACAAATATTCCGGGAGGAAGATATAGCGCATTTCCTGTTTTTGATAATTGGGGAAATTTATGGTTGTTCGGAGGTATTGGTTACCCGGGAACTTTTGGCATTGGTCGCTTAAATGATTTATGGAAATACACACCGAGTACAGATGAATGGACTTGGATGAAAGGCGCAAACGCAATAAATCAAAATGGAATTTACGGAACACAAGGTGTAAGTGCACCTGCAAATAATCCGGGAGGAAGATATTATAATATTGGTTGGAAAGATTTGAATGGTGACATGGTCATCTTTGGAAGTTTTGGATATCCTGCAGTAACAGGTTTAAATAATTTAAATGATTTATGGAAATATAAAATTACCTGCGCACCGTTTGATATTACAGATGCATTCAGTTTAAATATTTGTAATGGAGATTCGATAATTCTAAGTGTAGCAACAGTAAGTTCGAGTACCGTTACTTGGTACAGCTCCCCTACTTCAACGGTTTCTTTAGGAACAGGAAATTCTTACAACACTTCTGCATTAACAACAGGAAATTATACTTTTTACGCCGAAGGAACTCCTTGCAATGAGAGAACTCCAATTACAGTTTCTGTTTCTCCTTGCACCTCTGTCAAGTCGAGCGTAGTCGAGACAAAAACAATACGACTTTATCCGAATCCGAATAACGGTGTGTTTTATCTTAGTCCAACTTTAAAAGAAGGAGAATTTACTCTCTATAATACATTAGGACAAGAGGTATTTAAAAAAGAGCTTAACGATGAAATTTATTTGCAAGTGAAACTTTCAAAAGGTATTTACTATTATTTTATTGAGGAGAAAGGCGTGAAAGTTGGGAATGGGAAAATGGTGGTGGAGTAAACCCCTCTGTCGATTCCGCTAAAGCGGAATCTTGACTGTCTCCCCTTAAAAAAGGGGAGAAAAAAATTATTCAACAGGGTCTTTTGTGAGTTGCATGTCGTTGATTAGTTTAACAACGAATTCTAATTGTTGTTCAGGATTAAGATCTGTGTTATCTAAAACAATTGCGTCTTTTGCTCTTGTAAGTGGATTTTCTTTTCGGTGCGAGTCAGCGTAGTCTCTTTTATTTAAATTTAATTTTACTTCTTCCAAAGAAAAGTATTGTCCGTGCGCTGTGTATTCGTCCATTCGTCTTCTTGCGCGAACATCATTATCAGCGGTCATGAAAATTTTTAATTCAGCATTAGGAAAAACATTTGTTCCGATATCACGTCCGTCTAAAATCACGGCTCCATTCTTTCCCATCTCGCGTTGTAGCGCTACCATTTTTTCGCGCACTTCATGTATAGCACTAACTTTACTTACGTTATTCGAAACTTCCATGCTGCGAATGTCGTGTTCTACATTCTCTCCGTTTAAATAAGTTTCAGAAGTTTTTTTATGGGGATTAAAAATGAAATCAACATTTATCAAGGGAAGAACTGTAATTAATTTCATTTCCTCGATATTTTGTTTCTTATCAATAAACCCATGACGGAGCGCATATAAAGTTACACAACGGTACATCGCGCCTGTATCAATATAACTGTAATGTAATTTTTGAGCAAGCGCTTTAGCTAGCGTGCTTTTTCCACAACTCGAAAATCCATCTATGGCTATTGTAATTTTTGACACTAAGTAAATTTAGGAAGATTTTGGGAGAAATTGAAATAGACTTATTTCCCATATCATAAGTGTGTCATTCACTTATTTAAGCCATGAATTTTTTCTATAGCTTACTGTATTCCTGAAATCTCTCCTAATGCCATCAACTATTTCTTTTCTAATATTGAAAAAAGTTAACTCAATTTGAATGCCCAAGTTGACGTTAAAGCTCGCTAATTCTGCTGTGGAAAAGGCTATAGAAGTATTATTAGGGTCTAGACTTTTTGTGAGGTTAATCGATCCTTGAGAAAGATAAACTACAGACCAATCTGTAATATTAGTTATGCCATTTAAATTTAATGTGATTCCATTTGCCTTAATACAAGTATCAGGTAAAGCCGAACCACCAGTAAAGCCAGGATAAGATGCCGTATAGTTGAAAGTAAAAGCAGGAACAGAACCTGCTCCAGTGCCTTTCCATTTTAATAAGCCTTTAATATTAATCGGGGTGTAACTTTCATACGATTCTGAATCAAAATATAAAGACGAATCATTAAGCGAAACTGTTCCGCCATCAATAAAAGTATAAGCGTTTGGTCCGCCTATTGGTTGGTCTGTAAAAATTGCATTCGCCGAACTATCAAGAGTTACTACACTACCAGTACTAATGTATCGGTAATTAGTTTGCATTATAGAATACGGACCGGTTGAATAAGGATCTACAACAGGGGCTGCTGTAGTATTATTTTTCTTCCTGCAAGAAAAACTAAAAGCAAACACTAAAAATATGACGATGCTTATTCTCACAGATGAATCCTTTAAACTAAGATAGTATAAAAAGCCCTATAAACAAAAAACCCGGACTTTTTGAGACCGGGTTCAGTTAAACTACGATGATCTACTTCAGATAAGTATACTTCATGTAATACACGGAATTATTGAACTGATAGCCATTTCCGCCGAATTGTTCAAGCTTGTAATTCTGAAAACCAATCAATATATTCATAAAGCTACCGGTTGTCATTCCTGCTAATTCAGTAGCAGAAAAGTTAACAGTTCCCGACGTTCCATTAATAGTTTTGTACATAAATACCGAGCCTTGATATACCTGAACAATAATTGGTGCCCGCTGCAATGGTAGTGACGGTGAATTTATTAGTCCGCTAATATTTACAGTAAGTCCATTTGATTTAGTACATGTATCAGGCAACAAATTACCTCCGGTATATTTAGCGTAAGAAGGAATGAAAGAATGACTAAATGCAGTAATAGTTCCTGAACCACTAACACTCCAGTTTTGTGCATCCTTAATATTAATGATCGGACTAAAAGGACTAGAGTATGAGTTTGAAAAGTTATTGAATGGTACTCCGTTTAAAGTTACGGTACCAGCATCGACTGTTAAAGTTGAAGATTGCGAAGCGGAAAATCTCGCGTTCGAACTACTATCAACTGACACTCCACCACCAGCACTTACCTGATCAATATACATATAACTTGAAGTTATTTGTCCAATTGTTGGGGCGCCTGTTGTTGAAGAATTTGTAGAAGGAGGAAGCGGTTCGTCCTTTTTCTTTTTACAGGAAAAAGAAATAATTAAGATTAGAACGATTGATAAGGCTTTAGTTAAATTTCTCATGATATTCTTGTTTTAATCTAAGGTAAAACAAAAATTCAATGCACCAAAAAATTGAACTTATTGGACAAAACATTTGACTTATTAAGTACTTAAACGTGCTTATATAAAATAAAAAAGCCCCGACGATTGTCGAGGCTTTTATAATATAGTTCAGATTATTCTTCTGTTTTTGTTTCAGCGGTATCAGTACCATCTGCTTTTTTCTTAGTAGCGCGACTACGACGAGTAGTTTTAGCTTTTTCAGGTTTAGCAGAACCTTTTCCGTTAGAATAAATTTCGTTGTAATCAACTAATTCAATTAACGCCATTTCAGCTGCGTCACCTTGACGGTTTCCGGTTTTGATAATACGAGTATATCCACCTTTACGATCACCTACTTTTACAGCTACATCTTTAAACAATGTAGAAACTGCTTCTTTACTTTTTAAGTAAGCGAAAGCCATACGACGAGCGTGTGTGCTGTCACTCTTACTTGTAGTAATGATAGGCTCAACAAAAAGACGTAATGCTTTTGCTTTTGCAAGCGTTGTAAAAATACGCTTGTGCTCAATTAAAGAGCAAGCCATGTTGCTTAACAAAGCCTTACGGTGAGAGCTTGTTCTGCCTAAGTTATTTATTTTATCTCCGTGTCTCATTTTA
>JAGNIU010000056.1 GCA_018000995.1 Bacteroidia bacterium
AATGAATTTAAGCCAAATAAACACCCTTATAAAAAAGGAATTCCTACTCGAATTCAGACAAAAAGCCAGTCTGGGAGGAATTTTGGTTTATGTGGCGGCAACTGTTTTTATTAGCGCTTTATCATTTACAGGCAAAATTCATACTCACGAATGGAACGCTCTTTTTTGGGTTATTTTATTGTTTGCCTCTGTAACGGTGAGTTCTAAGAGTTTTCTAAAGGAGACTAGAGGTTTGGGGCTCTTTAATTACGCCTATTATTCACCCCGTGCATTTATCCTCTCAAAAATCATTTTTAACATGGTATTAATGCTGGTTATTAGTCTGATTACCTTGTTTTTTTACATCTGGTTTATAGGAGGAAATATTCAGAATTTCAGTCTGTTTTTTCTCACTTTAGCCCTTTCTTCAACCGGATTCGCGGGGGTTTTGAGTTTAATGAGTGCCATTGCTTCTAAAGCCAATAACAATTTTGCCTTAATGAGCATTTTAAGTTTCCCTGTTTTAATGCCAATGGTATTGGTTTCTATCCGATTAAGTAAGCAGGCCATTGATGGTTTAAGTTGGGGCGTCAGTTATGATTTTTTGTTAATATTAGCCGCCTTAAATGTGTTGGTAATTATGCTCGCCAATCTCTTATTTCCTTATCTTTGGAACGATTAAAAAAAGGTTATTAGTTAATGGTTAAAAGGTTATTAAGTTTTAGTGCGAATAACTTATAGCCCAATAACTTTATAACTTCTTCCACAATGAAAAACTGGTACAAAATACTTTCTGTTCTCCTAATAACTTATACTATTATTTTAGGTTTATCAGGACCTGTGCCGCGTTTAGATATTTTAAATGAAACTATCCGCAACGTTTATTATCATGTTCCTATTTGGTTTGCGATGTTGTTTATGATGAGCGTTTCTATTTGGTACGCAATTAAATATTTATTGTCGGGAAAAAATATTCATGAAATAAAAAGTTTTAATGCTGCTAAAGTTGGATTCTTCTTTGCAATACCGGGAATCATCACCGGTTGTTTTTGGGCAAAATATACTTGGGGTACGTATTGGACTTTTCAAGACCCGAAATTAAATGGTGTTGCCATTGGCATTTTAATTTACCTCGCTTATTTTATTTTAAGAAATTCAATTACCGACGAATTAAAACGCGCGCGCATTTCTGCGGTGTATAATATTTTCGCTTACGTGATGTTAATTGTTTTCATAATGATTCTTCCCCGTTTAACAGATTCATTACATCCCGGTAACGGTGGCAATCCTGCATTTGCAAAATATGATTTAGATAGCAATATGCGAATGGTATTTTATCCTGCTGTTATTGGTTGGATTCTGTTTAGCTATTGGATATTTGATATTAAAAACCGCATCTCAAAATTAAAAGCCACATTAAATGATTAAGAAACTGATTTTATTCTTCTTTTTGTTTACAACACTTTTTGTAAACGCACAAGAACCTCAAATGGCCGATGGCATGCGCGCTGAAGGAAAAATTTACGTTGTGATAACTGTACTCGCTGTTATTTTCGGCTGTGTAGTTGCTTATTTAGTAATGATAGATAGAAAAGTGAAGAAATTAGAAGAAGAACTGAAAAATAAAAAATGACTTCGACAAGCTCAGTCACCACAGCATCCAAATTGTGCTTGAGCATATAGAAGAGTTACAAAAAATAAAAGAAAAAAATGAAAAAAATTCATATAGTAGGTATTGTAGTTATTGCTGTGGCGATTGGCGTAATCTTAACGTCCTTAAAAAGTTCAAGTACTTATGCTGACTTCAACGAAGCCATAGCAAATCCCGATAAAGAATTTCACGTTGTAGGAAAATTACAAAAATCACAACCTTTAATTTACGATCCTAAAGTAAATCCAGATGAATTTATTTTTACGTTAATAGATAATAAAGGGGTCGAGAAACAAGTGGTCCTTCACAAAAGCAAACCACAAGATTTTGAACGCAGTGAGCAAATCGTAATCATTGGCAAAATGCATGGCGAACAATTTCATGCTAACGACATTCTAATGAAATGCCCATCTAAATACAACGAAACAAAACCACAGATATAAGTTAGAAGTTAGATTTTAGAAGTACGAGTTAGAAGTTTTATATAACTCTCTTTTGGTTTTTGACTTTTTACTTTTTACTTTATGAAAGAAATAGAATACATAGGCGAACACATCTGGCTAGGCAAACTCGGGAATTTCTTTCTTGTCCTTTCATTTACAGCAGCTTTAATTGCTCTAATTGGTTTTTATCTCTCCACAAAAAATAAAGAGTATTTAAAATTTGCACGTAACTCGTTTTACATGCATGCGTTTGCAGTAATAGGAATTATAGGCACTATGTTCTTTATGTTGCTGAATCATTATTACGAATACCAATACGCCTGGCAACATAGTAATAACGAAATGCCTTTGCGTTTTATATTGTCGTGTTTTTGGGAAGGACAAGAAGGTAGTTTTCTCTTATGGACATTTTGGAATGTTGTACTTGGCATCATCTTACAAAAATCATTGAAGAACGAATGGGAAGCACCTGTAATGGCAATCTTCTCGTTAGCACAAGTGTTTTTAGCCAGTATGATTTTAGGTCTGTATGTTGGAGATTATAGAATTGGAACCTCTCCATTTTTATTATTGCGCGAACATCCTGATTTTATGAATTTGCCTTTTGTACAAAGTTATATTAGCAATCCAAATTACTTAGCAAAAATAACGCCACGCGGATTAAATCCACTATTAATGAATTACTGGATGACCATTCATCCGCCTACTTTGTTTTTAGGTTTCGCTTCTACTCTTCCGCCATTCGCTTTTGCTATTGCAGGTTTATGGAATAAAAAACATAACGAGTGGCAACAAATTGCTTTACCGTGGACTTACTTCGGAATATTAATTTTAGGTGTTGGTATTTTAATGGGTGGAGCTTGGGCATACGAAGCATTAAGTTTCGGAGGCTTCTGGGCTTGGGATCCTGTTGAGAATTCTTCTTTAGTACCTTGGTTAGTTTTAGTTGGGGCAGGACATGTGATGATTGTCAATAAAAATAAAGGTGGTTCATTATTTACTACACATCTTTTAGCAATTGGTTCTTTCTTATTAGTACTCTACTCTACTTTTTTGACTCGTAGTGGGATTTTAGGAGAATCATCGGTTCATGCATTTACAGATTTAGGAATGCAAGGTCAGTTGGTTCTATACGTATTAACTTTTGTTTTTATCTGTGTTGTTTTATTAATTGAAAATTCATTGATAAGAACATCTTACATCTTAGGTTCTATTCTATTGACCTACTTCAGTATTTTATACGGACATAAAACGGCGGTGTTTTATATTTGGGTATTGACCAGTATTGGGCTGACTGTTTATAGTTACAATAAATATTTTCCAAAAGAAAAGGACGAAGAAGAATTATACTCGCGTGAGTTCTGGATGTTTTTAGGGGCATTTGTTTTATTGTTATCGGCTCTCGTGATAACTTATTTCACTTCTATTCCTGTAATGAACAAATTATTTGGAATGAAGAAAGCTCCGCTTGAAAAAGCAGATTACAATATGTGGACCATTCCATTTGCGATAGTATTAATGATTTTAATTGCAGCGGCACAGTTTTTAAAATACAAGAAAACAAATTCAAAAGAGTTTTATAAAAAATTAAGCTTGTCGTTTGTAATATCTGTATTATTTGGTTTAGCTTGTTCCATTCCACTTTACTTCTTAAACGATTTTTCTGAAGCTAATGGAATGCAGAAATGGAATTTAATTTCTTATTCGCTATTATTCATCTTCGGAATATTTGCTGTTTTAGCGAATGGTGATTATTGGTTACGGATTTTAAAAGGAAAAATTTCTAAATCGGGTGCTTCCATCGCGCACATTGGTTTTGCTATGATTTTAATCGGCGCTTTAATTTCCACATCAAAAAGTGCAATCCTCTCTAAAAATAGTGCTGCTAAAAAAGTAGAAGTGTTTGGAGATGGCTTTAGTGGCCAAGAAAACATTTATTTAGAGCAAGGCGATACTTTGCCTATGGGACCATATCTTGTTACCTATTCAGGAAAAGAAGTTCGCGGAATAGATTTTTATTTCAAAGTTGATTATTTCACAAAAGGCACAAATGGAAAACCTGAATTCGCTTTTCAATTAGAACCGAAAATTCAGGACAATCCAAGAATGGGCCGTGCTGCTGACCCCGACACAAAACATTTTTTAAACAGGGATATTTATACGCATGTTACCATTGCGGACATGAATACGGTTGTTGATTCAACCAATCGTAACCAATTTAATACTCCAACAAATTATATTGGTCACTTAAAAGATACTATTGTAGCTTCCACAGCGATTATCATTATCGATTCTTTAAAAACAAATCTGACGCAAGAAGAATATGAGAAAAATGATTCTTTATTAGAAGTGACTGCAGTCTTAAAAGCTTATGATATAAACGGCAATGTATTTTGGGCGCGACCTAAATTCACCATCCAAAACAACATTGTAATTCCTACTGTAGACAAAATTGAAGAACTAGGTTTAAAATTCTCCTTCTGGAAAATAAACCCTGAAGAAGGAAGCGTAGAAATAAACATGGCTGAAAAAGTAAATAACTCGAAAGATTTTATTGTGATGAAAGCTGTAATGTTTCCTTATATCAACGTATTATGGATTGGCTGTATCACTATGGCCTTGGGTACTTTTATTGCGATGATAGAACGTATGCGTAAATTAAAAATTTCAAATTTAAACAGTGGCGAATAAAAAAAACATAAAGATAAAAGCGCTGGTAATTGGCGCAGGTAATATAGCCTGGCATATTGTCTCGCATTTATCTTTCTTTAAACGGTTTGAAATTACTGTTTACAACCGTACACTTACGCCTCAATTAAAACAATTACAAAAAGAATTTAAAGTCGCCATTACAGCCGATTGGAAAAAAGTAAATACAGAAACAGAATTGTTTTTCATTTGCACTTCTGATTCTGCAATTCCCGCTGCTGTTTCAAAAATAAAAAAACTAAAGACCAATGGATTCGTTATTCACACTTCAGGAACCGCGCCTTTAAAAATGCTTACGCCTGCATCGAAGAACGTTGGTGTATTTTATCCGCTGCAAACATTTACATTCGGGCAAAGTGTTTATTGGCCGGAGGTCCCCATTTTTATAGAGGCGAGTGATAGTAAAGCATTACACTTCATGGATAGTTTTTCGAAGCTATTTTCAAATACAGTTGTGAAATTAAATTCAGAGCAGCGTCTTAAATTACATTTAGCGGCAGTAATCGCAGGTAATTTTAGCAATGCAATGTATTCAGCAGCAAACAATTTTACAGAAAAAGAATTAGGGAAAAATTATTTCGAATATTTAATTCCTCTCATTGTAAAAACCGCTAAAAAAACAAGATCGGTTTCTCCTGTAAAAGCTCAAACCGGTCCGGCAAAACGTGGCGATAAAAAAACTCAGAAGCAACATTTACAATTGCTAAAAAAATATCCTGACCTTAAAAAAATATACAAATCAGTTAGTAAATTAATAGAGAAGCAACAAAAAGGCAATGCAAAACTTTAAAGAAAAATTAAACAAGATAACAACGTTTATTTTTGATATTGACGGTGTGTTTACCGACAATAAAGTTTTGGTAATGGAGAACGGCGAAGTGATTCGTAATGTTCACTCGAAAGATGGTTATGCGGTTCAATTAGCGATTAAAAAAAATTATCGCCTTGTTATACTTTCCGGAGGAAATAATGTTGCTGTAAAAAATTTACTTTCTAAAGCAGGTGTTCAATATTTATTCATCAATCAACACGATAAATTACAGTGCTACAAAGATTTCATTTACGAGAACAACTTGAAAGATGAAGAAGTGATGTATATGGGCGATGATTTACCGGATTACGAGGTAATGAGTCGCGTTGGAGTTCCTGCTTGTCCGAATGACTCCGCTACCGAAATTAAATCCATCAGTATCTATATTTCCCCTAAAAATGGTGGTCAGGGCTGCGTAAGGGATATAATTGAGCAAGTGATGCGTGTGCAAGGCACTTGGGCTATTGCAAACTGGTAATTAACTATATTTGATATAAGGTGCCAAACAAACTATTACAAAACAAATTTTTCGCTTTCCTAAAACTCATAAGGTTCGAGAATCTTTTAATATTGATTTTCACGATGTGCAGTATGCGTTATTTTGTAATAGAATCCATTTTAGAACGTACTTATTTTTCAGAAGTATCCTTTTGGATTTTGGTAATGAGCACCACTTTAATTGCAGCGGCGGGTTATATCATTAATGATTACTTTGATGTAAAAACAGATATCATTAATCATCCTGAAACAGTTGTTATTGATAAAGTAATCAAACGTCGCACTGCCATGTTACTACATTTAATTTTTAGCGGTGTAGGTTTACTGTTAGGCGCTTGGTTAGCTTACAGATGTTTTGCATTGCGATTAGTATTGTTTCAATTAGTGGCAATAAGTTTACTTTGGTTCTACTCTACAAATTTCAAAAAACAATTACTAACGGGTAATCTTGTTATTGCATTTTTAACTTCCATTATTCCATTTATGCCTTTAGCTTACGAAATGCTAAACGGTGTACATGTAAATACCGCTTTTTTTGATCAGGAGCCGGAGAAATTAAAATTATTATTAGGTATTACTTTTCTATTTAGCGGATTTGCCTTTTTAACTTCCCTCATTAGAGAAATCATTAAAGACATGGAAGATTTTAAAGGTGATATTCAAACCGGTTGTAAAACTATGCCAATTGCCTGGGGAATTATCACCACTAAAACAGTTACATTTTTTCTTATCATTATTACGCTTGGGGTATTAGGTTTTTCGATGATAAAATTATGGCAATGGCATCAAAAAACAGCGTCGTTTTATTTAATCATGACAGTGTTTGTACCGTTGAGTATTTTAATATTACAAGTGATTCGAGCTAAAACACCATTCCAATTTAAAGTGGCTAGCTTGTTACTTAAATTCATTATGTTGTTTGGAATTGCTTTCACTTTTATCATTAAATTAATTTATGAGCAGCATTGAAAATTTAATGAAGCATTTTCCTTACCAATTAATTCTTGGTTCAGGTTCGCCACGTAGACAAGAACTTTTAAAAAGTTTAGGCTTTGATTTTAGTGTGAAGCCAATTAATGCCGATGAATCCTTTTCTGACACTTTAAAAGCACAGGACATTCCATTATATCTCGCAAAGAAAAAAGCCAATGCTTATCCTGATAAATTAAAAGAAAACGAATTATTAATCACATCTGATACTATTGTTTGGTGTGAAGGAAAAGTACTAAACAAGCCTGCCGATTTTAATGAAGGAATGGAAATGTTAAGCATTCTAAGTGGTAAAATGCATGAAGTATATACGGCAGTTTGTTTAAAAAGTGCTAATAAAGAGGTACTCTTTTACGATGTAAGTAAAGTATATTTTAAGAACTTAACTACTGAGGAAATGGCGTATTACCTTACTAATTTTAGTCCGTACGACAAAGCCGGCGGATATGGTGTACAAGATTGGATTGGCTATATTGGAATAGAAAAAATTGAAGGTAGTTTTTATAATGTGATGGGATTACCGGTGAAGAAATTATACGAAGAATTAATAAAATTTAAATAATGAAAAAAATACTTGTATTCATTTTGGTTATCGCAACCTCAGCAGTATTCGCGCAACGTGAATTTGAAATCATTTTGTTTGACGCTACCGTTAATGAATTTGATGTTATTGGTGAAGATGCTTACGAAAAAAATAATCGTGTTAAAGAAGATATTACACAAAAAGTAAAAGCAGAAGTTACCACAACTACAGAATCAGGACCTTCAGGATCTGAAACATTCTCGACAAAAAATATTTTGGATGGTAACATGAAGACGTGTTGGTTAAGTTCATCTGATGGAATCAATGAAGATGTACAAATCATCATTGATCTTGAGGAAGTAGAAGGTGTATCTGTTGCAATGTTAAGTGATATTTATTTCTTTAACGGTTATAGAAAAGATTATCACACCTGGAAAGATTATGCC
Organism: Bacteroidia bacterium; assembly: GCA_018000995.1. Taxonomy (GTDB): domain Bacteria; phylum Bacteroidota; class Bacteroidia; order B-17B0; family Aurantibacillaceae; genus JAHEYG01. Next base: position 8,051 of record JAGNIU010000056.1, read on the forward strand.
AGAATTAAAAAAGTGACCATGACTGTAAACGATTTACCTTATGGCGAAGTTAAATTTGAAGACACTTACAAGCAACAAGGTATAGATTTAGAGAAATTTAAAATAGACAGAAGCAGAAGGTGTCGTATTCGTTTCAGAATTGTGGATACATATAAAGGCACCAAATCAAATCAGGTTGCAATTAGCGATATTCAGTTAATTGGTAAAGCGAAATAATTATAATTGCTCCGAGATTTTTTTAGCAATCGTTTCAAATTCCTCTTTGCTTAATTTCAATTTTTGATTCGCAAAATTACAATCACTCATGTTATTAATAGGAATTAAATGAACATGCGCGTGAGGCACTTCTAATCCGATTACACTAACCGAAATTCTATTACAAGGAATTGCTTTTTTAATA
>JAGNIU010000011.1 GCA_018000995.1 Bacteroidia bacterium
TGAACATTTCCTTTGCTTTCGGGTGCTTTTAAATATTCTGCTAAAAAATTTATATATTTGATTAAGAATTATTTGAGTGAAAATCGCGGTTTAATGATGAGTGAGGGTAACTCCCGTCCGGACCGCAAAAGCTCTCAGAAATGGGGGCTTTTTGCTTTTATTGAAAAAGACAATAGCCATAGTTGGCGGAGGGCCAGCCGCTTTGTTTTTAGCGGCGAATTTGGACGAAAACCAATACCACGTTACTATTTATGAAAAAAACGCGGCCTTAGGACGAAAGTTTCTGGTGGCCGGACAAGGTGGTTTTAATTTAACCCATAGCGAAGACATTGAGATGATGTTAACGCGCTATACCCCTACTTCTTTTCTTAAAAAAGCCCTTAAAGATTTTTCGAATACAGATTTGCGAAATTTTTTGAATTCATTAGGTATACAAACGTATGTTGGTACAAGTAAAAGAGTTTTTCCTGTTAAGGATATTAAACCTATTTCCGTTTTTAATGCCCTTTTAAATTTTTTAAAACAAAAAGGCGTCATTATTAAAACTAATTTTAACTGGAAAGGTTTTGATGCGGACAACAAATTCGTTTTTGAAACAGAAACCAAAGAACAAAAAGTTGTGGCAGATAAAGTAATATTTGCATTAGGCGGTGCGAGTTGGAAAGTAACAGGCTCCGACGGATCATGGCTCGGACATTTTGAGAAAAAAGGAATTACATGTTTACCTTTCCGAGCATCCAATAGTGCTTTTGAAATAAAATGGCCTGAAGGTGTTTCGGAAAAATTTAAAGGGAAAGCCTTAAAGAATTGTTCGTTCTTGTGTGGCGAAAAAGAAATTAAAGGCGAAGCTGTTTTAACCTCATTTGGTATTGAAGGCAGTGGTGTTTATCCGTTAAGCGGTGAAATACGAAAACAGCTTGATGAGAATAAATCCGCAGATCTTTTCATAGATTTCAAACCTCAATTAACTAAAGCCGAAATAAAAAAACGTCTAGTTGCAAATAAAAATAAAGCCCTTTCTCGTTTTTTGGAAACTGATCTTAAACTTAATAAAACGATTTTGCTTTTACTTAAAACTTTTTTGAGTAAAGAAGAATTTACAGACCCCGAAACATTAAGTTCCAAAATAAAAGAATTCAAATTGATAATTAATTCACTCGCTCCTATTGATGAAGCCATTTCAACTGTCGGTGGTATTGCATTAAATGAAATTGACGAAAATTACGAGCTAAAAAAATTGCCTCAGCATTATGTAATTGGTGAAATGTTAGATTGGGATGCCCCAACCGGTGGTTATTTATTGCAGGCTTGCTTTAGTATGGGACACCATTTGGCAAAACATCTTAATACTATTTAAAGGAATTGACAACCTAGATTTCCATCTTAACATTAAGAAGCTTGCTTATCAACATGAAATTTAACTCAGGGATTTTTTTTACGTGCCCTTAATATAAGTATCACAATCAATACAATAATTCCAACTACTATAAATATCCCGAAATTCATTCCCGCGTTAAAAATTCCTGACACAACGCCGCATGAAGCGAAAGAAAGAAGTGTAAGTACGATAGTAAATAATTTAAGAAAGCTTTTCATAATAATTGAGTTTATAGCATGAATATATCACTGAAAACATTCTTATCGGGACTAAAATCGGCGGAAGGTAATTTAAAGTAGCCTTCAACCACTTTTTATAATTTATTTCTTAAATTTGATTAAGTAACCTTATCCTTTTCAATCTGAAAAATCTAGTTTTAATATTAATTCTTCTTCCCTTTCTTTCATTTGGGCAGAATATTGATTCTTTAAAACTTGCTCTTAAAAACGCAAAGCATGATACAACGCGGTGTAATATTTTATTAATCCTTGCCGAAACTGCCAGTGATGAAGAGTGGCCTGCTTTTAATGAACAATTATTAAAGCTGTCTGAAAAATGTGCTTCTAATATCTCAACTAAAACCCTTAAGAGTTTCTATTTAAAGCATCTTGGCGGCGCACTCAACAATACTGGTTTTCTTGCCTGGCAACATGGCGACATGAATAAAGCGTTAGAATTCTATTATAAAAGTCTAAAAATACACGAAGAAATTGTTAACAAAAAGGGAATGGCTACCTCTTTAAACAACATTGGAGTTATTTATATGGATCAGGGCGACATCATTAAAGCTCTAGAAATTTATCATAAAAGTTTAAAAACTCTTGAAGAAATTAAAGATAAAAATGGGGTAGCTACCACTTTGCATAATATTGCGCGCATTTACAATGATCAGGGTGATATACCAAAAGCATTAGAGTTCTATCATAAGAGTTTAAAATTAAGGGAGGCGATCATGGATAAAACGGGAACAGCTCAATCCCTTAACAGTATTGGGGTTATTTACGATAATCAGAATGATATCATTAAAGCACTCGAGTTCTATAACAAGAGCTTAAAAATAATGGAAGAAATTAAGAACAAAAATGGAATGGCTACCTCTTTAAACAACATTGGGTTTACCTACAATAGGCAGGGCGACAACATAAAAGCACTGGAGTTCTATAATAAAAGTTTAAAAATAAGAGAAGAAACTAAGAACAAAAGTGGGATCGCTAGCTCTTTAAACAACATTGCGTTTATTTATAATAATAATGGAGATTTATCTAAAGCACTGATTTTTTATAATAAAAGCTTAAACATTTTCGAAGAAATAATGGACAAAAATGGAATGGCAACCTCATTAAATAATATTGGGAATCTTTTACTTAAACAGGAGAAAAATATTGAGGCAATTGCTTATGCCACGCGAAGCATGGAAACTGCCAAAGAATTAGGATTTCCCCGGAAAATTAAAGATGCGGCTTGTTTGCTTAAGGATATTTATAAAAAACAAAACAAATTCAAGGAAGCTTTTGAAATGTATGAATTGGAAATTAAAATGCGGGATAGCATCAATAACGAAGAAACACAAAAAGCTGCCGTAAAAAAACAAATGCAATATGAATATGAAACAAAAGCCCGCGAATTAAAAAACGAACAAGAGAAAAAAGATATTATTGTAAAAGCAGAATTAAAGCAAAGGGAAAAAGAACGGAATTATTTTGTGATTGGATTTGCTTTAGTGATTGTACTCGCCCTGTTCATTTTTAGAAGTTACCGTCAAAAACAAAAAGCCAATTTAATTATCACTAAGCAAAAACACGAAGTTGAAGAAAGCAGGAAAGAAATTTTAGATAGCATTCATTATGCCAAGCGTATTCAGAAGGCGATGATACCTTCTGATAAATACATTGATAAAAACTTAAACCGTTTACAAAACAAGGGATGAAAAAAATTATTTTCATATTGTTTCTTTTCCCTGGCTTTTTGTTTGGGCAAGACAGAATCGTTGATTCTTTAAAACTTGCTCTAAAAAATGCTAAGCATGATACTACTAGGTGTAATATTTTATATACACTTGCTGAAACAGCTAGTGATGAAGAATGGCCTGCTTTTAATGAACAATTAAAAGTGTTAGCAGACAAAAACAGTTCCAATAATACAGCATTAAAGAAATTTTATTTAAAACACCTTGCTTCTGCCCTTCATAACATTGGTTTCATTAATGAAAATCAAGGCGACATGCCCAAGTCACTGGAATATTATCAGAAAAGTTTCAAGATAAGAGAAGAAATTAGAGATACTCGAGGTATTGCAACTTCATTAAACAGCATCGGTCTTATTTATCATAATCAAGGCGACATCCCTAAGGCTTTAGAGTATTACCATAGGAGTTTAAAGATTTATGAAGATATTGGAGACAAAATCGGATTAACAACTTCATTAAACAACATTGGAGCTATTTATGAAACTCAAGGCGATTACTCAAAAGCGTTGGAGTATCATCATAAGAATTTAAAAATTAGGGAAGAGCTTGGAGACAAATACAAGATAGCTTCCACTTTAAATAATCTTGGTATTACATATAATTCACAAGGCAACACACAAAAGGCACTCGAGTCTTATCAAAGGAGTTTAAAGATTCAGGAAGAGATTGGTGATAAAAAAGGAAAAGGCTACTCTTTAAACAATATCGGTTCAATTTATAAGCAGCAAGGCGACATCAACAAAGCATTGGAGTATTATCAGAAAAGCTTAATGATCCAAGAAGAGACAAAGGATAAAACCGGAATAATATCTTCTTTGCACAATATTGCCAATCTGATATTAGAAAAAGGGCAGACAGTTCAAGCTCTTATTTTGGCAAATAGGGCGATGCAAATTTCTGAGGAATTAGGCTTTCCCCAAAGAATTAAAAATTCTGCTAATCTGCTAAAACACATCTTTCAACAACAAAACAAATACAAAGAAGCTTTTGAAATGCTTGAGTTGGAAGTCAAAATGAGAGACAGTGTTAACAATCAGGAAACTCAAAAAGCTGCTGTAAAAAAACAAATGCAATATGAATACGAAACCCAAGCTAAGGAATTAAAAAATGAACAAGAAAAAAAGGATATTATTGTGAAGGCCGAATTAAAACAAAGAGAAAAAGAACGGAATTATTTTGTTATTGGATTCGCTTTGGTAATTGTGCTTGCTCTATTCATTTTTAGAAGTTACCGACAGAAACAAAGAGTCAATTTAATCATCACCCAACAAAAAAACCAAGTAGAAGAAAGTCGGAAAGAAATTTTAGATAGCATACATTACGCTAAACGAATACAAAAAGCACATTTGCCTTCTAATAATTATATTGAAAAGAACTTAAACCGTTTGCAAAACAAAGGATGAAAAAAATAATTTTTATATTATTTCTTTTTCCACTCTTTTTGTTTGGACAAGACAGAATTGTTGATTCATTGAATCTCGTTCTTAAAAATGCAACCCATGATACAACCAAATGCAGAGTTTATATAGAATTGGGTTCAGAATTGTACTCTAGAAACCCGGATTCCGCTTTAACACTATGGCAAAAAGCACAACTCCTTTCAGAAAAGAATTTACTTAATAGCGATCCTCTTAAAAAGTGGTATTTGTTACGACTTGGTCAGTCATTAAATAATCTGGGAATTGTTTATTCAGACCGAGGTGACAATCAAAAGGCCTATCAATATTATATTAAGAGTATCAAGATTCATAAAGAGGCCGGTGAAAAAAAAGGTTTAGCTACTTCCTTAAGCAATATTGGACTTATTCACGACGCACAAGGTAATATTCAAAAAGCATTGGAGTATTACCACGCCGGGTTAAAGATTAGAGAAGAGATTAATGATAAACAAGGGATAGCTGATGTTTTAAATAACATGGGAGGCATTTATAAACTTCAAGGAGACACTTCAAAAACATTAGAATATTTTTTAAGGGCTTTGAAAATTAGCGAAGGTATTGATTATAAAGAAGGAGTAGCAATGGCCTTAAACAACATTGGAGTTACTTATGATGATCAATCCCAAACATCTTTAGCATTAGAGTATTATAAAAAGAGTTTAAAAATTAGAGAAGAGCTTGGTGATAAGCACGGGATAGCATTGTCTTTACTCAACATTGGTGTTATTTACTATAACCAAAACAACTACCCCTTAGCATTAGAGTATTATAACAAAAGTTTAAACCTTTGGGAAGAAATAGAAGAGAAAAATGGTATTGCTAATTCATTGTTAAGAATAGGAAATATTTATTTCTATCAAGGTAATTTAAAAGCAAGTTTAACTTATGCAACCAAAGGCATGAAAATTTCTAAAGAATTAGGTTATCCTGAAATTATCAATAGCTCCGCCGAGTTGCTTAAATTCATATACCAAAAACAAAACAAATATAAAGAAGCATTTGAAATGTTTGAACTGGAAATTAAAATGAGAGATAGTATATACAACGATGAAACACAAAAAGAATCTGTAAAAAAACAAATGCAATACCAATATGAAACACAAGCTAAAGAACTAAAAAACGAACAGGAAAAAAAAGATATTATTGCGAAGGCTGAATTAAAACAAAGAGAAAAAGAAAGAAATTATTTCGTAATTGGTTTTGCATTAGTAATTGTGCTTGCGCTATTCATTTTTAGAAGCTACCGACAGAAACAAAAAGCTAATTTAATCATCACATTACAAAAATCTCAAGTTGAAGAAAGCCGGAAAGAAATTTTAGATAGCATCCATTATGCAAAGCGCATTCAGAAAGCGCATTTACCTTCTAATAATTACATTGAAAAGAATTTAAACCGTTTGCAGAAGAAAGGATAATATGAAACTAAAGCATCCACAATTAGTTGATTTACTACAACAAGCCTACTCCGCCGAAAGAGCTGCTGCATTCGCTTATATTGGTCATGCCGGTTCAGTTAAAAATCCTGATGAGAAAAAAGCGATTAAACAAATTGAAGATGATGAATGGTTTCACCGTAAGGAAGTATTAGAAATAATGAACGAATATGATATTCCCATTTCTAAATGGTATGAATTCAGATTTTATGTGGTAGGAAAAATTATTTGGTACAGCTGCTACGTGATTGGTTGGTTTATGCCTTTTTATTTTGCAGGACGATTAGAAAGTGGTAACGTGTGCGAATATTTTAGAATGAAACAATGGTTTAACGAATTAGGTATTACCAAACACGACCAAATTCTATACGACATGGGTATCAAAGAAAAAGAACATGAAGTTTATTTCTTAGAACAAATAAAAGACAGTAAACTCCTCCCCTTCTTCGAAAAATTATTTAACTGGGGCGGACAAAAAAATTTTAATAATATTGATTTAGATAAAAAATATCCTGTTGAGAAATCGGATGTGTATTGTAAGAAGGATTAATGCGCCAATTGAATAACATAAATAAAAATTACTTACATTAGTAATAGAATAATATACAAATGAAAAACATTATACTTACGCTGATTTGCATTTTGACTTTTGGATTCAAATTATTTGCCCAACCATGTGGAATTGCTCAAACATTAACCACATTACAACAATCACAAATAAGCAGCATCCTCAATCCATTAGACAGTGCATTGAAATATGAAAACTTATTTAAAATTGATTCACTAAGTTTTGAATTAAAGAATGTTTATTCAACACAAGGCGGACGACCTGATGCGATTGAACCGTATTCTGCATTAGTATCAAACATCAATTGGCTAAATATTACAAATTCAATTTTACTTTCAAGGGCACTCATATCGGCTGATAGCATGGTATATGTTAATTTGTGGAGAACAGCTAAAGGAATGAATCCTCCTTCCTATCAACCACATTCATTGTTTTTAAGAGCGTCGGCAGAAATAGCAGCTGGTCTTTTAAAAATTGCAGATAAAGAAACCGACATCACAAGAAAAACACTTTATCAATCTTGGGCAACAAGAGCCTTAGATAGTTTAGCCACGATGCAAATTCAAACCGGACCTTGTGTAGGTGCTTTTCCATTTCCTGACCTTAGACCTTATGGCGATGCTACATTTGGACCTATCATTCAAAACTTCATGTTTTTTTGTGGTGCCGACTCAGTAAATGTTTTACAAAATGGTTGGATTATTAATGACAAAGGAACTGGAGAATTTAAATTTGATGCGGGAGTGATTGCGAATGCATACTATGAAGCCTACAATTACACAGGGAATACCAATTACAGAAACATTGCAATTTCAATTGGTAATTATTTAAAGCCACTAAAGTTTAATAAAAACTATAATTACAACACCTTTGTTTCGTTGGGACTTACAAGAACGTATCAATTAAACAATGACATAACATTTTTAGACAGAGCGATTAAAAACATCCGCTATTCTGTTCAACCCGGTCAAATTACAAATGGACGTTGGGTTGATGGACATAACGCAAATTCACGTTATCATAGTATTATCATTCAAAATATTATTCCAACAATTCAATTAATACCTGCTTTAGATAATTACAAAAACGTATTGGACACAATGACCTACAAAGCGGTTAAAAATTTAGTTGATTATTCTTATAACTGTAATTCTGCAACCGGTTATCGTTGGTTAATCAAATCATATGGGTTAGGCTTATCCATTATACCCCAATCCTTAAAAGATTCTATTACCGACCTTATTGGGAAGCATATCAATCAATCGGCAGCTAACGGAAAATATTTAGATGTTCCCACCATGGGTGAATACTTAGAATTACTTTCTTCATTCTCCGGTTTAGATGAAATAAATTTGCCGAATGATTTAAAATTAAACATTTTCCCAAATCCAACAAACCATATTACCAATCTCACATTCAATATTTCAGAATCGGAAAATATTAATTTATCACTTTTCAATATTAACGGACAACTAGTAAAAATTATTGACGGTGGGCAAAAAACTAAAGGGACATACAGTTATTCTATAGACCTTTCCGATTTCACAAGCGGTGTTTATGTAATAACACTTCAAACAAATGATAAGAAATTCTCTAAGAAAATAATAAAGTCAGAATAAATATTCTGTCACCCTTTTTTATTGTATAACATTACCGCTTAAATGTTCTAAACAAAACAGCTGCTAATCTTATTCCTGCGCGAACTAATTGTTTTTCTATTATTGGCTTTGCTTTTGCAGCGTATTCAGAGGTGATTTTTCCTTTTTCAAAACCATAAACAAATGGGAGAAACTCACGCGATTCTTCCATCCACTTTACAACGTTGATTTGCTGTATTTGCTGAATTTCAGCCTTACTTAATGTATTTGAAAACTGAAGACAATCTTTTAATCCAATGTTTTCTTCCTTTATCAAACCTGTATCCCACATAGAATGCAAATTCTGCGAATCACCATAACTTACAGAAACACTATTACCTCCCTTATCTTCTGCATATCCACAATGCAAAGGTTGATGCAAATCTCCCACTAAATGAAACAATTCACGTAAAGCCATGGCAATTTTATCCTTATCTCTCGGTCCTTTTGCTGATAGAATAGAAATAACCACTTCCAATTCATTTACTGCATTTTCATCCTTTGTTTTAACATAAGTGGCATCGCGCTCAACATTAACATAATGACGGGGCTTTAAATAATCATAAGATGCATCACTTCTTACTTCATCCATCCAAACTGAAGCCTCCTGAAAAGTCATAGTCCCAAGGTAATACTGAATCGAATCAATAACTTGTTGGTTAGCGGATAAGGCTTGTTTAGCAAATTCCGCCACAATTTTATGCCCTTTTGCTCCCCAACCGAAGGATTGAATGGAGACTAGAGTAAATAACACTGCAAAAAGGAGCTTTTTCATAGCCTAAATTTACACTATTTAGTTAAATACTTGTTTAAGGTATTGTTACTATTTGTTGGTATGGATTTTTGTTATATATTTAATTAACAAAAACAAGTGCATGGAAATGCCAACCGTTAATCTTTTACAGGAAATTGATAGTGTATCAAAAATTCACATTTTACACCGTGAAGATATTGATGCATTAATGATTGAAATGGCGAAACGTATTGTGGCGTCACTTCATATCGAACGGATGAGCGTTTGGTTATTTAATCCGGAACACACTGCCATTATTTCGATGGGTGAATATGATTTACGAAGTCACACTTTTAAAAAAGAAAATGTACTGGAAGAAAAAGCATTTCCTAAATACTTTAAGGCTTTACAGGAAAATAAAATTTTATTAGCTCCTAATATTCATACCGATCCTATTACAGCAGAATTATCAGAATCTTACTCCAAACCAAACGATGTTATTTCTTTAATGGATATCCCCTTACGTATTGGCGGCGAATTGGTAGGTGTAATGTGTTACGAAAAAGCTGGAAAGATTGAGCGTGTATTTAACGAGAAAGAACAAACTTTTGCATTTAGCATTTCCCTCATATTTGCATCAAATCTGGAAGCGCGTCACAGAAGAGCTCTTCAATTTAAACTGGAAGACGCTCTAAAAGAAAAAGATCTACTTATAAAAGAAATCAATCACCGCGTTAAAAATAACTTCTCCATTTTAATCAGCTTAATGCGATTGAGTAAGAACCAAGGTAAAACTATTGATCCGAAAATTATTTTTGAAGAATACGAACAGCGGGTATTTTCGATGTTGAAGATTCAAGATTTACTCTATCATTCTAAAAATTACACCGGTGTTAATGTGTGCGATTATATTAGAGAGTTAGTGGCCGAATTTAAACAAACACACGCCGAAACCGCTAAAACAGTTACAGCCGAAATTGATCAATGTAATTTAAACCTTGAATCGAAAAAAGCCTTGCATCTAGGCTTAATTGTAACAGAAGTGTTTTTAAATTATTTTAAATATAGTTTTTTGAAAAATCCGAAAAACCAATTACACATTGAATTAAAACAAAAAGGCAATACCAAAGTGATTTTAAAAATGGGTAACGACAGCGAAGGTTTTGATTATGCCGAAAAAGTAAAAGCAAATACGCTTGGCTTACCACTTATTAAAGATTTAGCAGAAGGCATCTGCGAAAACACAAGTTACCCTACTCCAACATCAAACTACTATACGTTTGAGATTTTAGCAGATTAATTTCTATTTGCTGATTACAAAATAAAAATGTTTGGAAGCATACTCGCTTATCAAACGCAAAATATGTGTTCCGTTATGCAGTTGACTAACATTTACGGGAAGCGTAATCACATCAACATCCCAAAAATTTTGCTGAAAATGTTTTTGTGGTGAAGAATCCCAAATCTGCACACTGGCATTTTGCTTTTTATAAAATTCGATCTGAATAACTAGCGGATTACAATTATTTTTTGTCTGATATATCCGTTTGAAATCGGAACAATAATGAAGTAAACGCCAGGCGCTAATCCTTCTATAACGATCTGCTGATGATTTGACTCATCTAAAGAATTGGTAATTATTTTTTGTCCCAACTCATTAATAATATCAAAAGACACATTTTGAGTGGCCTTAATACTAAAACTCCCACTATTAGGATTTGGGAAACACCGTATAGCTTCGTTGTCTTTCATTTCCTTGTTTTGCAAATTTGTACACGTTGAAACAGATTGAGTGAATGCCACGGCATAAGAACATCCTGATGAGCTTGTACCGGATACCGTATAAGTTGTAGTGACTCCGGGAGCAACTGTAATTGAAAAGGAAGTAGAAGATGTATTCCACGTGTGGGTCATAGCCCCGAATACTTTAATATCTACAGATTGTCCGCTACAAGTAACACTACTAGAAGAGTATACAACCGGATCAGGGTGCACTGAAACACTTACCGTTTGGGCATCCATACAGCCTGCTGAATTTGTTCCTGCAATTGTAAATAATGAATTACCTGAAACCGTAGCAGTTTGATTGGCTCCGGTAGTAGCACCAGGATATAACGTATAGGTGGATGCACCACTCGTGGAAATTGAGATAGTTTGGCCGCTACAGACTAAAGTATTTGAAAACACTGCTGTTAGAGTCGCTGGTAAGGTGCAATCATCAAATTTTGCTACGAAACCATTAACGTTACCAATTGGATTAATCGTGTATGTACCTGGTCCCGGATCAAAGTCAATTACACTTCCTGCATTTAAATAACCTCCCATTATCAAACTTCCATACGCATCAAAGGTTAATGAAGTACCGTATTGATCACCTGTACCCCCTATACTTTTTGCTGAAACAAAATTTCCTGATGAATTCAGACGCGAAATAAAACAATTTTGACCAGTGCCGGAAGAAAATGGATAAGTGCCTGGTCCCGGATCAAAATCAACAGTTGTCCAAAAAGTTCCTGTTGTAAACACTTCTCCCGCTGCATTAATTGCCAAACCGTATGCTTCTTCTCCGGCACTGCCCGACATCTGTTTAACCCAAATGAAATTTCCTGAATTGTCATACTTGGCAACAAAAATATCACTGGAACCTACGGCCGAAATAGAATAAGAGGATAAACTCGGGTCAAAATCAGCAGAACCGACAAAACTTCCTGCTACATGCACATTTCCCAATACATCCATTTTCAAAGCACTTAGCCTTTTAGACCCATTGCCCTCTATTTGCTTAGCCCATAAAAAATTTCCATTATTGTCAATTTTGGTAATATGTAAGTTATTAGCGGTTGATGTTCCCACTGCCATTGTATATGTGCCTGGACCGGGATCAAAGTCAACCGTCGAGTAAAAACTACCTCCGATATATACATTGGATGAAGCGTCAAGATAAAGTGATGTTGCGAAATCTTGTTGAGTACCGCCAATTCTTTTAGCCCAGACAAAATTTCCTAACATATCCAGTTTAGAAATGAATATGTCCGTAATCCCCCCTGAGGTTAATACAAACGTACCGACACCGGGATCAAAATCAGCGCTTCCTGTAAAATTTCCAATTGTATAAATATTCCCTGAAGCATCCACCGAAATACCCGTGATGTCATCACTCAACGAACCTCCAATTTGACGTGCCCAAATGAAATTTCCTGACGGGTCAAGTTTTAAAATAAAAGCATCAGTGCTGCCGAAGCTTGTCATAAGAAATTGATTTGTAATATCAGGGTCAAATTCAACTCCATCACTAAAATAACCTGCGACGTATACATTTCCACTTGCATCAGTGCAAATAGCTTGACCGCTATTACTGCCAATACCAGTAAATTTGCCGATTCTTTTTGCCCACACATACGAACCACCCAGATCTAATTTACTCACGAATATATCATAGGTCGCTCCGAAAGTGTTTAAAAATGCAGCACCGGGACCCGGATCAAAATCATTCATTGCTGCATACGTGCCTGTCGAATAAACATTTCCTGTTAGATCACTTGCTACAGCCGTAACAATAACTTCTGCGCTTGGGGATGTCCCTCCGAATAGTCCGGCCCACATTAGATTTTGGGCAGAGGCTTGCCCAAGGAATAATGTAAAACAAAATAAAAAAACTCTTTTTATCATAGTATTTATTGTCAAAAAATTGAGAATATCTTTATATATCTAACTAGACTACTTATTACTTATAAAAATACCAAAATAATCAACATACTACAAATGATAGCAACACGTCCTTTTTTGATTCGGCCCTTCGACTACATCCATATAACCTCATCGGTCCACCAAAGGTGGACACCTTCTCCTATGAGGAGAAGGGAGATTCCTTCTTCTTACTTGCTGATTACAAAATAAAAATGCTTGGAAGCGTACTCGCTTATCACTCTCAAAATATACGTTCCGTTTTGCAGTTGACTAACATTTACCGGAAGCGTAATCACATCAACATCCAAAAAGTTTTGCTGAAAATGTTTTTGTGGTGATGAATCCCAAATTTGCACGCTGGCATTTTGCTTTTTATAAAACTCTACCTGCACCGTAAATTGTCCGGTATTAGGATTTGGAAATACATTCAATGATTTAATCCCATTATTGTTTGTTAAAGCGGCATAAGCTGAATCTAAAGGCATTATCTTAATGAGCTTGGTTGTACTTGTTATACACGTCCCATAAAACGCCTGCAAGGTTACAGGAAAAATTCCGGTATCAGCAAAAACAACAACAGGATTAAACATATCGCCCCCTATAATAGAAGCAGAAGAAGGTAAAACCCATTTTACTGAATCTGCTTTTGGTACAGTTAAATCGATTAATACTACTGTATCGCCTTTAAAATTTTGTGTGGAAGCAATAAATACAGGCGAATTTAAATTACTATTCTGACTAATTGTAGCCGTGGTATTTAAAACACAACCTATAGAATCTCTGATGCTAACAGAATAAGTTGCAAAAGGTAAATTTGTGTAAGTTATTTGTGAAGTAAACGGACTACCATTAACGGAAAATTTGTAAGGGGAAATTCCACCTTTTACATAAATAGTTAAGCTTCCATTATTACCTGTGCAACCTTTTGCTGTGATAATAGAATCTTGCATATCGACAGGAATATTTACAACTACCGTATCTTTTCCGGTACAACCAAATGAACCATTAGCTGTAACAACATAAGTTGTAGTTAAAGCTGGATTAACTGAAATACTTTGTCCGCTTCCACCACTGCTCCATGTATAAGTCACACCACTAACTGTTCCCACAACTAAGGCGCTTAAATTAGCTATTGAGCTTTTGCAAATTGTAGTATCATTACCTGCATCAACAACCAAAGTATTACTGTAACCAACATTTACCGAATCTTTTTTACTGCAACCATTATCAGTGCGTGTGGCCGTAAAATAATATTTTCCTTGTACACTAGTTACAGCAGGATTGGCTGATGAAAAACTGGAAGGGCCTGTCCAAACCCCTGTTGCGGATGTTGGTGAGAAAGCTGCAACTAAAGTGGCAGTACTACTGCTGCAATTAATATTGGGATTGGCAGTTAGCACTAAAATATTGGGTGGTGTTATATTTTGTTTCACAAGAACAATCATTGAAGAATCAACACAACTATTATCCAAACGGGTTACAATTGCCATTTGATTAGATTGTCCGAATACCGTAACCGGATTTGCAGAAATTGTTTTAGTCGCGTTATCTTTCCAAACCAAAGTACAATTGGTTGGAGAAAAAGCAGCACTTAAAGTGACGCTTGTTGTTAAACAGGAAATACTATCAACAGCAAGAGCCGAATTAATAAACGTATGACTCGTTAAAGTAACAGTTGGTTGTGCGGCAGAACTTGTTACAGTAATAATGGTGGATGTGTTTTTGCAACCGTTATAAGTATTTCTTACCTCTAAAAAATAATTTCCTAAACTTACGGAAGCTGGATTGGCAGTATAGGTTGTTTGAGCAGTATTTTTCCAAAACAAACTTGTTGGTGTAGTTGTACTTGTTCCGTTTAAACTAATCAAACTGTTAGTACCGCATCCGACTAAATACGGACCAGCTGGCAAAGTGACATTTGGTCTTATTGTATCAATACGAACTAAGACTGAAGTTGTGCGCGTACAGCCTGTTGCTAATGTTGTTACAGTTAAAGTGTAAACACCAGATATTTTATAACCTGTCGAATCATTTTGTAAAGAACTTGTATAACCGGAAGGACCACTCCAAGCATAAGCAACACCCGGTGTTGCTGAATTTCCTAATATTGGAACTTTTGGTTTGAAACAATTTAATGTATCATCCACTAAACTTGCTGTTGCATTTGGACGAGGATAAACAGTGATGTTTAATGATAAAGTATCACTCACACTTCCACAAGAAGCCAATGCGCACACTTTTAATTTTCCTGAAGTTGCTCCTAAAGCAAAATTAATTGAAACACTATTACCTAAATTAGTTAGTGAGGCGCCTGTACCCGTGTAAGTCCAGCTATATGTACCAGCATATCTAAATGGTGAAACGCTAAAAGTAACATTGGAAGTTTGCTCACATAAAGTTGTAGTAGCTGCCGCAATTAAAGTTGATGTTATAATTGGTGGCAAACAAAACGCATCAATATTAAAATTATTGGTCACTCTACTGGAAGCATACAAACGGTTTCGGAAATTTTCTAATAAATAATCGTCGTTAGGGAGTGTAGGATTAAAAAGCGGTAAACTCCAATTCATTATTGAATTAGAATTTAGATTTATAGCTTTCAAAATAAAATCTCCAACCGGATTTACAACTGTACTGTTTAAAGTAGTATATTTTCCAATAGCAAATAAATATTTATCGTACACTTCAATTTCTTCAACATTAGCATCAAACGAGGGTGTTCCGTTTTGCAAAACCCCTGCCATATTTAACTTTGCATAATGATTGCGAACTTGTCCTTTTACATTAGTGAAATTTCCGCTTATGTGAATTTCATTATTATACAGCTCAACATCTTTAACGGTATCATTAGTTAAATAATTTAAGGTAGAGATTTGTCCGTTACTAATATTGATACTGGTTATGTTTTCATCTATTTGAATTGAAGAAGCGTTTAAAACAGAAAAGCCCCCTGCTAAATATAATTTCCCGCCCACGGCTTTCATTTTAATTACATTTCCCCATATATATCCATTGGTAAATGTAGAACATGAAATAGTATTAAATGAAAGTAAAGTGCCAGTAGTTCTGTTTCTTATTTCTAAAATCTGACAATCTGCAATTCCATCATTTGTAATAGTGAATACCGAATCATTACGCATTGTTGAAGCAACAACGGTTTGATTAAAAGCCGGAGAGTAAGTCCAAACCGGTGTATATGCCGGGGTGTTATAACGCCTAAAATAATCCCCATCGTTTACATTTATCCCATTACTTCCCTGTTGCATTTCTCTTGAAACAACATGTACCCCAAATGGATTATAACCTACAAAAGAGGTGTTTATAGAATTAGAATTAAGATTAACATACGATAGCCCACTATACATATTAGCTGGTCCAACCCCGCAAATACAAGAGGACTGGAAATGTAACAAGCTATTCACTGTATCTTCGGCTAAAGCGTTTACATGTGTATTATTTGGGAAAACTCCGGAAGCAGTAAAAGAAATTGGCGCAATAATTTGTGCGTTTACATGGATTGTAAACAAAGACAATAAACAAATTATATATTTTAATATAGTCTGCATTACCTTAAAAGGGTATGCAAGATAATAAAACGGGATTAAATTTTAAAAGGTTTTTTAGAATATTTCATCGAGCAAAAAACGTAAGGAAAACTAGTAATTACAGCTTAATACTGCTCCTCTTTATTAGGAAAATCCTTACTTTTTACATCTTTAATGTATTGCGAAAAAGCTTTCGTCATACTATCATAAAGATTCAAATAGCGGCGTAAAAAACGTGGAGAGAACTCTTGAGTCATACCCAACATATCGTGTGTTACTAAAACTTGTCCATCACAACCGCCACCCGCACCAATACCAATTACGGGTATGGTTAACTCTTTAGAAACTTGAGTGGCTAAGACTGCCGGGATTTTTTCGAGGACAATAGCAAAACAACCTGAGGCTTGTAATAATTTCGCATCTTCAATTAAACGTTTTGCTTCGTTTTTTTCTTTTGCACGAACAGTATAGGTTCCGAACTTATAAATACTTTGTGGCGTTAAACCTAAATGTCCCATCACCGGAATTCCGGCACTTAAAATTCGTTCAACCGATTCTTTAATTTCTCTTCCACCTTCTAACTTCACAGCGTGTGCTCCGCTTTCCTTCATTATTTTAATGGCAGTATTCAAGGCTTCTTTCGAATTACCCTGATAAGTACCAAAAGGTAAATCTACAACCACTAAAGCTCTATCAATAGCACGAATAACCGAACTAGCGTGATATATCATTTGATCTAACGTAATTGGTAATGTAGTTTCATGCCCCGCCATAACGTTACTGGCACTATCTCCAACTAAAATAACATCAATGCCAGAATGGTCGATAATTCGTGCCATGGTGTAATCGTAGGCGGTAAGCATCGCGATTTTTTCGCCGCTGCGTTTCATTTCTAATAACACGTGAGTAGTTACTTTTTTAACTTCTTTGTGTACCGATGTGTTTTTTTTGCCAGGCATAGAATTATCAATTATTTTTTGTCAGAAAAACAAAACCCCTTCCATATATAGGAAAGGGTTTATGTAAAGTTTTGGTAAACTATTAATATTGTGAGAAACCTTGTTTATCGGTTACTTTATGCTCGATTAATAAACCAACGCAAGCAGCATCTTGTGCTTTATGTTTATCTTGCTCAGTAGCTCCTGTTGGAACTAAAACCTCAATGATTAAAGCTCTTGTAGATACGCTTTGAAATTCGAACATCTGAGTATCTTCAGCAGTTGAATTATCAAATAATAATTCGCTGGTGCGGGCATCGAAAATTTTGTAGCTTACCTTGTCACCTAAAACTGTTTCGCAGCATACGGTAATTCTGTAATCCATTCCTTTATAGATTACACAACGTAATTTGTTAACCATACCTTGGTTAAATAATCCGCTTTTGCTTTGAGCGTTGTACATCCATTTTTCTCCCTTTTGAGTTTCAAGGATGCAGTACTTTTTATGAAACTGTCCGCAAACACTCGCTTGAGAGAAAGCAGCAGAACTTAAAAAAGTGGCTAGAATTATAGTTAAAATATTTTTCATATCGTCGTAAATTATTTAGTTAAGGTATAAGAGTTACGGATAGATTTGATTTTATCGACAATAGATTTGTACAATGCCTCACTCACAACCAATTGTTTTCCGCCACCTAACATTTTTTTACCTTTATCATCCTTAGTGTTTGCTGAAATATCTTTTTGTTCAATTTTATTGAACTCAGCTAATAAACCTTCGAAATCGGCTTTAACAGCAGCAACATTTGCATCAGCTTCATGTTTCTTCAAAAATTCGATTAAGTTTTCTAATGTGTATTTTTGATCTGCTAAACGTTCAATGATAGGGCTGTTTGCTTCGTATTTTGCAAGGTTAGTTGCAATATATAAACTCTCAATCCAACCACCTGCAACTACTAATGCTAAAGTGGTTCCTTGCTGACCATTTTCTAAAGTTTCGAATGAAGAAAAATAAACATCATCAGTAATAACTGCTAACGAATCTGAATTACCAACGTTACCTTCTAAGCGTTTCATAGTTTCAGGCTTAATAGCTGAAGAAACGCCAATTTGGTCGCCCATTTGTTTTACAGATTTGAAATATTTTAAAGCCTCAGCTCCAATTTCAAAAATACTGCAATAGCTTAAATCACAACTGTAAATACCAAAGTTTAAGGCTTTAGATTTAGCATCGGTGTAATTTTTTTGATTATCGGGAGAATTTAGGAAAGATGTGTTTTTGTTATTCTTTCCGCCTACCATTTTAATAAAAGTAAGCATCTCGCCCGGTGAAGGAACCTGGAAAAAGGTTTCAGAAACAGGGTTACTTTCAACGTTTTCTGTTTTTGTTGAATCGATAGTGTTATCGATTTCATCTTTATTATCATCGCCACCGCAAGATGATAAAATTAAACCGGTTGCAATCGGTAAAATAAAATATTTCAAGTTTTTCATCATTTCAAATTTACTAAAATTTAATTACCTTTTATTAATTTATTAACTAAATCTGCCGCCTCGTGCAGTTGGATAGCAGAAAACACCTTTAAACCCGATTCGTCAATGATTTTTTTGGCTGCTTCGGCATTTGTACCCTGTAAACGCACAATAATTGGCACGTTAATGGTACCCATGTTTTTGTAGGCATCTACAATACCCTGCGCTACTCTGTCGCAACGAACAATCCCACCAAAAATATTAACTAAAATTGCTTTTACGTTCTTATCTTTTAATATAATACGGAAGGCTTTTTCAACCCTTTCTGCATTAGCCGTACCACCTACATCTAAGAAATTAGCAGGCTCGCCACCTGATAATTTAATAATGTCCATAGTAGCCATTGCTAATCCGGCACCGTTAACCATACAGCCAACGTTACCATCTAATTTTACATAGTTCAATTCAGCTTCACGCGCTTCAACCTCAGTAGGATCTTCCTCTGTTACGTCGCGTAATGCTTCGTAATCAGGGTGACGGAACAGACCGTTATCATCAAAACTTACTTTCGCATCAACAGCAATAATTTTATCGTCGGATGTTTTTAAAACCGGATTAATTTCAAATAAAGAAGCATCGATACTTGTATAGGCCTTGTACAATGAGCCTACAAATTTCACCATTTCTTTAAATCCGTTACCGCTTAAACCTAAGTTAAAGGCTATTTTACGAGCTTGAAAACCTTGTAAACCAACGCGAGGGTCAATTTCTTCTTTCCAGATTTTATCAGGGGTATGTTCAGCTACTTCTTCAATGTTCATACCACCTTCAGTACTATAAATAATGGTGTTTCTACCGCGACCGCGATCTAACAAAACACTCATATAAAACTCTTTTGTTGGGTTAGCTCCCGGGTAATAAACATCCTGTGCAACCAGTACTTTGTTTACTTTTTTCCCTTCGGCTTTAGTTTGAGGCGTTATTAATTGCATACCAATAATAGCGGTTGCTTTTTCCTTCACTTCATCAAGGTTTTTAGCCAATTTTACCCCGCCTCCTTTACCTCGTCCACCTGCATGTATTTGAGCTTTAATTACAACCCAATCGCTATTGTATTTAGCTTTAAGTTCTTTAGCTGCAGCTACAGCTTGTTCTGGGGTATCAGCAACGATACCTTCCTGAATGGCAACTCCAAATCCTTTTAAAATTTGTTTTCCTTGATATTCGTGTATGTTCATAGGTAGGGATTAATAATAAGTTGTGGTAAAAATAGGATTTTTATACATAAACCAAGCATTTTTAGCGGCTTTTTTCAGCTAAAAGAAATAATTTTATTCACACATAATTAGTCGGATAGGCCGTAAAAAGAATTACTCACTTTTAGCTTGGTTTTGTCGATAGCAGATTTGTTTGCTGTAAAACGAATTTTGGTTCCGTCAACATACAAACTAATATGACTGCCAATGTTTTCTAAAATTGTGTTTTCGGTGATGAAAAGGACGGTTTTGTTTACACACAATTTTTTTATACGGTTAAATTGCGATTGACCAGCCTCAGTAAAAAACAGAATTTTATAAGTATTACCCGGTACATAATTCTCAACCAAAATGGGCTGTTTATTTACACTTTTACCATAAACCTGAGCTACCAAAGCTTGTTTAATTGGCGATTCCCCTACTATACCAATAGTGAAATTTTCTGCTTTTGGGTCGGCCGGCCAAAAAATGTACGACAGGAAGTTATACAGAAAAATAGCCTTTTTATCGTACTCCTCTTTACCCGAAATTAAACTACGACGGGGTTTAACTTTAAAACTCCTATCAACACCCTTATTTGAAGCCAGATTATTTTTATCACGTTCGCTTCTATACAGACTATCTAACGAATAAATCAACTTAGTTAAACTGTCGTTTTCTACAGCTAATTTATTTAGCACTTCGTCCAATACATTTTTTTCGGCCGTTTTTTCATCTTGCATTTGCATGTATTTCTTTTTTGAAACACATGAACTGAAAATCAATACAGCACTAAAAAATATAACGATTGCGTTTTTCATTTTATTGAGCAAATGTACTTAATAATTTAATTTTTAAAGGGATTGTTAATTTTACGTAAAAACCTGTTTTAATGTAAGGCGCATCCACTTTGTTCGTCTATATTTAAAATCAGGAATTATGAAAAAGGTATTAATTACATTTGCATCACTGGTTATGTTAAGTTGCTCAAGTCAAACGAGTACTAAAACACCAACAACTCCAACCCAAAAAACTATGGATACTAATTATAACAAAACCGAAGACGAGTGGAAAAAAACACTTAACGAAGAACAATATTATGTATTACGCGAAAAAGGCACAGAACGACCTTTTACCGGTAAATACAACTTGCACTTCGAGAAGGGAATTTACAAATGCGCCGGCTGTGGTTACGAGTTGTTTAAAGACGATCAAAAATTTGAATCACATTGTGGTTGGCCAAGTTTTGATAATGAAATTGGGAATGGCGAACGCATTAAAAAAATAAAAGACTCTACATTAGGAATGGTACGAACTGAGATTGTTTGCGCAAGATGTAACGGACATTTAGGACATATTTTTGATGATGGTCCAACCAAAACCGGTATGCGTTATTGTATTAATTCGGTAAGTATTGATTTTGAACCTGAGAAAAAGAAGTAATTACTCTTCTTCTCTTTTTTCGGTATTCCCAACAAAAGCATTAAGAATGCCGGTAACAAGAGATAAAATCAGACTGAATAAAAGTGCCCACCAAAATCCGTTGACGTGAAATTCGGGGATTAATTTAGAGGCTAGAATTATCATACCCGCATTTATCACTAAAAGAAAAAAGCCAAGGGTAAAGAAGGTAATTGGGATTGTTAAAATTGTTAAAACAGGCTTTACAACTGTATTCAAAAAAGCCAATACAACTGCCACCAAAAGAGCACTCACAAAGTCAGTAACCTGCACCCCCGGCAATAGCCAAGCTGTAAAAAGCACTGCCACTGCCGAAACCAGGATATTTAAGATGAATTTCATATCGTAAAACTACTGTATTATGGCCAAATTATTTAATATTTAGATAAAATTGTGTGTATTAAATTTTAGTATATTTGAATCATGATTAGAAGTAAAATTGCCCGCATATCTATTTTCGCAGTTTTGTTTTTGTGTGCACTTTGGGTAGCAACACCTCAAGTATATATTCACAAACTTTTTAATCATAGCCACGAACTTGTAAAAACAAACGGAGAAACTTCTGTACAAACTGAAGCTGATGCAGATTGTGATTTTGATAAATACAATTCGCCGGTTTATTTTACCATTTTCAAATTCATCAACAACTTTATTCCGCTTAAACCAAAACATGAAGCGGTTTTAATTAATCCAACACCGGATTATAATTCGTACATAAAGGAGTCAGGCGCATCTCGTGCTCCTCCTTTAGCTTAATTTTCTTCCCTTTCTTTTTAATAAGTACTTTAAGTCTCTTGGGGCTCAATTAATTTTATTTAATGGCATTAAACAAAAACATAAAAGCATTTTTTTGCAGCATTGTATCCGCGCTGTTATGTTTTATTATTGTTTTTAATCTAAGTTTCAATGCTTTTCATATTCAAACCGAAAAACATCATCATGCCGAACAAAACTGCTCGCCCGATGAAGAAAATGATGCTTGTCACCGCTACTTAATTCACCACGAAAAAAGTAATTCTTGTAACGGAGAACACGAGCATTTTACTCAGAAATCTGACGAGTGTTTTGCTTGCAATTATTTTAAAAATCAACAGCCTTATTTTGAAGTTGAAAAAGTTACTCTTGCTTCCAAACCATTTTCCTCTTTCACTTATTCTTCAAAACAAGTAACTCTTAAAAAATCTTTTTCATTTACAATTTTCTCAAGGGGACCTCCCACTATAAGTTAAGCAGATCGTTAATTAACTTATTAAAAATATCCAATTAAAATTTATGAGAAAATTCATTGCGTTGCTTCTGCTCGTGCAGACAACTTTAATATACAGTCAAAATAGTTTAAGCGGCACTATTAAAAACAAAGCCAATCAGGAAATTTTACCGGGTGTACTTATTTATCTTCCGGATTTAAAATCGGGAGTAATATCCAATGAAGAAGGTAAATACATCATTAATAAACTTCCCAAAATAAAAACTATCCTTCAGGTAAAACTTTTAGGATTTAAAACCCTTGTGAAGGAAGTTGAGTTAGCTACCACACAACAATTAGATTTTGAATTAGAAGAATCTGTAGTGGAGGCTGATGAGATTGTTGTTACAGGCACCTCTCACGCTACTGAATTAAAACGAAATCCAATCCCCATTATTTCAATCGATACAAAATACCTCAGCGAAAGTTCTGCTAATAATATTATTGACGCTATTAGTAAAGTACCAGGTGTTAGCGCACTTAACACGGGACCAAATATTTCGAAGCCATACATCCGCGGTTTAGGTTATAATAGAATACTTACTTTATTTGATGGTATCCGACAAGACGGACAACAATGGGGAGATGAACACGGTGTTGAAGTAGATCAGTTTTTGGTTGATAGAATTGAAGTAGTGAAAGGTCCCGCTAGTTTAATTTATGGTAGTGATGCATTAGCAGGTGTCGTCAATTTATTACCTGCACACACAGCACCCGAAGGACGGATAAAAGGAAGTTTAACAGGTAATTATCAAAGCAACAATAAACAAATTGCATCGTCATTAGCTTTAGCAGGAAACACTAAAGGTTTTGTATGGGGAATCAGAGCTTCAAAAAAACAAGCATCAACTTATAAAAATCAATTTGATGGAAATGTTTTTGGTACAAAGTATAATGAAACAGATTTGAACGCTTATTTAGGAATTAATAAATCCTGGGGGTATACCCGTATAAATTTTTCGATGTATGATAATTTACAAGAAGTTCCAGATGGCAGCCGCGATTCGAGTAGCCGGAAATTTGTAAAACAAATTAGTGAAGAAGATACTTTACGCCCTATTGTTACAAGCTCCGAATTAAATAATTATAAGATTGGCGTTATTCATCAACACGTTAAGCATTACCGTTTGTATTCCGACAATCATTTTATTTTAAGTAAGGGGCATATTAATTTAAAATTGGGAGTTCAACAAAGTCACCGACAAGAGTTTTCACATCCCTTACATCCTACTCTTGCAGGATTGGATTTAATTTTAAATTCAGTGAACTACGATGTAAAATATCATTTTCCTGAATTAAAAGAACTGGAAGCGACTTTAGGAATTAATGGAATGTATCAGCAAAATAAAAGTGGCAAGGCAACAGAATTCGTTATACCCAATCACAGTTTGTTAGATTTTGGTCCTTTCGTATTTGTAAAAAAATCGTTCAAGAAATTTGATTTAGTAGTTGGCGCCCGATACGACACTCGTGTTTTCAACAATGATAAACTATATACAAAAACAAATCCGGATACAGGTTTTGATATGGAAACACCGTTTAATGCGAGCGATTCAACTTTAACCAAACAATTCGATTCCTATTCGCACACCTTTTCAGGTTTTAGTGGAAGTATAGGTGGAACTTATTCGTTAAGTGAATCATTTAATATTAAATTAAATGTAGCGCGTGGATACAGGTCACCAAATATTTCGGAGATATCTGCTAAAGGTGTTCACCCTGGAACAGGATTCCAGCAATTAGGTGATGCTAATTTTAAACCTGAATTTAGTTTGCAAGAAGATTTAGGATTGTTTTTTGACAACGAACATATTTCAGGAAGCATTGAGGTTTTCCATAATATTATCGACAACTATATTTATAATGAAAAGTTATTGAGTTTAACGGGAGGAGATTCCATTTTCACAGAATCAGGAAATCAGTATCAGGTATTTAAATTCCGACAAACCAAAGCGCAATTATATGGTGGTGAATTTAGCTTTGATATTCACCCTCACCCACTGGATTGGTTGCATTTTGAGAATACAGTTTCATATATTTCAGCTGTTAATTTAGGCGGGAATGGTGCTAATATAACAGATAGCACAAAATATCTTCCTTACATTCCACCCTTTCATACTAACTCCGAACTACGCGCAGATTTCAAAAAGAAAGTAGGTTGTTTTAGTTCTATCTATGTAAAAGTTGCCTTTCAATATTTTGCAACTCAGGATAAATTTTATTCGGCTTACGGAACAGAAACTAAAACCGATGGTTATTATTTATTAGACGCAGGCATGGGATTTGATATTGTTACTAAAAAGAACAAAAACCTTTGCTCTTTTAATATAGCAGCTTCCAATTTAACAGATGTAGCTTATCAAAGTAATATGAGCCGGCTTAAATACTTCGATAACTATCCTAACAATCAAACAGGAAGAAGCGGTATTTATAATATGGGGCGCAATTTTAGTTTCAAATTAACTATTCCATTAGACATTAAAACTAAATGATAAAAACCAATTTATGGCATGAAAATTGCTTATATTTGGTAGTATACAAATGAAAAAGAAAATACAAATATTATTTACGGTGATATGTTTTGTATTTTCTTTTTCATCTTTTAAAGCTCAAGACGGACATCTAATTCCGGTTGCAAATTATGAAGTCAGCAATTTATGTTTTGGTGGAGTAGCTAATTTTACAAACACTTCCACGAATTTAGATAATCACGTTTTTGTTTGGACTATTTGGCAAATGGGAAATTCGGTGCCTATTTATACTTCATCGGCAACAGATATTAGCTTTCAATTTCCTGTTAAAACAACTTACACGGTACAATTAAGTGCCATAAATTATGTAACCACAACACATGCTCACGGGGATGATGCAACCCGTACAATAATTATTGATAATGTTCCTGTATCTAATTTCAGTTTTCAAAGATGTCATTCTAAATTTTCTAATTTAAGCTGTTGCACAAATTCATATTTATGGGATTTTGGAGACGGGACACCCACTTCTACATTAACATCGCCCCCGCATACATATACCGCATCAACTAATTATACTGTTACACTTATTGCAAGTAACGGCGTACAAAGCGACACATCCACCGGAGTTGTTTTCCCTATTATTAATCAATTGAATGGTGATTTTAATATTGTTTATGATGTGGATACGGTTAGATTTCATTCACTTAATGATAGTTTATATAGCAGCTATTGTGATTGGGAATGGGATTTTGGTGATGGAACAACACTTGACATTTTTGGAACAGATGGCTGGAAAGTTAAACACCACTATCAACCGCAAGAGCGCGATAGTATTTACCATGTAGCCTTACATCTTAGAGATATGTGTTACGAAGATGAAGTTGAAAAAACAGTTTTAATAAAAGGTATTGGAAAAAATGTGACTAGCACTTATGTCTTCCCATCGCCCATAGTAAATGGTTATCTTAATATAGAAAGTAATGAGAAAGATAAATTGGTGGAGATAAAAATTATTGATTGCTTAGGAAAACGCCTCGATAATTTAGTGCCTACCGAAAAACCTTATGGGTATTACTTCTGGATAGACAGTTTAGCTACAGGTGTTTATTTTGTTCAACTTGTATTTACCGATCGGGTAGAAAATCATAAGATAATTAAGGAATAGAACACCATAAATTCTTGCTCCTTTCCCCTTTATCATAAATCTGGCATAGTTATTGTAATGTTTTAAACCGAACCCTTATTCGGGAATAAAACTCCGATAATTTTATTACATTCATATTTAAATATTACCCCAATGAAGCTATTTAAATCACCCCCGGCAAAATCATTACTTCTTCTTTTGATTTTATGTTGTACTTACAATTTTAGCATTGCACAAACAAGTCCTAATCATGTATTAGGCACACCTTGTGCCGATTGTCCAACACCCAAGGGCTCACCTGTTGTTATCATGGATGGTAATCAATCTAATGTTACAAGTTATACTGCTTCTGCTTGCGGCTTAAATTATGTTTACGGAAGTGTAAAGCTTGGTAAACGTGGTCCAATTGCAGGGGTTACACAGCCCGCTGCAATTTCTATTTCAGGATTACCTACAGGATGTAATACTATATTAAAAGCATTCTTATACGGCGACGCTTCAGGAACAGGAATTGCCGTTACCGCAACAGTTGTCAATCCCGCTTTAGTATCTACACCATATCCTATGACAATTATTGGAAGCGGTCCGGATAAATGCTGGAGTTATTCAGGCAGTCATAGCTACCGCGCCGATATTACTTCTTGCATAACAGGGAATGGAAATTATATGATTAGCGGTTTACCAACTAACCCTCCAACAACTGGAAATGATTTTGACGGTGCCACTATTGTAATTATTTATTCTGATCCTACTCAAACTTATACCGGACATTTAACTATTGCCGACGGCGCTCATATTGCAGCACCAGGTACTGTCACCAATATTTTTTCAATACCATCAGCATGTGCTAATTCTACTTTTGCAAATGGATTTATGATTGTTGCAGATATGCAAGGCATTAATAATTCACCTATGCGTTTTAATAGCGCAACTCCAAATTATACATTTCCTGCAGTAAGTAATACCTGGTGGAACGTTGTACAAGCAACAGCAGCTCCTGTAACAGCTGGACAAACAACTTCACAATTTGGCGCACAAAACTCAGGGGATTGTTATAACATTGTAGCCTCTGCATTATATTATCAAAGCACTTGTAATACTTGTACTTTTTCACCGGGTACAATGAGTTTAACAACTGCATCCACTTCATCTTGTACAACAGGAACAGCAACCGCGGTTCCAATTGGTGGTACAGGGCCTTATACTTATTCGTGGACACCAACAGGTGCAACAACACAAACGGTAAGTGGTTTGCCCGGAGTTTATACAGTAACTGTAAAAGATGCGGCTTGTAGTCAGGTAACTACAACAGTTTCTATTTCTGCTTTAGCTCCAATCACAATTAATCTTAGTACAAATCAACCTTCATGTTTAAATCCTGCTGGCTCTTCAACCGCAATTGTTAGTGGTGGTGCAACTGCCAGTGGATTTACTGTTTCGTGGTCGCCAACACCGGGAACTGTTACGCCAACAGGAAACGGTTCAATTGCTATGGGTTTAACTACAGGAACAAATACATTTACAGTTGTTGATGCAAATGGTTGTTCGGCTAATACCACATTTACAGTTTCATCACCGGCCATCGCTTCTTTCTCATTAAGCGCAGCTGGAATTGCTACTTTAACTTGTAATAATCCATCCGTTACATTAAACGTTACTAATACCTCAACACTTACAAACATTACTTACACATGGATGCCTGGAAGTGTTACAGGAAGCACATATAACGCAACAAGCATTGGCGTTTATACTGTAACGGGACAAGATTTAACTGTAGGTTCTTGTCCGGTAACACAAACTATTGCTATAGCACAAAACACTACTGTTCCAACTATGACAATTGGTCCTGTTGCAACACAGTCTATTGATTGTAGCGGAGCATGTAAAACATTTAGTGCATTAACAAGTTCAACAACTAATATAGTTGGTGTTTGGTATGATGCTTTTGGTGTACCAGGACCACCATCAGGAACACCATTAGTTATTTGTGCAGGAGTTGCAGGAACATATACAGCACAATTTTGTAATACCATTAACGGTTGTTGTGTTACTGAAACTGTTTCTGTAACATCTAATACTACTGTTCCTACCATGACAGTTAACTCTGTACTTGGTGGCTTTACATTAACTTGTACAAAACCTTGTTTACCATTAAGTATAAGCACAAGTGGAACTTTGGCTCCTAAAAGTTATACTTGGACCAACTTGACGACCAGTGTAAGTACTACCCCTGCCAACGGTTCGTATACCGTTTGTACAGCTTCTAACGGTCCGGGTGCTTATGCTGCCATATTTAAAGATGGAAATGGTTGTGTTATTTCAACAACTATAAATATTTCAATTGATACATTAAGACCTTCACCTCTATCATCAACCAATTTACCCAGTAACAGCTATACATTAAATTGCTTTACGCCAAGTTTAGTTGCCACCGGATATAGTAATCCATTGCATCCTGCTTCCAATTATAGTTGGACAATACCTCCAAATTTAATTCAAAGTAATAATACAGTTACGGTGTCTTTAATAAATGTTACGGCTAATCCAACAACCTATACTGTTTTAGCAATGAATCCAACTAACGGTTGTGTAGGAAGGGCTAAAGTATTATTCTATAAAGATCTTTTTGTGCCACCATATACAGCGGTGTATACACCAAGTGCGATTACTTGTGCGAACCCTTGTGTAGCGTTTTCACCTGGTGCATCAACATCAACTATTCCTGTAACCTACACGTTTACATCGCCTCCTCCAACACAAACAGCTACTACTTCAGGAGCCTTAATGTGTATCCCGGGGCCTTATACAATGACTTACATGAATGCCTTAAATGGTTGTACAAATGTTGCAACTGCTACAGTACAATTAAACGTAACGCCGCCGGCAACATTTGCTTTAACTGATGCAATGATTAATTGCGGTGCTATTACAACTACTCTAACTGCTGGCCACACGGGCTCTACTGCAGCCGTTGGAACTTATTCTTACAATTGGACAGGTCCGCCTTTAGCCGGCTTGAGTTGTCCGGGTGGTGTGGGCTGTTACAGTACCACTGCTAATGCACCGGGATTATATCAGGTAACTATTTTAAATACCGTAAACGGTTGCGTTGCTACTAACTCAGTTTTTGTTGTGCCAGGAACTTTAAGTGTTGGATTAACTGCTAATCCTTATACGGGATTTGCACCGCTAAGTGTAGACTTCAGCAATACAACACCACTTGGAAACACAAGTACAGGTACTGTTACTACAACGTGGAATTATGGAAACGGAATTTCAAATACCTATACCGGCACCTCATCATCTTATTCACTAACCGGACCACCAAACGGAAGCACTATTTATCAATCAGCTGGTTCGTACACAGTGTTGTTGGTGATGTCGCAAACAACAGGTGCACCTCCCGGACCCGGAATGCCTCCTAATGCATGTATCGGAACAGCCACTGTAGTTATTGAAGTAGAATTACCTTCGGTGTTAACTATTCCAAATGTATTTACACCCAATGGAGATGGCGTTAATGATGTATTCTTTTTACAAACTACCAATCTTACAGAAATTACGTGTTTGATTTATGATAGATGGGGTGTAAAAATGTATGATGTAACATCTGAAAAAGGAAATATTGAATGGGACGGAAAAAACTTTAGCAATAAAGAAGTACCGGCAGGAACTTATTTCTATATCATAAAAGCAAAAGGCAAAGACTTGAAAGATTATGAATATAAAGGGACTGTGAGTTTATTTAGATAAACTTTAAAAATACAACCATAAAAAAAAGGGAAAACGTTTTGTTTTCCCTTTTTAGTTTTATTGATTTTATTACACTGTAATAATTTCCTTTTCCTTTTGCTCGAAGTGCTTATCTGTTTTTTGAACGTACTGATCGGTTAGGGCTTGGATTTTTGTTTCCGCATCCTTTGCTTCATCTTCAGGTAAACCCTTTTTCAATAAACCTTTTACAAATTCCATTGCTTCCTTACGTGAATTACGAATTCCTACTTTCGCTTCTTCAGCTTCAGCTTTTGCTGTCTTTACTAATTCTTTGCGACGATCTTCTGTTAATGGTGGGATTGTAATACGGATAATAACACCATCGTTTTGAGGATTTAAACCCATATTAGCTGATTGAATAGCTTTTTCAATTGGAGTTAATAAAGCTTTTTCCCAAGGCTGTATAATAATGGTTCTTGAATCTTGTGTATTTACACTTGCAGTTTGCGAAATAGGCACCATACTTCCGTAATAGTCTACCATTACACTTTCAAATATAGCAGGGTTTGCTTTTCCTGCACGGATTTTTGTAAGTTGAACCTCTAAGTGACTCAAGGCTTTCTCCATTGCCGCTTTGGAATGTTCCATTATTGATTTTACGTCGTTCATAGTTTTATTTTCTTAATGCAAATATAATTAATTCTTTAAACTGCTACTGCCGCCTTAATATGCGGATGCGGGTTATAATTCTCTATTGTAAAATCTTCAAACTTAAAATCAAATACCGATTTTACATCCGGGTTTATTTTTAAAGTTGGTAATGGTCTAATATCTCTGCTTAATTGCAGTTTTGCTTGCTCTAAGTGGTTTGTATATAAATGTGCATCACCTAATGTGTGTACAAACTCACCCGGCTTTAAACCACAAATCTGCGCTACCATCATCGTTAGTAAAGCATACGAAGCAATATTAAAAGGTACTCCTAAAAAAATATCGGCGCTGCGTTGATAAAGCTGACAAGATAATTTTCCATTAGCTACATAAAATTGAAAGAAGGCGTGACAAGGCGGTAACTTCATATTATCAATATCAGCCACATTCCAAGCACTAACAATTAAGCGGCGGGAGTCCGGTGTTTTCTTAATCATCTCGACTACCTTCGTAATCTGATCAATAGTTTCTCCTTTTGAAGTTGGCCAACTTCTCCATTGGTGTCCATAAACCGGACCAAGGTTTCCGTTTTCATCAGCCCATTCATCCCAAATACTAACGCCATTATCTTTTAGGTATTTAATATTTGTGTCGCCTTTTAAAAACCAAAGCAATTCATGTATGATTGATTTTGTATGTACTTTTTTTGTTGTTAGAAGTGGGAATCCATCGGCCAAATCCATACGCATCTGGTAGCCAAAAACACTGATGGTTCCTGTGCCGGTACGGTCTTCCTTTTTCACACCATGCGCTAAAACATGGTTCATTAAATCGTGGTACTGTTTCATTCTCTTAAATCTCCATTAATATCAATTGGTGAAAATAAAAAATCCCCCGACGTAATGCCGGAGGATTTATAAATAATTTTAAACTTTCGCTTATTTCATCAGTGTTACGTGCCCTGCAAACTCTTTTCGGGATGAATGTGCGCTGCTTGTAGCCTTAACCTTGTAAACATAAACGTCTGTTGGAAGGATTGTACCTCTAATAGTTCCATCCCACCCTTTAGTGTAATCGTTAGTTTTAAATATTAATGTACCCCAACGGTCGTAAATTAAAAACTCATACTGATCAGGCTTCCAGCCCATACCTTTTGGTTGGAAAATATCGTTTATACCATCTCCGTTCGGTGAGAAAGCATTTGGAATATACATAGTGAAATCTTCAATAACATTTAAAACCTTTATCAAAGTATCTGTGCAACCCCAAACGTTGGTTTGAACAATAGTAACAGGATAGTTTCCAATGGCGCTGTACTCATGACTAGGATTTTTAATTGTTGAAGAGTTAGTTCCGGGGTTATTTACCATATCTCCAAAATCCCAATACTGAGCAACTATCGAACCACTAGCAGAGGTACTATAGAAGTTCACGAAATTCTCGATAAAGCTAACTTCATTCGGATCCCAGCTAAAGTCTGGTCCCGGACGAGGAAATGCTGTAATAACAAACGGAGCAACATTGGTTGATTTACATCCGTTAATATCTGTGATAGTTGTAGTAATTGAATAAGTACCTGCATTTTTGAAACAGTAGCTAATATTATCGCCTGAAGCTGTAAGATTGCTTCCAAAATTCCAACCTACACTAACAGCTTGTGGTGAAGAATTAATTTGCATATCAATACATAAAGGAACGCAACCATCAATTCGTGTAGCATTAATATTTGGCTGTGGTAATTGATTTACAAATACAATAAAGTTAGTACTGATAAATTGAGTCGGACAAGCCACATCATTAGCAGTAATAGTATAGAAAGTTGAATTAGATGGTGAAGCAATGGCGTGAGTTCCGAAAGGTGGCATTAAACCAGCGCCCGGCGACCAAACAATATTATAAACTCCACTACCTCCGGTAACCTGAGTATTTACGCTAACAGTATCTCCGCGACAAATAGTTTTGTCGCCCGGAACAACAGAGAATACGATTGGCGACAATACAACAACAGGAATGCTGTCTGATGTTATACAACCATTTACATCCGTTACTAAAACATAAAGACCAGATTGATTTGTGTTTACATTTGGAATATTTAAGTTTTGTGTATTTGAAGTATAACCACCCGGTCCGGTCCATGTATATGAAGTAGCACCAACTGGGCCAGGAATAACTAATGTAGTATTATCACAAATGTTTGGTAAAGGTGCTAATGTAAAAGTGACTTTAGGCTTAACGGTTACATCAACTGTATTGGATGTAGAACAAACTACACTGTTTGCAGTAAAGAAAGCTGTAACAGTATATATACCCGTCATATTAGTAAGCACATTAGTAAAACTAGGGTTTTGAGCAGCTGAGGAAAAACCGGCAGGTCCATTCCATAAATAACCGGTTGCATTTGTGGCGTTTGCTGATAAACTGAAAGATAAATCCTGACAAATACTAACCACTGAAGGTGCAACTGTAACTTGTGATACCGGAATAACTGTAATATCAGTCGTATTAGTGGTAGTACAAACCAAAGTACCAGTTGTAACATTAGCCTGAACAGTATAAATACCTGTAGCTGTTGGCATCAAATTGGTCATTACCGGATTTTGAGTTGCTGATGTATAACCTGCAGGACCGTTCCAGCTATAAGTAACAGCAGTACCTGTTGCTAAAGAAGTCAGATTAACTGAAGAGCCCTGACAAACTGTAGATGAAGAGTTGATAGCAACCGTAGGGTCAAGAACAGTAATACTAGTAGATGTAGTTGATGTAACAATAGCGTTTTGTGGATCTGTGCCTGTTAAAGTTATAGTATAATTTGTAGTTGCTGAAGGGCTCATTGTAAAGTTGATAGCACTTCCTATTGAAACATTTCCTCCAGGTGTAATTGTTGCTGATGCATTTGTTAATGTTGTTGTTCCTGACAATACCGCCGAAGAACCTTTACAAATAGTTTTTGGTGCAATAACAAATGGATTACAAGATAAGCCTGCGCTACCAGTATTTGAAAAGCTAACAGGTGTATTAACACCGCTGTAATTCGATATTAAAATTAAAAATTGTTGTCCAACAGTTACACTTAAAGCGGGCTGATAATTCCCTTGATTTCCTCCAGCCGGTGGAGGCCCCATTCCTGTTCCGCCAGTACTTGATGCATTCCAATTACAAGATACAGGAGGTAATGTGTTTCCGAAAATTGATGAACAAGTACTTGGTGTATATGGCCACATAGCCCAATCGTAAAAACCTGCCTGAGGATTAGCACTAGCCGAAGCTCCAAAAGAAAATCCTAAAGTACCGGTACTAGATACTGTTAATAATAGCCATTGCGGTCCCGGACCTTGTGAAAATAAACACCCGGAATTTGAAGGACCCATTGGATTATTACCATTACCTGTTTGAGGATTTGTATTTGGATTACTAATATTTAATCCTGTGGTTAACCCATTACCTGCACTAGAAGTAAACTGAAAATTAGGATTTTGACATACAGGTTGAGCTGCATTACATGCTGCTACGTTCTGCGACTTAACAGAATCTGTAAATAAGGAAACTAAAAATATGACTAAAAAAATCCGTTTCATTTAAATATTATCGAGTAATTAATTGATGTATTGATTCAAAAGCATTAGCAGGTGTAAGGTTTTCATAAACCACATTACCATTGGCATCAAATACAATATTGTATCCTGCCGACTTACCGCTTAACTCTTTTATAATTTCTGAGTTATCAGACGGAACTTTAATTAATTTATTGATACCGTCCTTTTTTAGAATAATGTCACTATTCACAACATCATTATCTAAATTAATATTTAATACAATAATACCACCATTACCGCCTTTTAACTTCGCGTAGTCATAGGTAGAATAAGCTCTTTCAAATTCAACATTTAAATCACGACTATTTTTATCATTTGCTGACCAAACATTAATGGCTATTAAACGATTGCTTACAATCTCCTTAGTTTGATTACTTAAAAAAGAATTGAGTTTGTCATATAAGCTCGATTGAGCATTGCTCAACAAGCTACCTAAAACAAAAATGGATATATATAATGCTTTCATAATCTTACAAAGCAAAATTAGGGAATTAAAAGTCTTTAGACTCTATATTTCAATCATTTATAGACTCAATTCACTCAATTTTTGGATTCTCAAGTGTTAAAATGCGCTAAAAAGGTCTTTTAATAGCATTTTTACCTCTTCAAGACTGTTGTTTTTGCTGAAGGAAAAACGGAAGGAGTTCTTAATATCCGCATCAGAAATGCCCATTGCTTTTAAAACATGAGAGGGTTCATTGGTTCCGGTTGTACAGGCTGAACCACTTGAAAAGCCATACTTTTTTAATAAGGCTTGGATATTTAAAGTTGCAGGAAAGGTAATGTTACTTGTATTATATAATCTGAATCTGGTGCTGCCATTAATGCGCAAACCTTCTATATCTAATAATTGATGTTCGAAATGAGCTCTCAATTTTGAAACTTCTGTATTAATATCCCACATTTCATTTTGGGCAATTTCACAAGCTTTACCTAAACCAACTATTAAAGGAACATTTAAAGTGCCGGCTCGATGATTGTTTTCCTGTGAACCACCATGTAATAATGAAACCAAATTTACTCTAGGGTTTTTACGTCTAATATATAAAGCCCCTATTCCTTTCGGTCCGAAAAATTTATGAGCACTCAAACTCAAACAATCAATTCCTAAATCATTTACATCTAACTGCGATTTCCCAACAAACTGAGTGGCATCTGAGAAAAAAATGATTTTATGGCCTTTAGCTATAGCAGAAATTTCTTCTAAAGGTTGAATAACTCCTGTTTCGTTATTAGCCGCCATAATAGAAATTAAAATGGTGGTGGGTTTAATTGCAGACTTCAATTCATCCAAATCAATTAATCCTTCTTTGTCTACATTCAAATAAGTTATTTCAGCACCTTCCTCTTTTAAGTAATCACAAGTATCTAAAACTGCTTTATGTTCGGATGCAACTGTAATAATATGATTACCTTTTGTTTTGTAAGCTTTAAAAATTCCTTTTAGTGCTGTGTTAACCGATTCGGTTGCACCTGAAGTAAAAATAATTTCAGAAGACTCTGCTCCAATTAAATTAGCGACTTGTTGTCTCGCTTTTTCAACGGCAGCATCAGCTATCCAACCGGCTTCATGTAATTTACTTGATGAGTTTCCATAATGCTGAGAAAAATAAGGAAGCATTGCTTCCAAAACCTTATCATCAACTTTTGTTGTAGCATTATTATCAAAATAAATTATACTCATAGTTCGTACTTCGTCAATCGTAATTCGTACTTTTGCCGCTTCAATGTTTAAAGATATAAATAAACATCACTTGTTGCTCCATTTTATTGTATTAATCTGGGGCTTTTCGCCAATACTGGGACGATTCATTACCTGCTCTACTATGCAATTAGTTTGGTTCAGGATTTTATTTACATTGATGTTGATTACCGGTTACATTGTTGTTTCTAAAGTTAGTATCAAGGTTAGCAGAGCTGATCTTTTTAAACTCGCAATCATTGGCGTTATTATTGCAATTCATTGGGTTTGTTTTTATGGTGCTATAAAAGTCTCTAACGTATCGGTAACGATGGCAGCTTTTTCAACAGGCACTTTATTTACCGCAATAACAGAACCTTTAATCTTAAAACGTAAAATATTGTGGTATGAATTATTAATTGGCTTAATAATCATTGGCGCCATTTGCATGATTTTCTCGGTTGAGATTACGTATTGGTTAGGAATTACATTGGGAATTATTGCAGCTTTCACTGCTTCTATATTCTCTGTTCTGAACGCCATTATGGTACGTAGAATAAATTCAACCGCTATTTCGTATATCGAATTATGGTTCGGATTAATTGGTTTAAGTATTTACTTAGCCTTCACCAATGGTTTTAGCGCCGATTTTTTCGTATTAAACAACCAAGCTATTCTCGGTTTAGTTTTATTAGCGGGAATTTGCACCGCGTTTCCATTTATTGCGAGCGTAAACTTGATGAAACATTTGAGTCCATATACAATTACGCTTACAGTAAATCTTGAAACCGTTTACGGAATTATTCTTGCTATCATTATTTACGAAGAGAATAAAGAACTATCGATGACTTTTTACGCGGGTGTATTGGTAATATTATTCTCCATTTTCTTTAACGCCTGGTTAAAGGGGAAACACGATAAAAAACATTTGATTACTTAAAGGTTATCTGTTACAAATCGTTTTGTAAGCACAATACAAACAAATATCTTCATCTTCAGTCTGTACAAATGAATTTCGTTCGTCAAAAACACCCTTAATGAATTTAATAAGATGATTTTCAAATTCAGTCATTAATTCGTTAGTAAGCATTAAAGGTGTTTTTCCTTTCTGAACAATAAACCGCGGTTCTTTTTCAAATTTCCTGAATGGAATAATGCAGGGTTTTATGTGCTGAGGTTGCGATAAATTATTTTTATAGGCTAACCAGGCATACAAAAACAACTGTAATATTTTGTCGAATTTTTTATCAGTAAACAGTTCTTCAAAACTGCTAAACTCAAATTTATCAGCTGATTTTACAGAACTTTTATAATCAATAATACGTAATTCCTCTCCTACTCTATCAATACGATCGGCTTTACCCTTAATATAAATAGTGGTCGGTTTATTATTTAGAGTAATTGCTAAAGAAGTTTCTAATTCTTTTTCGAGAGCAACAATATTCAGGTTCGTTTTATTTAATTGGCGGATATAACTATTATCAAAATCCAACAATTTCCCAACGTACACTTTCAAAACGCTTTGCTGTAGTAAATTTTTTCCTTGAAAGGCTTCCGCCTTAGAAAAATAATTCAGAAACTTTGATTCAACCGTTTGTGGAATTATTTTTTTTAATTCCTTAATATCATTTGTGGTAATATTTCTATTGATAAAAGGCGTATAAAGCGCTTCTAACGATTCATGCAAAATAGAACCAAAGGTATTCGCCTCGGCAGATTCTTCTAAATCGGTCGACTCTTTTAAACCACCACCATACCTGAAATAAAATTTCAAACTACAATCTTTAAATGAGATTAATGATGATGGTGATAATCCCGAGTACTTATCGTTTAAAGTCGCCTTTTTATAAATACGCTCAAGCGATTCAGTGTTTTTAGGAATTGCGATTTCGGATGAAGTTTTATTTGCGGTAATAGTTCCTACTCCAATACTTTCTTTAATGTTTATGTTCTGGTTATAAGCCGCCATTTCTAACTGGAGCTGACTAACAAACCTGCTTTTCTCACCTTTACCAAACGTATCTGTTTCGGTATCATAAGTAATGAAAATATTTTTGGCACGTTGCAATAAACGGTAAAAGTGATACGCGTAAATCGCATCCTTGTCTGCATACAAAGGCAAACCAAAATAACGTTTCAAATCATTTGGAATAAATGAGTTTTGTGATTTACCGGAAGGAAGAACCCCTTCGTTTACCGAAACAAAAATCACATTTTCAAAATCCAAAGTCCGTGTTTCTAAAACTCCCATTATTTGCAAACCACGTAAAGGTTCACCAATAAAAGCAGCCGAACAGGAACCAACAATTTGATTAAATAATATTTTAAATGATTTTAAAGTTTCAAAATACTTATAGTCGTTTACAAAATCACTTACGCGGTTAAAGTTTTTAATAAGTACCTGGAGATATTCGAGTTCAATGCTTTTGTAATTGTTTAGCTCTGTACTTAAATGATATTCCTTTACCTTATTTAAAATTTCCGATAAACTAAAAACCGCTTGTTTGGCTCCCGACCAAGGGGAAAATAGATGAACAATTTTCTCATAATCCTCACCAAACAAATCGCTCAATAAATTATCAGTAATAAAAGCATAATTTTTATCTAGAATACGATTGATAATTGAATCCGTTTTTTTAAGATTTAACATCGCGGCATAATCTTTAAAAAACGGATGACGTAATACACTTAAGAAATCCTGATAATAAATGTGTTTCTGTTTTTTTTGTTGCTTCTCGTAATCACTTTGAATTTTCAAAAGTAAATCCATAAAATTATACGGTGAGGTATATTTTATCGGATATTCCATAGTGATATTCACATACTCCACATTATCCGGCAACATTTTAAGAACCGGCCATAATAATTTTTCATTCGCTAAAACAATTGCAATTGAATCGGGTGCTACACCTTTATCTAATAGATTTTTTACAATTGTACTTACCGTTTGTGATTGTCCCATTTGTTTAGGAACCGCAATCACATCAATATTTTTTTCCTCAGTAAAGTAATTACCAATAAAATTGGTGTTTTTATCAATAAATGTTTTAAAATTTCTTCTCAAGAACAAACCCGCTTCTTGCACAGGATTATCCAAATAATATGAGTCTGCATCCCAAATAACTTCTGCTTTTCCGCTTTTACAAAGACTCGAAAATATTTTGGTCTCCGCTGCATTTAAAGCATTGAAGCCACAGAAAACTATTTTACTGAATTGCTTTGTGTAGTCGCTGTTTTCAAATTTATTGACAGCTTCTCTATAACTTAAACCTTGATAACCTTCATTCTTCTTCAAAAGTGCTGAGGTAAAATGCGCGTACATATTACCAAGCTGACGCATAAAATTAATGTAGTTGATTTGAAACTCGCTTAATTCTTCCTCACCTAAACTCCAGTTTTCAATTTCCTTAATCTCTTTTAGGTTTTGATATAAGGCGACGGCATCTGCTAAATATCTATCAATCTCATTAAAATCTTGTAAAATTAAATTGCCCCATTTCGCAAATGAATCAAATGGTTCGGCTTGTTCGGCGTAAACTGCCTTATAGCTTTCGTAGAGTCGGCAAATTAAATCAACATCTTCTAAATTTTGTAAGCCTGATAACTCAGAAATAAAATCTTCGGCTGAAATAATAGTGGGAAGCCAAATTGTTTTTTTATAAACTTGAGCTAAATGATTTTTTAAAAAGAGGGCGCCGCGTTTATTTGGCAAAACAATACAAAGACTGTCCAAATTTTCTTTGTAGTTTTGTTCGATATGTTGAGCAACCTGATATAGAAACGCGTGCATAATGGCTTTTGAAGATATACAATTTCCTGTTTACCGTAAGTATAAAAACAATAACACGTTTTTTAAGATTATCTCGCGTGATACTTTTGAGGAAATTCAGATTATTGGCACCCGCGCGAAACTGAATGTAATTACCGCCACCCAATTCCCGGAAATGAACCATATTTACGATTTGGTGTATAATCATGAGGGACTTGGCTCGGAAATAACTGATAATGAGTGGCTTGAAGCGCTTAAAAAAGTTTAAGAATTACGGTATTTTTCTCTCCGTAATTTTTTGAAATTCAGTAATATTCGTATATTTGCAGCCCTATTAAAAATTAAAGGAAAATAAGCAATGGAAAAACGCTATGAGACGGTCTTCATTTTAACTCCCGTTTTGTCTGATGATCAGGCAAAGGAGGCCGCAAAAAAATTCAAAAAAACCCTCACCGATTTGGGAGCTAAGGTTATTAACGAGGAAAATTGGGGCTTACGTAAGTTAGCATACCCTATTCAAAAGAAAACAACCGGTTTCTACCATTTAATGGAGTTTACAGGAACATCTGAAACTTTGATTAATGAGTTAGAAGTAGTTTACAAACGCGATGAGCGAGTGTTACGTTTTTTAACTGTGGCTTTAGATAAACATGCTGCAGCATATAGCGAAAAGCGCCGCGGTAAAGTAGCAGAAGCTAAAACTAAAAAGAAAGAATCGGCTAACGCTTAATTGTTTAATTATTAAAGAAACAGAAAATGGCAAATAATAAAGAAATACGTTTTTTAAACCCACCAACAGCAGATGTAAAAAGAAAAAAATACTGCCGTTTTAAAAAGAGTGGTATTAAATATATCGATTACAAAGACCCTGATTTTTTATTGAAGTTCGTTAACGAACAAGGTAAGTTATTACCACGTCGTTTAACTGGTACATCATTAAAATACCAACGCAAAGTGGCACAAGCTGTAAAACGCGCTCGTCATATTGCTTTAATGCCGTATGTAGCCGATTTAATGAAGTAATAATATTTTTAAAGAAAAATCACAATGGAAGTTATTTTAAAACAAGATATCAAAGGATTAGGGTTCGCAGACGACTTAGTAAAAGTTCGTCCAGGTTACGGCCGTAACTTTTTAATCCCACGCGGTGCAGCTACATTAGCTACTGAAGGTGCTAAAAAAATGCATGCTGAAATTATGAAACAACGCTCTTTTAAAGAAGAGAAGTTACGTAAAGAAGCTACTGCAAACGCTGAGAAATTATCTGCTGTTACCATTAAAATTGGTGCTAAAGCAGGCGAAAACGGAAAGATTTTCGGTTCAGTTACAA
Organism: Bacteroidia bacterium; assembly: GCA_018000995.1. Classification (GTDB taxonomy): domain Bacteria; phylum Bacteroidota; class Bacteroidia; order B-17B0; family Aurantibacillaceae; genus JAHEYG01. Next base: position 41,096 of record JAGNIU010000011.1, read on the forward strand.
CTATACAAGTAGCAGAAGCTTTAAACAAAGCCGGCTACCCTGTAGAACGTAAAAACATTGAAATAAGCGAAGAATCAATTAAAGCTTTAGGTACTTACACTGCTAAAGTTCGTTTATTTAAAGATGTTAACGCTTCAATTAGCTTTGAAGTAGTGGCTGAATAATTAAACCACATTATAAATAAAACCCCATCTTCCTTAGGTCGATGGGGTTTTTTATTTTAAAGTATATTTACACTAATGTACAATCTGTTTTTCTATCTCTATCTTGCCTTCTCTGCAGTAGCTGCAGTATTAAGCATCAGCATGTGGCTCGATTACTTCCGTAAGATAGATGTATTTGAACCGGAAAAAATTAAACACTTATTATTTGCTATGCTGATTGGTTGCGGCACACCTTTTTTAAGCATCTCTCTTTATAATTTAATTGATTTAACCGGAGTACAAATGACCGGCGATGTAGCAAATGATTTGTTTTATACCATTGTTGTAATTGGAGCTAACGAAGAACTCTGCAAAATTATTGGTGTTATAATTGCTTTCAGATTATTGCGGAATTATATTAAAGAACCTATCGACTATTTAGTTTACGCCGGTTTAGTGGCGCTTGGTTTTTCTATTGTAGAAAACTTTAAATACTTCAATCATTATGGGATACAAATTATTACTACACGCGCTTTTTATTCGGCCTTAGTACACATTATCAATACCACAATTATTGTGTATGGTTTTTACCGACTAAAATTATTTGGCAGAGGCAAACAACTTACCAATACACTAATTGCGTTTGCGGTTTCAGCTTCTTCGCATGGATTGTTTGATTTCTTTTTAATGAATGAATTTTTAGGAGAATACACGCAGGCGTTTTCTATTCTCATTTATTTAATAGGAATTAATTTTTGGGTGCAGATGCTTAATAATGCCAATAACTTTTCCGATAATTTCAATTATGAAAAAATACATTTCTCAGGACAAATATTTTACCGCTTGTTGTTTTGGTATCTAGCTACTATGATTTTCACTATCATTTATAACATGATTGTATTTACCCCGCAAAGAGCCCTAAGTTATTTCTATCACAGTTTAGTGAGTGATGGTTTATTATTATTCATTGTTATTATACGGGCAAGCCGATTCAAAATATTTCAACAACGTTATTTTGACGTGAAGATTGAATTACCTATTTACGTTACAAAAAATAACGACGAAGATTTTAAATTACTTTGGTTTATTCCTATTAAAATTCGTGGAGAAGGGGTTTTCGAATATAAACTCACTACTTTTTTAAATAAAATAATAGAGATATTTCCACTTAACGAAACCAATTCCACTTTAAAAGAACCTATAAAAGTAAGGTTAAGCGAAAAAATTTTATTGAAAGATGAAGTTGTCGTTTATCAAGCGCATCACAACAATCAAACCTATTATATTAAACCAAAAACCAACGGCGAAACCGAAACCGATGACGATTTTCCTATTTCAGGGCTTTTTACTTTAAAAACAGGCATAAACCAAGAAAACACCAGCGAAATCTCCTATAAAGACCTCCATTTTCTCGAGTGGGTTTATACCAAATAAGCTCTTTTTTCCGTAAATTAGTAAGCATATTTTTTTGAAGAAGTTCGTCCTCATATTGATTGCCTTTTTGTCTTTTACATCAGTAAATGCACAAATGTATCCGTGGTTTACGCAGTACCGCAGCAATATGTATTTGTTCAATCCTGCATTCTGCGGCACTAAACGCTTTATCGATTTCAGAATGTTTTACCGTAATCAATGGACTGGTTATAAAGGCGCTCCCATAACTTATGCTGCTTCACTTAATATGCGTTTAGCTGAAGGCAAAGTAGGTTTAGGTGGTTTTGTTTTTAATGATGAGATTGGTCCTTTTAGAACAACAAACGCTGCTCTAACTCTAGCTTACCATTTAAAATTTGATGATCTTGAATTATCGGTAGGTGTTCAGGGTATTTATATGGCACAAACTTTCAACGGTTCAAAAGTTACTTTGCATAATTCTGTTGATAGAGCAATTGATTTAGAAAGTACAGGGAATATTAAAGGTGGTGACGGAAGTGTTGGTATGGTTTTAATTAACGACCGCTTTTATTTAGGAATTGGTGCCAATAATTTAATTGGTAAAGAAATGGTTTATTATCAAGGCGACCCCTTCTATAAAGGAAAATATAAAAACGAACCATCCTATACAATAGGTGCAGCTTTTAATTACGCAGAAGACCCAAATTACACTTTCGAGAATTCAATAATGGCGTTATATACAAAAGGCGTTCCGTTTTATTTTGATTACACTTTACGTTTAAACATTCAAAAAGTATTGTTAACCGGAGTTAGTGTTCGTTTAAAAGATGCTATTGCTTTACACTTAGGTGTGACTATAAAAAATCAATTACAAATTGCTTACAGTTACGATATTATCACATCACCATTAAGAAAGTACAATTCAGGTTCGCATGAAATCAGTTTTGTTTTCTCCTCTAATATGGGAAGAGATCAAAAGAAAAAAGGATTTAATAACAGATTCTTAAAACAGAAATTTCAGTACCTTTTATAAGTACGATTAACAAGGTACGAAGTACGAGTTAAAAAAAGAACAAACAATTACTATGAAATCAACAATATTTACAATTCATTATTCGTCAATCGTCGTTCGTAAATCGTAATTCTGTGTATCCCTTTTTAAACGAAAATATTTTTAAACTAATACGTGAATGTTCAGATGAATTGAACGTTGATGCTTACGTTATTGGTGGCTTTGTTCGTGATACCATAATGCAACGCCCCACAAAAGATATTGATGTTGTTACGATTGGTAAAGGAATTGATTTAGCGGAACGTTTACACAAAAAATTAGGAAAAGAATCTCATCTTTCTGTTTTTAAAAATTTTGGAACTGCACAAATTAAGTTTGGTGATTTAGAAATTGAATTTGTAGGCGCCCGCAAAGAATCGTACAATCGCGATTCAAGAAAACCTATTGTAGAAGACGGAACCTTAGAAGATGACCAAAACCGCCGCGATTTTACAATTAATGCTTTAGCTATTGGTGTTTCTAAAAATAATTACGGGAAACTATTAGACCCCTTTGGTGGCTTAGCCGATATCGAGAAAAAAATATTACGCACACCTTTAGAACCGGGTATCACCTATAGCGATGATCCTTTACGTATGATGCGAGCTATTCGTTTCTCTACTCAATTAGGTTTTGAAATTGAAAGAGAATCCTATGAAGCTATCATAGAAAATAAAAAACGTTTAGATATTGTTTCGCGTGAACGCATTACCGACGAACTCAATAAAATTATTCTTGCAAAAAAACCATCTCAGGGTTTTAAATTATTATTTAATACAGGTTTATTGCATTTGTTTTTTCCGGAGATGGTGAAGTTACAAGGTGTTGATACTGTTAACGGACAATCTCACAAAGATAATTTTTACCATACTTTAGAAGTACTAGACAACGTGGCATCTAAAAGCGATAACCTTTGGTTACGTTGGGCTGCCATTTTACACGATATAGCAAAACCAGCCACAAAACGTTTTGAAGAAAACCACGGCTTTACATTTCATGGTCACGAAGACAAAGGTGCGCGCATGGTACCAAAAATTTTCGCGAACTTAAAATTACCCTTGAATGAAAAAATGAAATACGTACAAAAACTTGTACTACTTCATTTACGTCCAATTGTATTAGCAAAAACAGAAATTACAGATAGTGCTGTTCGTAGAGTGTTATTTGAAGCAGGAGAAGACGTAGAAGATTTAATGGCATTATGCGAAGCTGATATCACCACTAAAAACCCAAACAAAGTAAAACGTTACTTAGCGAATTTTGAGCTGGTGAGAAAAAAGATGGTGGAGTTAGAGGAGAAAGACAAACTTCGTAACTGGCAACCTCCTATTGATGGCGAAGAGATTATGAAATTATTTAACCTCACACCGGGAAGAGAAATTGGTATTTTAAAAAACGCCTTAAAGGACGCGATTCTCGACGGTGAAGTAGCAAATGATTATGCAGAGGCAAAAGTGTTTCTCGAAAACAAATTCAAAACCTTAAGTAAAAAGTAATGGAGTTTAATTTAAACTATACACCTACTCCATCACCGGTAAAAATCACACACGCCGATAAAGTTTTATTGATTGGCTCTTGCTTTGCTGAAAATATTGGTGAGAAATTAATTCAATCCAAGTTTAATTGCCTAGTTAATCCAAATGGAATTCTTTTCAATCCAATCAGTATTTCAAAAGCCATCACCTCATATATTAAAAACGAATCCAACCCGAAACCCGAAATAAATAATAACCTCTATTTCTCCTTCGAACATCACGGCAGTTTTTCTTCATCAACAAAAGATGAATTAGCAGATAAAATTAAAAACGCAACGCAATTCGCACACACACAATTAAAAGAAGCTAAATTCTTAATCATTACTTTCGGGAGCGCTTTTGCATACCGACATATTGCTTCCAATAAAATCGTTGCCAATTGTCACAAATTACCACAACAAGAATTCAAGAAAGAACTTTTATCAGTTGAAAAAATAGTTTCGGATTACAAATTACTATTTGAAGAACTAAAGAAATTCAATCCACAACTCAACATCATCCTCACAGTTTCACCGGTAAAATATTTACGCGACGGTATTATTGAGAACAATCTTAGTAAATCAATTCTAATTCAAAGTGTACACCTGCTGACTAAGAACTATTTTCCTGCTTACGAATTAGTGAATGACGACCTACGTGACTACCGTTTTTACAAAGAAGACATGGCTCACCCGAACGAACAAGCCATTAATTATGTTTGGGAAAAGTTCTCTGATGTTTATTTTTCTGCAGAAACCAATTCTCTCATCAAAAACATAAAAGAAATAACACAAGCTGCACAACATCGTCCGATAAATGAAAACACTGAGCAGCACCAAAAATTTAAGCAAACCTATTTGAATAAATGCGCGGAACTAGAGAAAAAACATCCGCATTTAAATTTCAGTCACGAAAAACAAATTTATTCTTAAATGAAACAATATCCGTTTATTCCCTACTCAAAAATAACTTACTCACCTGAGGAAATGTTGTTGCGCAGTAAAGATCATTTTGAATATTATGATAAGCGTCGTACCGTTCGGGAATTTTCTGATAAACCGATTTCTGACGAAGTGCTAGAGCATATTATTTTAAGTGCCTCCACCGCTCCATCAGGCGCGCACAAACAACCCTGGACATTTTGTGTTGTAACCAATCCTGAAATAAAAAAGCAAATCCGTGAAGCTGCGGAGAAAGAAGAGTTTGATAGTTATAACGGACGTATGACCGACGAGTGGCTTATAGATTTAGCGCCACTTGGAACGGATTGGAAAAAACCTTTTTTAGAAACTGCACCTGCTCTTATTGTCATTTTCAAACGATCGTACGAATTTGTAAATGATAAAAAGAAAAATAATTATTACGTAAGTGAATCTGTTGGCATTGCTTGCGGTTATTTACTCGAAGCCATTCATTACTGCGGATTAGTAGCATTAACGCACACGCCTAGTCCAATGAATTTTTTAAGTAAAGTATTAAACCGTCCCGAAAATGAAAAGCCTTATTTGTTAGTACCTGTTGGTTATCCGCTGGAAACTACAATGGTGCCTGATATTAAACGAAAACCGCTAGAAGACATAGCAGTGTGGTACAAATAAATATCTCAATAATTAACCTTACCTTCAACATTAAACAAATAAACATTAAACCTCAAACATACCTTGACTTTCGACGACTTTAAATTTGATGCTTCCTTAATGGAAGGCCTCTACAGCATGGGTTACAAACAACCCACCCCAATACAAGAACAAGCTATTCCTGTTATTCAAGATAATAAAGATTTAATTGCCTGCGCACAAACCGGTACCGGAAAAACAGCAGCGTATTTACTTCCTATTATCGACCATATTTTAAAAGCAGAAAAACGCCACTTAAATACTTTAATCATAGCCCCTACCCGCGAATTGGTTTTACAAATCGATCAGCAAATTGATGGCATGGGTTATTTTTGTGCTGTTGGTTCTATTGCTGTTTATGGTGGGAATGATGGTATAACCTTCGAGAAACAACGTCAAGCCTTAAAAGAAGGCGTTGATATTGTTTGCGCTACACCGGGACGATTAATCTCTTTATTGCAAATGGGACAAGTTAACTTCGACCATTTACAACATTTGGTATTAGATGAAGCAGATCGTATGTTAGACATGGGTTTCTTTGATGATATCAGAACTATAATTAATTATTTACCGAAGAAACGTCAAACGATTTTATTTTCTGCAACCATGCCACCGAAAATTCGTCAGCTGGCCGGTGCTATTTTAAATAATCCGGAGACTATCAATATTGCCATTAGTAAACCGGCTGCAGGAATTGTGCAGCAAGCTTATGTTGTTTACGACGGACAGAAAGAAGAAATTTTAAAAGAGATTTTAAAAAATCCTGATTATTCTTCTGTAATTATTTTCTCTAGTACAAAAGACAATGTGAAGTTGTTGGAGAAGAGTATTAAAAAAATGGAGCCTTCTTTAAAAGCATTCCATTCCGATTTAGAACAATCCGAACGCGAAGAAATTATGCGTGATTTTAAAAACCGTAAACTCCGCATTTTAATTGGAACAGATATTTTATCTCGTGGTATTGATGTGGACGGAATTAGCTTAGTTGTAAACTACGATGCGCCTCCCGATCCGGAAGATTATATTCACCGTATTGGAAGAACAGCCCGTGCTTCTAAAGCAGGAGTTGCAATAACATTCGTGAATCAGCGTGACCAAATGAAATTTTTTAATATTGAAGCGTTAATGGGAACTGAAGTAACTAAAATGCCAATACCTGAAGCACTAGGCGCAGGACCTGAATACAATCCCGAAGCCAACAAAAACCAAGATAGAAAAAAATCTTTCGGCGGTAAAGGCGGAGGAAAAGGCAAATCCAATTTCAAACCAAGAAATAATTTCAATAAGAAATAGATTCCACTAAGGGGAAAAATTCATTTTAGAAACGCGAACTTTCTCCCCCTTTTTCAAGGGGGAGTACGGCTTTAGCCGGGAGGGGGTTCGTTGAAGAAGCCATCCGTTTTCAAGACAGATTTCACGTAAACCCCTCCGTCTACCGCTCACGTTAATCTCGCTGCGGTAGCCACCTCCCCTTAAAAAAGGGGAGGAAAATTTAGCGTGTTTTTTAAAATATTAATTCCTACTTTCATCCTATGAAAAAACTCATCCTAGTCCCATTCTTAATTTCATTCACCATGAACGCACAATTTAAAACAGCAAAACCACCTGTTGCCGAAAAGAAAGAACATATCCGTGATATACACGGCGATAAAGTAAACGACAATTATTATTGGATGTACGATTACTTCGGAAAAGGTCCGGATAGCACTAAAGCTGTTGACTATTTAAAAGCAGAGAATGCTTATTTGGAAGAAGTAATGAGTCCCACTAAAAAATTACAGGAAGATCTTTTTACGGAAATGAAAGCACGCATCAAAGAAAAAGATGAAAGTGTTCCTGTTTTTCAAAATGGATATTATTATTATTCACGTACCGAAGACGGAAAGCAATATTTTAAATACTGCCGTAAAAAGGGAACCCTCGATGCAAAAGAAGAAATTCTATTGGATGTAGATAAAATGGCTGAAGGTCATGCTTATTATTCCGCAACAGGATTTAACATAAGCGAGGATAATAAATTAATGGCTTTTGGTGTGGATGAAGTGAGTCGTCGCCAATACAGCATTTATGTAAAGAATTTAGAGACGGGAGAAATACTAAAAGATGTAGTTAAAAACACAACCGGTGGAGCAACTTGGGCGAATGATAATAAAACATTTTTCTATACCTCAAAAAACGAAGTAACCTTATTAACAGAAAAAATTAAACGTCATGTTTTAGGCACAGATGCTTCGGCGGATGTATTGGTGTATGACGAAAAAGATAATACCAATTACATTGGCGTTTTTAAAAGTAAAAACAATAAATTCATTTTCATTCACTCGGGTGCTACTATGAGTAATGAATTACGGATGATTGATGCTTCAAAACCAACAGATGAATTTAAAGTGTTTCAACCCCGCATGAAAGATGTTTTATATTATGTAAACACTTTAGCGGATAAATTTTTAATCCGTACCAATAAAGATGCTTTGAATTTCAAATTAATGGAATGTCCGTTAGATAAAACCGCCGAAAGTAATTGGAAAGAAGTTATTCCTCACAATAAAACAGTTTTGTTGGAAGGCGTATCAGAGTTTAAAGATTTTGTAGTGATTGAAGAACGCCGCGATGGATTGGTGAAAATGCGCGTCATGAATTTGAAAAACAAAAACGAATATTATATTGATTTTGGCGAGCCGACTTACGATGCTTTTACCGCCGGCAATCCTGAATACAACAGCACTACTCTACGCTATGGTTTTAGCTCGATGGTAACACCTTCCTCAACTTTTGATTATAATTTAATCACGAAAGAAAAAAAGCTGTTGAAGCAAACTGAAATTCTTGGTGGTTACAATGCGGCAGATTATGTGACTGAACGTTTATTTGCAACAGCAGGCGATGGAACAAGAATTCCCATCTCAATAGTTTATAAAAAAGGATTTAAGAAAGACGGCAAAGCGCCTTTATTATTATACGCTTACGGAAGTTATGGCGCCAGCATGGATGCCACTTTTAGCAGCGCACGTTTAACGTTATTGAACCGTGGTTTTGCCTATGCCATTGCGCATATACGTGGTGGACAAGAAATGGGACGCCAATGGTATGAAGACGGTAAGATGATGAAAAAGAAAAACACCTTCACCGATTTTATTGATTGCGGAAAGTTTTTGATAAATGAAAAGTTTACCAGCAAAGAACATTTATTTGCTGAAGGCGGAAGTGCCGGTGGTTTATTAATGGGCGCTATTACCAATATGGCTCCTGATATGTGGCGTGGTGTTTTAGCGCATGTTCCTTTTGTAGATGTTATTAATACAATGTTAGACGAAAGCATTCCTTTAACAACAAATGAATTTGACGAATGGGGAAATCCTAAAAACAAAGACGCTTATAATTATATGAAGAGTTATTCTCCTTACGAAAACATCGAGAAAAAGAATTACCCAAATATTTTAGTGACAACAGGTTTACACGATAGTCAGGTACAATATTTTGAACCGGCCAAATGGGTAGCGAAATTGCGCGATATGAAAACAGATAACAACGTTTTACTATTACACACCAATATGAAATTTGGTCATGGCGGCGCCAGCGGACGTTTTGATTATTTAAAAGACGTAGCTTTAAATTATGCTTTTATGTTTAGTTTGGAGGGGATTACTAAATAATTTTTGCAAATAAAATACGCCGATAGTACCCCTATAAGCTAGTTATAGCCAATTATAATGACAAGAAATTTAGGATTAGACATTATGAGAGCCTTTTCAATTTGGCTTGTTTTACTTCAGCATGGGGGCATCAACATTCATGGACTTGCCCCTTTAAGAATAGGAGGCATTGGTGTAGAAATATTCTTTGTTTTAAGCGGTTTTCTGATTGGCGGAATTCTTTTTCGAGAAATTGACAAAGGAAATTCTTTTGTACAGACATTGAAAACTTTTTGGATACGAAGGTGGCTTAGAGTACTGCCACTTTATTATGCTGTTCTTTTAATTAAATTTATTTTTATTGACCACTCTATAGGTATTAATATTTTGTATTATGTATTTTTTCTACAGAACAATTTTTACGGCATAGATTATTTTGGAGTTTCATGGAGTTTAGTTATTGAAGAATGGTTCTATTTATTTGCACCCATATTTCTTCTTTTCGTAACTACATTTTTCAAAGCAGATAAAAAAGTATTCATTTCCATGATAATGTTTATTATATGCGTCATTATTTTAAGACTTATATATGTTTTTCATGGCAATATCCCTTATGAAGGCGTTAATGGAAACTTCCCTTTTAGATTTGATTCGTTATTCATTGGAGTTGTTTTTGCTTTTATTAAACATAAAAAATGGAAACTATATGATCTAGCAAGTTCTCCGAAAGTTTTTGCTTTAGGAGTTATTTTATTTGTTGGATATATATTCTATTATTGGACTTTAGCCTATCCAGAGAATATGATAAATAAAGTTTGGTTTCCAAGAACGTTAGGTTTCTTTATTCTTCCATTCGCAATATCTTTGACTATTCCTTATATTTCAAATATAAAACTGCAGACCGATAAAAATGTATCAACCAAAATATTTTTCTTATTTATTAATACAACCAGTATACTTACATACAGCATATACTTAATACATCCTTTTATATATTCTTTGGGATTGAATCTTATAACATCAATTCTGATTACATATTTAATTAGTTGGTTTACATACAAGTATTTCGAGAAACCAATTTTAAAATACAGAGACAAAATAACCGGCTACAATAGCACTTTGCAATAAGCGTAGACGGACGTGTGAATATGAACAGTAAAACATTTAATAAACAGTAGTGGTAGCATGATAGGTAGGTGTTCCAAAAGCACCGCCAATCGTTAACCGTTGCAACACGTCTAAAAATTCCACCAACACCGAATACAATAAAACAAAAGAAGTATCGTTATTAAGCTATCTTCTCTGCTAAAGAGAATGCTCTGTTTTAAAATTCTGTATTCGGTTAATGAAATTTATTCCCATATTATTAATATGCCTTTTTTCATTACCATCATTTAGTCAAACCGCCATTAAAGGTCCGTGGACAATTGAATGTGGTGCAAGTTCACCGAATGCTTTCATAAGATCTACCAGTTTTAATTTGCGATACATTTCACCAAGATTCAGATGGTCGAATGAGGATATAGATGAAGACAATCCTAAATCCGAGAAATTTAAGAATACACGTTTAATGGTTGAATTAATTTACACACCGCCGTTCAAAGTTTTTTGCGCCGGGTTTAATGTACAATCCCGTATTGTGCGATATAAAAAATTTAGTATGGAAATTTATGGCGGCATGAAACTCTTTCTTGTAACCGGAACTGAATACACCATCCCCAATACAAGAGGCGGGCGCAAAGGAGATTCATGGTATTTAAATTTAGGCTTGCTCTGGCAAGTTGACCTTGGCATGTTTGCTCCTTTTGCTGATATTGGTGGCGACCGTATAATTACAGTGGGAACAGAAATGCACCTCCGTAAAATTTACCAAAAACCACAAAGGAGATATAAATTACTTAGAGAGAAAAATTAAGGTAATACAAAATGGTGTGTAGTATCTAATTCCTGACTTTCATACCAAATGGCAAATGAAAAGAGCAAGACGCAGTAAACAATAATAAGCATTTGTAATTCGTTCAAAATTTGTAATTTTATTGCTCGCAAAAGAACACATGAAGAAAGCTACTACTTCTAAAAAAAGTTTATCGTCATCCCAGCGCGACGAATTACTTAAAACCTTAAAAACACGTTTTGAAAAAAACATGAAACGTCACAAAGGCATTGAATGGGCAAAAGTTGAAACTAAATTACTGGCTAAACCTGAAAAACTTTGGTCGCTTGAAGAAATGGAAATAAGCGGTGGCGAACCTGATGTAGTTGGCTTCGATAAAAAAAGCGGAGAGTTTATATTTTTCGATTGCTCAGAAGAAAGTCCGAAAGGTCGCCGAAGTTTTTGTTACGATCACGAAGCATTACAATCGAGAAAAGAACACAAACCAAAAAATAGTGCCATAGGTATGGCTAATGAAATGGGTGTTGAGATTTTATCGGAAGAACAATACCGCGAACTACAAAAACTTGGAGAGTTTGATGTAAAAACATCGAGCTGGGTAAAAACACCTAAAGAAATAAGAGAATTGGGTGGCGCTCTTTTTTGTGACCGCCGATTTAACACAGTTTTCGTTTATCACAACGGCGCCGAATCTTATTATGCAGCAAGAGCATTCCGTGCTTCTTTAAGAGTTTAAGATTTTATAATGAAAGTTATTTTTTTCGAAACTCCCGCCGAATTTAGAACATGGTTAAAAAAGAACCACAAAAAAGAAACTGAATTGTTTGTTGGTTTTTATAAAGTGGGGACTAAAAAACCATCTATGACTTGGTCGCAATCCGTTGATCAGGCACTTTGTTTTGGTTGGATAGATGGTGTAAGAAGATCAATTGATAAAGAAAGCTATTGCAATCGTTTTACGCCGCGGAGAAGTACAAGTAACTGGAGTAATATCAACATCAAAAAAGTTGAAGAACTCACCAAAGCCGGACTCATGATGCCTGCAGGACAAAAAGCATTTGAACTACGAAAAGACAGTAAATCCGGAATTTATTCTTTCGAAACAGAACCGGTTGATTTATCCCCAAAATATAAAAGAGAATTTAAAAAAAACAAAATGGCTTGGGATTTTTTCAATACACAAGCGCCTTCGTATAAAAAAGTAATCATACATTGGGTAATGAGTGCCAAACAAGAAAAAACTCAATTATCAAGATTAGAAAAAGCAATTAAAACAAGCGGACTAAAAAAGCGAATACTCTAAAGCGGTTTTCACGGATTTGTAATCATTAGAGTTTGTACATTAAAATACTCTACCGGACATTTTTGCCACAAAATCACTAAAACTCTAAATCCCACAAAAATCACACATAGTTTAGTGGGATTTTGTGTATTTGTGTTTTCGTGGCCTATTCCAAAGCATAGTTCGAACAGTTGTAGTTTCTAATCCGTGACAAAAATTCAATCAGATTACAAATTCGAGCGAACATAATCGGAATGAGTGTACTAGAATTATCGGAATAACATAAACTCTACCCTTCTGTTTAATTTCCGTCCGGCTTCAGTATCGTTAGTAGTAATTGGTTTTTGACTGCCGAATCCTTTAAAGGTTATCCGCGTTGGTTCAATTTTTTTCGAGACTAAATAATCTGCAACAGCTTGCGCTCTTTTTTCGGAGAGTGTTTGATTAATGGTTTCACTTCCTTTGTTATCTGTATGTCCGGAAATTTCAATTTTAAGTAATGATTTATTATTTAAGTAAACTGCTACAGAATCTAACTCTGCAAAAGATGATGGTAATAATTTAGCCTCGCCGGTTTCAAACAAAACATTATTTAAAATAAGTGGCTTGTCTAATGATATTTCATGAGGATTTGCATTGCCTGCAGAATCAATCGTGGGTGAATTAAAAACTGTTGGTTTTATTGTGTCTATTTTTTGTTTCACAATAGTATCAAAGTACGCAACATACACAGGCGGTTGTTTTCTTAAACTTACATCATCAATATAATAATAAGCATCTCTATCGGTACGCTGATTTATTCTGGTGTGAACACTCTTTGGAGCTTTTACGTTTGTAGCGCCAATGTACCCTTCATCAAAACCTCCAATCAATAAATATTGCTCCCCTCCTCTTGCCATATATTCTAAACTTACTTTGTGCCACTCCACAGTATCCGTTCCCACTTCTTCATTTATTTTAATGTAATTAGGTTTTAGTCCGGTTATATAACCCGAACTTGTATAGGTAACACTTCCTTTTAATAAACAAACACCAATTTGTTCAATGGTAGCACGTGAATAATCCGCTAAGCTTAAATAAAAAGTGACATCGTATTTTACACCACCGGTTAAAGGTGCTGTTAATTGAGTAATTAAAAATTCACGGTAATCGTGATGCGAAAATAAATAGAATCCGGCGTAACATTTTCCGCTATTGGCTTTTTGAATGCCCATTGGGTTATTAGGCACTTGTGATTCAGACTTTGCTTTGTCTTTTTTACTACACTCGCAAAATAAATCGGTAGTTCCCATTGTTGGTGCCGACCAAGAGTTATTTGCACCAATAGAAGAAAGAATGAGCGGAATATATTTATTGTGTTCGAAACTGGAATCCGCTACAAAATTCTGAGATTTTGCGGATTGCAAAAAGCTTAGAATAAAAACACCACTAAGTAAATGTTTCAGAAAATAGTTCATTCCGGTTACGATAACGCTAAAATTGGTTAGGGTTACAGCCTGAAATAACAAAAAATAAGCGGGATAACAAAATATCAAAAAAAAGTCATCAATTAATTGATGACTTTTTCGGGAACTATCGAAACCGTATCCCACTTTGGATTAAATCCTTAATGTCGGTTCATGGTTAATAATTTATAATGAAATCACTAAGTATTTTGAAGCGCTCCAAAATAATTCAGGATCGTTGATGGTAATACTCTCTACAGTTCTACCATTTTTATTTAAAGAAAATGAACCTGTTGGATGCGTTGTTATAATTTTGATTCCTTTACTATTAATAGGGATTGTTGTGGTTTGCAAATAATCGATTTTAGTAAACATATTCATGTCTAAATTATTACTCAATTTAGCTGTTTGTCCAATTCCTAAAAAGCCACCTTGCTTATCCACTAAGTTCCATTGTTGTAAATCAACAGAAGTTCCAACAATATAATAAGCGGCACGTAATTCACCTGATTTATTCTCGATACTTTGTGATAACTGACTATTTCTAATCATTAAGGTGTCAACCACAATTCTAAATTCAGCTACTTCTTCGTTCAGTCCTTTTAATTCTTCATTCAAATTAATTAACTCCACATACTTCATGGTTAATTGATTATTTAAAATGTCGATTGTTTTTTCTAATTCAACATTCTTCTTGTTTGAAGCATTAAATTTACCACGGAGCTCTTTAATTTTTTTGTTATTAGAGTCCATCAACTTATTAATAGCTTTAATTTCAAGAGCGATTCTTTCCTTCTGAGTTACTTTCAAATCCTTTTTACCGGTGTTCATCATAATAACACGTTGGCGGGCTGTTACTGAATCTAAATTACGTTCTACTTCATTAAAGTAGGTGATATATTCATTAACTGTGGTTTCGCTGCTTTCAATCACGCCTAAAAGAGAGTCTCTTTGTTGTCGCACTAACTCTTCCTTACTCGTATTCGTGCATGCTAACACTCCAAATGCGGCTATTGCTATAAAAATGTATTTTTTCATGATATTTATTTGTTTGTTTTAAGTTTAATTAATTAAATACAAAGTAGCAGATATTGAAACCCGCGAGTGTTACAGCATTAACAGAAAAACTTACATAGTTCTCACTTTTTCTATTGCAAGTAAGAATGAGAATGTTTATTTTTATCTCATTCAAACCCATATTATATGTCAGCACTAAAAAACATAACACTTACTCTGGTAATTTTCTTATCCTTAAACACAATAGCTCAAAACAAACGTTTTGTTGAGGAAGTAGCTCTATATCATTTAGACAGTTTAACAAGAAGCAATGCCGATTTTAAATTGGTTCAATATTATACCAAAGGATTTTTAGTGGCCGCCAAAACTGGTATAAAAGATACCGCTGCGGATTTTAAAATTAAAAGGAATACCAATATGGCTTCCATTCATAAAGATTTAGTCATAATAGAAAAAGAAAAACTAATTAATTTTCCATTTACCGAAGCCAAACAAAAAAATAAAAATTACACCACACTTAATATTTATCACTACTTAAAAATCGGCGATAATTATTTTGTGTTTTTTGATATTCAACGTCAGTTTGATGGTCATAATATTTTATTGGTAATGAATTCGAAAGGCGATTTAATCCGCTATAAGCTTGAAGCTTATAAGAATTAATTCCTGCCCTAACACAACACCGTCTTGAAATACATAACACGTACTATTTGGATTTTATCGTTGGTTAGTTTATTCGCTGATGTGGCTAGCGAAATGCTTTACCCTGTTATGCCTATTTATTTAAAGACAATTGGTTTTTCGGTTGTACTTATTGGTGTACTCGAAGGTGTAGCTGAAGCGGTGGCCGGATTAAGTAAAGGTTATTTCGGAAAACTTTCTGATACCACAGGAAAACGAACTCCATTCATTCAACTCGGATATTTATTAAGCGCTATATCAAGACCCATGATGGTGGCGTTTGTTTATCCTCTCTGGATTTTTTCTGCAAGAACACTCGATCGTTTTGGGAAAGGTTTAAGAACAGGCGCCAGAGACGCCATGTTATCAGATGAAGCGACTCAAAAAACAAAAGGAAAAGTATTTGGCTTTCATCGCTCAATGGACACTTTCGGTGCTGTATTAGGACCATCACTAGCTCTACTTTATTTGTATTATTTCCCTGAAGATTATAAAACACTTTTTTTAGTAGCTTTCATTCCCGGTCTAATTGCTTTTTTTTCAACTCTATTAATAAAAGACAAAAAAACAATTGACCAGAAACCAAAACATAAGGTTACTTTCTTTTCCTTTATTAAGTATTGGAAACAAAGTCCGGCTATGTACCGCAAATTAGTTATTGGCCTTTTAGTTTTCACCCTCTTCAATAGTTCGGATGTTTTTCTTTTATTAAAAGCTAAGCAGTCAGGCTTTGACGATACAACCATAATTGGTATGTACATTTTTTATAATCTTATTTATGCTTTGTTTGCTTTTCCTATTGGGATTTTGGCGGATGGCATCGGACTAAAAACTATTTTTATTACCGGATTGGGTTTATTTGCATTAGTGTATTTTGGAATGGCTTTTAACACCAATAAATATTTATTCTTCGCTTTGTTTTTTGTGTATGGTCTTTTTTCAGCCGCCACCGAAGGAATTTCCAAAGCGTGGATATCCAACATCACACCTAAAAAAGATACAGCCACAGCTATCGGCACTTTTACAGGATTCCAAAGTATATGTGCCATGCTAGCAAGTTCACTCACCGGTTTGATTTGGTTTTATTTTGATGCAGCAACTGCCTTCATTGCAACGGCAATTGTCACTGTATTGGTCATGTTTTATTTAATGACCATTGCTAAACCTCCAACAACAACCGTTGAAGTTATAGAAGCTGAGAATAAACCCGTCATCAAAGGCTAAATTGTTACCTTTACGGAATGGAAGAGCAGGGACCAAAAAAACCACGACGCGTACGTTATAAAGGCACACACCCAAAAGCGTTTAAAGAAAAATACAAAGAACTAAATCCCGAACAATACGCGGCGGATATTGAAAAGGTTATTCAACAAGGCAAGACCCCTGCAGGTATGCATCGTTCTATTGCAGTAAAAGAAATATTAGATTTTCTGAAAATAAAAAAAGGACAAGTTGGATTAGACGCCACTCTTGGTTACGGCGGACATTCTCTTGAAATATTAAAACTTTTAGGTCCCAAAGGGAAACTATTTGCTACTGATGTTGATCCCTTTGAATTACCAAGAACAAAAGAACGCTTAGCGGCTTTAGGTTACGGAGAAGATGTTTTAGCTATACGTCAAATGAATTTTGCAGGTATAGATCAAATTGTAGCAGAGGCTGGTCCGTTAAATTTCGTTTTAGCTGATCTTGGCGTTTCTTCTATGCAAATCGATAATCCGGATAGAGGATTTTCTTTTAAGATTGATGGTCCGTTAGACCTTAGATTAAATCCGAAAAAAGGAAAATCAGCGGCGGCATTTTTAAAAACACTCTCTGTAGAAGAGTTGGGGGAATTACTTCTTGAATATTCCGACGAACCTTATTACAAACATATTGCTAAAATGGTTACTGATAAATTAGCTAAAGGGATGATTATTGCTACTACAAAAGACCTCCAAGAAGTAATTACAGAAGCCTTAGATCAAGTGCCAAAGAATATTACAAAAGACGAAATAAAAAAATCTTGTCAACGCACCTTTCAGGCATTACGCATTGCAGTGAATGATGAATTTGGAGTATTAGAAAAATTTTTAGAGAAATTGCCCGATGCCTTAGCACCGGGTGGAAGAGTTGCTATACTTTCTTTTCATTCGGGTGAAGACCGCCGCGTAAAAAAATCATTTCAATATTTTTTCCGTGAAGGCATATTTAAAGAAATAGCACCCGACCCTATTCGTCCAACTGCCGAAGAATGTAATGCGAATCCAAGAGCTAAGTCTGCTAAATTGCGTTGGGCTATAAAAGCATAAGTAAGTTTATTAAAAGTGACAAACATCAACTTACCGTGTGATAACAAACATCAGTAACTTAAACCAATTATTAGTAAATTAATGTTTCTCATGTTAAAAGGATTAAGTAACATAGAAGTCAGTGAAAAACTGAAACAACACGGTTTCAACGAATTGCCCTCATCAAAATCGAAAAACCTTTGGCGCATTGCTTTTGAAGTAATAAAAGAGCCCATGTTTATTTTATTGATTAGCTGTGGGGCACTCTATATGTTATTGGGAGATTATAAAGAAGGAGGGATTTTATTATCCACCATTTTCATAATTATTTTCATAACCTTTTATCAATATCAAAAAACCGAAAAAGCTTTAGAAGCTTTGAAAAATCTTTCGTCGCCAAGAGCATTGGTTATAAGAGATGGAAAAGAAATTCGCATTGCGGGACGAGAAGTTGTTCCGGGTGATGTAATGATTTTACACGAGGGCGACCGTGTTCCTGCCGATGCAAAAGTATTAGAAGCAATTAATCTTACCGTTGATGAGTCGCTTTTAACAGGGGAATCGCTTGCCGTTAACAAAGTTGTTCAGGAAGATGAGAGTAATACGCACGGTTTATTATTCAGCGGAACATTAGTTGTACAAGGAAAAGGCTTTGCAGTAGTAACTTCAACAGGCATTCATACTGAATTCGGAAAAATTGGAAGCTCGCTACAAACAATAGAAGAAGACGAAACGCGCCTGCAAAAAGAAATGAAAGTTCTGATAAGAAATCTTTTTATTATTGGCGGAATCATTAGTGTTGGAACAGTCCTTGCTTTTTATTTTACGAGAGGAAACTTTATTTCATCCCTCTTAAATGGATTGGCTGCTGCCATGGCTATTTTACCGGAGGAATTCCCCGTTGTATTAACTGTGTTTTTAGCATTAGGTGCGTGGCGATTATCAAAAAAGAATGTTTTAACAAGAAGACCATCAGCTATTGAAACTTTAGGCTCAGCCACAATTTTATGTAGCGATAAAACAGGAACTATCACCCAAAACAAAATGGAGATTGCTGTTTTATATAACGGTAAAGATTTATTTAAGAGTTCTGATTTTCTCAAACAAAAAAATCAACTCAGTCATTTAATACTTACAGCCCATCGCGCCTCACAAAAAGATTCGATTGACCCGATGGAGAAAGCTATCAGCAAAACGCATGCTGATGTTGCAGAAGAAAATATTTCAAATCATAAACTCCTTAAAGAGTATGCTTTGAGTCGCGAATTATTGGCTATGACCCGCGTGGTTGAAGATTTGGAAAAAGTAATTACTGTTTCAACTAAAGGCGCACCTGAAACCATTTTCAAATTATGTAAACTAAACGAACAAGACACTGCAAAACATTTAGCTGCCGTTAAACAAATGGCTGAGCAAGGTTACAGAGTTATAGGTGTGGCAGACAGTTCCCATAAAAACAATTCACTACCCGATTCGCAAACCGGTTTTGAATTTAATTTTTTAGGATTAATTGGTTTAGAAGACCCTATTCGTCCCGAAATTCCCCAAGCCATTAAAGAATGTGATGAAGCAGGCATAAAAGTAATTATGATAACGGGTGATTTTCCGGCCACAGCTAAAAGCATCGCCATGCAAATTGGTTTAGATCCGAAAAAGGAAATCATGACAGGAGATGAATTAAAAAAATTAAGTGATGAAGAATTAAGAAAAAAAATACTTCAGATTAATATTTTCGCTCGTGTAATTCCGGAACAAAAATTACGTATTGTAGAAGCTCTAAAAGCAAACAATGAAATTGTAGCTATGACAGGCGATGGCGTGAACGATGCGCCTGCTTTAAAAGCTTCTAACATTGGAATCGCTATGGGGAATAAGGGAACGGATGTGGCAAGGGAAGCTTCTTCATTGGTATTATTGGATGACAATTTCGCTTCTATAGTTTCTGCAATTCGTTCGGGAAGAAGAATCTTTGATAATCTGCAAAAGGCGATGTCGTATATTATTGCCATTCATATTCCAATAATAGGATTAACCTTATTACCCGCATTCATTACTTCGCTCCCATTATTATTAATGCCATTGCACATTGTGTTTATGGAATTAATTATTGATCCGGTTTGTTCAATTGTATTTGAATCGGAGCAGGAAGAAAAGGGAATTATGAAAAGATTGCCAAGAGATCCGAACGAACAATTTTTTGGTGGTAAAAAAATAATCTCAAGTGTATTGCAAGGTTTATTGTTATTAGCAATTGTTGTTTCAGTTTATTTTCTTTCGGTTAGTGAAGGTCATACCGACGGAGAAGTAAGAGCCATTGCCTTCTGCTCACTTATTTTAGGGAATATTTTTCTTATCCTTTCCAACCTTTCAAAAACCAGAAGTTTTATATCTGTATTAATGGAGAAAAACTTAGCCGTGTTATTAATTGTACCTGCAACATTAGCCATGTTGTTATTGATTATTTCTGTCCCTTCTTTACAACAAGTGTTTAGTTTTGAATTTCCGGGCTACCAACATTTCATCCCTTCCTTAATAGGCGCAGGAAGTTTAGTGTTGATTCTTGAAACCATTAAGTATTTTAAGTACAGGAAAAATACAGCGGTTTAAAAACTATGTCCCATTTTCTCCTTTTTGGTTTGGAGATATTTTACGTTGTGAGGATTGGGAGTAATAATGATTGGAACATTATCTACAATCTCTAAACCATAACCAATTAAACCGGCACGCTTTTTAGGATTGTTAGTCATTAATTTTATTTTTGTTACACCAAGGTCACGTATAATTTGTGCGCCAATTCCATAATCGCGTTCATCCATTTTAAAACCAAGTTCTAAATTAGCTTCAACCGTATCGCGGCCTTTCTCTTGTAATTTGTAAGCTTTTAATTTATTTAATAAGCCAATGCCTCTTCCCTCTTGATTCATGTAAACGATAACACCTTTTCCTTCTTTCTCAATCATTTCCATAGCGGCATGTAATTGCGGACCGCAATCGCAACGACAGCTACCAAATACGTCGCCTGTTACACAAGATGAATGCACGCGTACTAAAACCGATTCATCTTCCTTCCACTCCCCTTTTACTAAAGCCATGTGCTCTTCACCGTTAGTGCTTACTTTATAAGCCACTAATTTAAAATCGCCCCAATTGGTTGGCATGTTTACTTCTACTTGTCGCTCAACAATTGTTTCTTTTGCTAAACGGTAAGAGATTAAATCTTTTATAGAAACTATTTTCAAATTAAACTTCTCTGCAATCTTCATTAAATCCGGTAAGCGCGCCATCGTACCATCTTCATTCATAATCTCCACCAATGCACCACAAGGCTCAAAACCTGCCATCACAGCTAAATCTATTGTAGCTTCAGTATGTCCGGTACGACGTAACACGCCGCCTGTTTTTGCAATGAGTGGAAATATATGTCCCGGTCTTCCAAAATCGGAAGGCTTCATTTGTGGATTGATTAATGCTTGAATTGTTTTAGCTCTGTCTTGCGCAGAAATTCCGGTAGTACAACCGTGTCCTAATAAATCCACAGAGACTGTAAACGCTGTTTCGTGAGAGGCTGTATTTTTACTCACCATTAAATTTAATTCGAGTTCCTTTGCCTTTTCTTCAGTAATAGAAGCGCAAATTAAACCACGGCCATGCGTTGCCATAAAGTTGATTACTTCAGGTGTAACATTACGGGCCGCTGTTAAAAAATCGCCCTCGTTCTCGCGGTCTTCATCATCAACAACAATAATTACCTTTCCGTTTTTAAGGTCAGTAATAGCCTCTTCAATAGTATTCAACTTAATCTCGCTCATAGTGTAAACCGTGTAGGATTTTTTAGTGAATTTATATCGTCTAAATCCAACAAGGCAAAGGTAAGAATTTTCGCTTATTTAAGGGAGTAATATCTTACCTTTGTAACTATGGAAACCACCTTTTTATCTAAGCTAAAACAGCAATTAAAGCTGCCTTTGCCGGGTACAGAGGTGCAATTTGAAATGGCGCACGTTAACCGTGAGAACATGCGGCACGAAGATCTTAATCCCGAACATTACAAAAGCAGTGCGGTTCTGATATTACTGGTTAAACGCAATAATGGTTTCTTTATTCCGCTTATTGAACGCCATATTTACAAAGGGGTGCATAGCGGACAAATAAGCTTGCCTGGTGGTAAGTTTGACGAGAGTGATATTACACTTGAGAAAACTGCGTTACGTGAATGTCATGAAGAAATTGGGATACAAAACAACATTGAAGTTCTTGGACAACTCACTCCAATTTATATTCCGGTAAGTAAATTTATGGTAACACCATTTGTTGCAGTTTTAAATGAAGAGGATGCGACCTACATACTTAACGTGAATGAAGTTCAGAATGTAATTGAGTTTACTGTAGATGATTTGAGATCACCTCACATAGTAAAACAAACAACTGTTGAACCTACAGCAGGTATTAAATTAAAAACCCCGTATTTTGACATACAGGGTAAAATTGTTTGGGGTGCGACAGCAATGATCTTAAATGAATTCAAATATCTCCTTTTAGAAATGCAATAAAGTCCAGTATAAATTGAATTTTCTTTATTCCAATCCAAATTAACTTAACAATGCCATAAAAAAAAGAGTAAACTAAAAATAACACAAAAGACATAGTTAGAAGCTCGGAAACTACTGTACCAAGGCCATGAGCCGCATAATATCCAGGAGAATCGTTACGATCAGCATAAGCTATCAGAATAGTTAAAAGTAAACATGCAGCATAAACGGCAAAAACTTTTTTAAACTTATTCATCTTTTGGAAAAATTAAAAATTCAGGAAGTATTATCTTTTCTTCTTTTCGAATTCGGTAATTTGATTATCGTAACACAAATAGTAAATACCTTTCTTCATGTTATCTAACTTAACTTCTTTTCCGTAGCCTTTTTTTACAATGCCGTAATCATCGTACAATTCATAAAATGTTTCTGATGTAAACTGTAAAGTGTTATAATCTTTTGTTAAAGCGTAATTTGGTTTTTCGCTTATTGATTTAATAATTACAGCGCTCGAGATTTTTGGCAACGAACCTAAACCAATTTGCTTAACGCGGAATTTATTTTCTCCACTATGTAATGCAACCTGAAAAGCGTAATCGTGTAACTCAGGAGTTCCTATACCATCAACAGTTCCAACAGGTACCCATTTATTCCATTTGTATTGTTCGATAACGTAAGGTAATGGGCCGCTTTCTTTACTGGCACTCCAACGCAAAATTCCGGTTGAACTTACATTCATAGCTTGAACTTCGTAAGTAGGCCGTGGTTTTAAATCTTCAGCATTTAAAACAAAAGGTTTGCAAAAATCTTTGTGAGTAATCTCGATAGTTACCTTATCACCATATTTTAATGACAACGCACTTAAATCAATTTCGAATGAGCTTGAGTTTACTTCGTCGGTTGTAATTTGTCCATTTACTCTTACTTCAAGCGCACAAAATCCTACACCGGATCCGCCGTAAGCATTTTGAACATAAATGTTTTTGTTTTGGAATTTACCCTCAACAACAAGTACTCCTGATTTAGCCTGATTTACCAGTAGAAATAATCCCAGTACAAATGCTAAATTTTTCATTTTCTTTCCTCGCCGCTTTCTTTATTAAACTATCAGAACCTTTTATTTTTTCTTACTGAATTCAGTAATTTGATTATCGTAGCATAAATAATATTTCCCTTTATCAAGGTTGTCAATTCTCACTTCTTTACCGAAACCTTTTTTAACTACTAAGCCATAAGCATCGTAAACCTCAAAACCTGTTTCATAAGAAAATCCTAATGCGCCATCTTTCACTTCAAATTTTGGTTTCTCAATCATTGAATTTAAAACAACATTGTTTGAATGACGGGGGATAGAACCTAAACCAACTTGTTTTACACGGAATTTATTTTCACCACTGTGAGTTGTTACTTGAAAAGAATAATCATGAGATTCAGGAGTACCAACACCGTCAACTTCACCAACCGGCACCCATTTGTTCCATTTAAATTGCTCGATAATATAAGGTAAAGCTCCGGCTTCATTTTTAGTTGACCACTTTAATAAACCGCTGGACGTAATGTTCATTGTTAAAACCTCGAAAGATGGCTTCGGTTTTAAATCTTCCATGTTTAATACTTTTGGCTGGCAACCATCCTTGTGCATAATCTCGATAGTTACTCTATCGCCGTATTTTAATTTCAATTCTCCTAAATCAATTTCAAATGCACTCGAGTTAACTTCATCAGTAGTAATGTTACCGTTTACTTTAACTTCAAACGCGCAAAAACCTACACCTGATCCCCCGAAAAAATTCTGTACGTATACATTCTTGTTTTGATACTTACCTTCAACAACAAGCGTTGCCGAGAAGTTTATTTTTACGAAGAATAATAAGACAAATATTATAACTAACTTTTTCATTCCTTTTTTTGTGGTTTTATGGTTTATTCAATTAAGTAACAAAGATATAGCAATTTTTTTCGAATTACAAGAATTTCCGGAGCTTAACAATTAGATAAAGTGTAAATAATATTAAAATTAGCCCTAAAATGGTCTTATAAGCCTTAGGATAATGCGTCTTGTTAATAACTTTGTCTTTACGAAACGACCATACCAAATACCCTATAAAAACGAGTAAAAACACTAATGTAAAGACTATACGGCCGCTTGTGAACATTTTTTAGCTTATTGAACGGTACAAAAGTATACTTTTGAAGGCTGATGAAGGCCTATAAACTCCTTACTTTCTACCTAATATTAACAGTGACCGGTGTTCGGGCCTCTAAAATTGAAGCTGCTTATGAAGCGCTTAGCATTTACGATTATTTTAAGGCTAAAAAGTTGTTTTATGGAGAGCTCAAAAAGAGCCACAAAGCCGCCGCAGCCTATGGTTTAGCCACAATTTACTTCCGAACCGATAACCCATTTTCGAACACTGATAGTGCCTCTAAGTTCATCACTTTAGCCGGAAATTATTATAAGACTACCCGACTTAAGGAATCCTATTTTAACTATAAAATAGACAGTTTGAGTATCCTGATTTGCGCTGATAGCATAGCAGAAAAGTCGCTTTTAAAAGCTTCAAAGACTAATACCGTTAAAGCGTACGAGCAGTTTTTACTGGCTAATCCTTATGCCACATTTCAACAAAAATTTAATGCCTTGTACTTAAGAGATGAATTAAGCTACAAGCTTAATCTTACTTACAATGTGAGTGATAGCACAAAAATATTTATGTTGCGTTTTCCTGAAAATTATTTTTACAACGAGTATTATACTCTATTTGATAAACAGGTTTTTGAAGAGCAAACGCCTCTTAAAAATGCAGAACAGTTTAATGCCTTCATTTCTAAATTCCCTAAAAACAAATTTGTCGGACAAGCTCAAGATGAGTTGTTTGAAATTTATAGAAAGAACAATGATTTACAAGGGCTTGATTTTTATGTAACTAATTACAAAAACAGTCATTTTATTAATGAAGCCTGGAAATTATTGTACGCTTTAACAGTGAAATCTTATAATAATGAAGAACTACAAAGCTTTGTGCAAAATTATCCTGAGTTTCCTTTTAAAGCTTCAATCAATAAAGAAATTGAACTCAATAATAAAATTTTGATATTAGTAAACGACAGCGATTATGTCGGGTTTGTTGATACAACCGGAAAATATGTAATACTTCCGCAATACGATGAAGCCACCACCTTTAAAGAAGGTTTAGCAGTTGTGTATAAAAACGATTCAGTATTTTTTATTAATAAAGAAAATCAAAATGTGTTCAATGCTTTTTATAATGATGCGTTTACTTTCACTTACGGAAATGCACCTGTAAAAATAAACAATCAATGGTTTTTAATTAACAGACAAGGACAAAAATCGGCAGGGCCCTTTCAAGATCTATCGGAGCAAAGTGAAAACATTTACATTGTAAAAACCAATAATAAATACGGTGCTGTAGATGTTTATGGCAATAGTATAATATCTCCTCAATATAACAGACTTGGCGATTTTAAAAATGGTTTTGCTTACTATTTGAATGACGGTCTGTATGGTTTTGTAACGAAAACAGGACTGACTTCAAAGGCACGTTACCAATGGATTTCTGATTTTGATGAAAATAAAATTGCTATTGTGAAATTGGATAATCTTTATGGATTGATTAACGAAAACGACAGTGTTGTTTTACCACCTCAATATGATTTAGTGTTGAAAGCCGAGAACAATATATTCATCACCGTAAAAAATAATCAGTATGGTTTCTTTGATGGAAAAGGTTGTTTTTTAACCGGAATTGATTTTGATTACAAAAAAGAATTACCAGTTTCATTCTACACCAATGTAAAATTATTTAAGCTGGTAAAGAAAAACAAACAAGCTTTAATGGATATTAACGGACGTGTAAGTATTGATTACGATGCTTACGAAGAAGTAAATTTTGCACAAAATAATTTAATCCGCATTAAACGAAAAGGTAAGTATGGTTTTGTGGATAGAAAATTAAGCTTGGTAATTCCATGTAAATACAATTCGGCTACCGATTTTAATGAAGGACTAAGTATTTGTGTATTGAAACAAGAAACCTTCTTACTGAATTTGAAAGGCGAAACTGTTCTGAAAACAAAAGGAACTATTACGCCTGTTACCAACCAATACTATTTAATTAAAGATGAAGAAGGCCATCGTTTGATTGATAATAAAGGTCAACTTGTTTTTAGCAATGTGGAAGGCTGGCAATTGAGCGCCAAAAGCTATTTAATTATTGAGTTAGAAAATAAATCAAAGAAAATCATCAAACTCTGAGTTGAATTCTGATTTTCTTTATAAATTTGATTCGAATTTAAAACCTTTCTTTATGTCAAAAGTTCACAATTTTAGCGCGGGTCCTGGTATTTTACCGGCCGAAGTATTAAAGCAAGCCTCAGAAGCTTGTATCAATTTCGATAATTTAAATTTATCGTTATTGGAAATTTCCCACCGTAGCAAAAACTACGAAAAGGTAATGGATGACGCGCGCAGTCTTGTAAAAGAATTGTTTGAAGTTGGCGACGAATACGAAGTGCTGTATTTAGGAGGTGGTGCTAGCTTACAGTTCGCTATGGTTCCTTACAATTTATTACGCGAAAACGGAACTGCGGGTTATGTAAACACCGGCGTATGGGCCAGCAAAGCTATTAAAGAAGCAAAGATGATTGGCAATACAAAGGTATTAGCATCATCTGAAGACAAAAATTTCACCTACATCCCAAAAGGATATGATATCCCAACTGATTTAGATTATTTACATATCACCAGCAACAATACTATTTACGGAACACAAATGAAATCGTTTCCTAAAACGAGTGTTCCATTAGTGTGTGACATGAGTTCTGATATTTTTAGTTCTAAAGTAAATGCAAAAGACTTTACATTGATCTATGCCGGTGCACAAAAAAACATGGGGCCCGCAGGAAGTACAATGGTAATGGTGAAAAAAGATGCGCTTGGTAAAACAGGACGCAAAATGCTAAGCATGTTAGATTACCAAGTACACATTAAAGGCGGAAGTATGTATAATACGCCTCCTGTGTTTCCTATCTACGTTACATATTTAACTTTACAATGGTTAAAGAAAAACGGTGGCATTAGTTGGATACAAGATTTAAATCAGAAAAAAGCTGATTGCTTATATAATGAAATCGACCGTAACCCGTTATTTGTTGGTACCGTTGTAAAAGAAGATCGTAGTAATATGAATGTTTGCTTCTTATTAAAAGATGCAGCATTAGAACCTGAGTTTGACAAATTATGGAAAGACGCAAACATCAGTGGCATTCGTGGTCACCGTGATGTTGGTGGCTACCGTGCTTCTTTATATAACGCATTACCATTAGAAAGCGTACAGGTTTTAGTGGATGTTATGAAAGCATTCGAGAAACAAAAAGGATAATATTTACGTTTACTCATTATAAGCAGCACTCTACTCAGTGCTGCTTTTTTTATGTCAAAAATTGAAAAAATCAGACTGTTTTTTAGTGACCGAAAACCTACCACTTATTCAATAAAACCGACCACTTGCTAATTACAGGTCTTTTCAACCAACCATTTTTTAAGTCCATTCGTAATAATTAGTAACAGAGATTACAAAGATTGTTTAACCTAAAACTATATTTTTATGAAAACGCTAATTCAAATTGTAATAGTAGCAATGTTCGGAATAGAAATTTGCTCACCATTTTTTATCGGATACCTTAATCAAAAAGCGAAATTGAAAAAAACATATTCGGCAAGTGAGGTTAAATGCAACTTAAATGAAGAAAAAGTAGTTATTGCCAAAACAAAAGAAATAAAGAACTGGAAATCGATTGATTTTACTGAAAACAGCTACTCCGATTCAAAAACATTATCAATTAAGGAATAAAGAATGGCAGATTGGCTAAGGGGTTAAAAGACCTGTTATTCTTTTTAAAAACCGTTTACCTAAGGTAGACGGTTTTTTATTTTTATATTTGTTCCATATAATAAAACTATGGGCAAAACAATTTTAGCCAACGATGGCATAGACAGTACCGGAAAAGCGCTTTTAGAAAAAGCAGGATTTACTGTTATCACTGATAAAGTAGCACAAGAAGATTTAGCAAAAGTAATTAACGAAAAAGGTTATGTGGCTTTAACTGTGCGTAGCGCAACAAAAGTTCGTAAAGATGTTATTGATGCTTGTCCGGGTTTAAAAGTTATTGGTCGCGGTGGTGTTGGTATGGATAATATAGATGTAGAATATGCAAGAAGCAAAGGCATTAATGTAATTAATACACCGGCAGCTTCATCAAATTCAGTTGCGGAATTAGTATTCGCTCATTTATTTAATTCGGTTCGTTTTTTATACGACAGCAACCGTCAAATGCCAACAAACGGTGAAGCTAAATTTGAAGAACTAAAAAAGAAATACGCAAAAGGTGTTGAGCTTCGCGGAAAAACTATGGGCATTGTTGGTTTTGGTCGCATCGGACAAAGTGTTGCTAGAATTGCTTTAGGTTTAGGAATGAAAGTAAATGCTTTTGATCCGTTTGTTACTGAAGCGACTATTGACATGGAAGTGGCGACTGTTAGTCCCATTAAAGTAAAACTAAACACCATTCCATTAGAAAAAGTTTTAGAACAAAGTGATTTCATTACGTTCCATGTACCGGGTGGGAAATTAATTACTAAGAAAGAAATCGCCTTGATGAAAGATGGTGTTATTTTAATTAATTCAGCCCGCGGTGGTGTTATTGATGAAAATGATTTGATAGAAGCTTTAAATAGCGGAAAAATTTCTCACGCCTGTTTAGACGTTTTTGAAAACGAACCAAAACCAGCAGCAGCTTTATTACAACACGCGAAAATTTCATTAACTCCTCATATTGGTGCAGCTACAAACGAGGCGCAAGAGAGAATTGGAGTTGAGTTAGCAGAGAAGCTTATCGCAGCGTTGAATTAATTTGTACTTTAAGAACTATGGCTAAGGTTATCCCCTTCCGAGCAATCCGCCCTGAAAACGACAAAGTTCACTTAGTCGCATCGCGTTCCGTTGACGGATACAATCCATCTGAACTCCGCGAGAAACTTGCCGGAAATCCATTTACATTTCTTCATGTTATTAATCCTGATTTCGATGATAATATCAAAACAAAACCGGGTTCCCGTGAAAGACTTCAAAAAGTAAAAAATAAATTCAAGAGTTTCGTTAAGGAGAAAATATTTTTGCGGGATGAAAGTCCGTGTTATTATGTATACCGACAAGTAAAAGAAAACAATACTTATGTTGGGATTATTGCTTGCACAAGTATTGATGACTATTTAGAAGGTGTTATTAAAATTCACGAACAAACTATTACATCTCGTGAAGAAAAATTAAAAGATTACTTAGAGGTTTGTGAATTCAATGCAGAGCCCGTTTTATTTTGTTATCCGAATGATACTGTCATTGATAAAACTACCAACGACACTTTAAATGAAAAGCCCGATTACGACTTTACGACAACCGATAAGGTTCGTCACACCCTTTGGGTAGTGAAAGATAAAAAAACAGTTCAACTAATTGCAGGACGTTTTTCTCAAATTCCTAATATCTATATTGCAGATGGCCATCATCGTTCGGCCTCCTCTGCTCTATTGGGAAAAATTAAACGAAGCACAAAGAAAAATTACACCGGTGAAGAAGCTTTTAATTATTATTTAGGCGTTTTCTTTCCTGAATCCCAATTAAAAATTTACGATTACAATCGTGTAGTGAAGGATCTAAATAATTTATCGGTAAACGATTTAATTAAGAAACTAAAAACGAAGTTTGATGTAACAGAAGTAAAAGGCGATGATTTTAAACCCACTTCCAAACACGAACTCTCGATGTACACCGATAAAAAATGGTATTCGTTAAAAGCAAAAGCTGACACTTATAACGCAAAAGATCCGGTTGGAAGTTTAGATGCTGCTATTTTAACAGAGCATATCCTCTCTCCTATTTTTGATGTTCACGATTTAAAAACAGATAAACGCATTGGTTTTGTTCCCGGAGTTAAAGGAAGTTCTGAATTAAAAAAACAGGTTGACGAAGGAAAAGCTGCCATCGCTTTTGGATTGTATCCGGTTACTATGGAGCATTTAAAATGGATTGCCGATACCAATAACATCATGCCACCAAAATCAACTTGGGTGGAGCCTAAAATGAGAAGCGGTTTGGTTATTTATACTTTTGAAGACTAGAAATGTCAGTAAAAGAGAACCTAGATAAAATAAAAAAAAGTATTCCTCCGCACGTGACGCTTGTTGCGGTATCTAAAACAAAACCCAACGAAGCTATTTTAGAGGCTTATAACGCCGGACAAATAGATTTTGGTGAGAATTATGTTCAGGAATTAGTTGATAAGCAAGAACAACTTCCAAAAGATATCAATTGGCATTTCATCGGACATTTACAAAGTAACAAGGTTAAATTCATTGCGCCGTTTGTACATTTAATTCATGGGGTTGATAGTTTCAAATTATTACAAGAAATAAATAAACAAGCTCAAAAAAACAATCGCGTCATTAATTGCCTCTTACAAATTTATATCGCGAAGGAAGAAACTAAATTTGGTTTATCATTTGAAGAATGCGAGGCTATTTTCGCTTCTGAAGAATACAAACAACTTCAAAACATTAAAGTGTGTGGTTTCATGGCAATGGCTTCCAATACAGATAACGAAGCTCAGATTCGAAAAGAATTCAAATCGTTAAAGGACTTCTCCAACAAACATCAAACATTAAACATTAAACATCTTTCCTTCGGCATGAGCGGCGATTACAAAATTGCCATTGAAGAAGGAAGTACAATGGTACGCATAGGAAGTATTATTTTCGGTGAAAGGAATTATTCTAAATGAGCGCCCTTCGGCAAGCTCAGGATGACTCTAACAATTAAAAGAATGATAGATAACTCAAAAATTCATACTACTAAATCTTCACAACAATGAGTGGTGAGTTAATTGCACTCGTTACTACTCTTTGTTGGAGTCTAGGTATTTTTCCATTCACAGAAGCTGCTAAACGAATTGGAACAGCTCCTGTAAATCAATACCGTTTGTTACTGGCCTGGATTTTAATTTCCATAATTTTATTTTTTACTAATTCTCTTTCCATTGTAGATTTATTTTCACAACCACAATTGTATCACTTTGTTTTTTTAGGCGCATCAGGAATTATTGGCTTTACCATTGGAGACTATTGCAGTTTTAAATCCTTCACCATACTCGGACCAAAACTTGGGAGCTTGTATACAACATTTGCACCAGGCGCTGCATTAAGCATGGGTTTTTTAGTGCTTGGTGAAAAAGTAAATTTAATCGGCATACTTGGCATTGCTATTACAATTGGCGGTGTGATTTGGTTAACACTTTCTAAAAAAGATACTGCGGCGGCTGAAGAAGCAGGATTTAAACGCGATAAAACAGGAATTATCCTTGGTATAATCGGCGCACTTTGTCAAGGTACAGGATTAGTACTTTCAAAATATGGAATGGATTATTATACTGAACACATCCCCACCATGCACGCTGTTTGGATCCGTTTGTTGTTCGCTTTTGCTGCTGCTTTTTTAGTGTCGTTGTTCGCTAAAAAATTAATTGCTAATTCAAAACCTATTTTGTCCAATAAAAACAATGCGCTACCTTATATGGTACTCGGAACTATTCTCGGACCAATCTGCGGTGTAACTTGTTCTTTAATTGCTATTCAAAAAATTGAAGTGGCAGTAGCACAAACTATTTTTGCCTTGCTACCGATAGTTGTATTGCCTGTAAATTTATTAGTGTACAAAGAGAAAATCACTTTACAATCTGTTTTTGCCTGTTTAATTGCTATTTTAGGTGTTGTTATACTCATATGGAGGAATCAATTCTAATGGAAGATATTAAAGACATAAAATATTTCAGTCTAAAAAAAGTAAACAAGTTTCTTAAGGAAAACGAAAACAATCCGAAGCTTGCTAAAGAATTAACCAAGCTTATATTAGGCAACGATCCTTTAATTAGCATGCGCGCTTCCTGGACTTTGCAACATTTAAGTCACAAACAGCCAAAAGCTATTTATCCGCAAATTCCTGAACTCATTAAATTTTTAAATAAAGAGAATCAACATACAGGTGCTATTCGAAATGTTATTGGCACCTTACGCGACATTGATATACCTGAAAAATATTGCGGAGAAATATTTGACATCTCTCTAAGGCTCGCAAAAAATGGCACGTTACCACACGCGCCGAGGGTGTTTGCTATTTATACTGCCACCAACATTTGCAGAAAATACCCTGAATTAAAAGCTGAAGTGGAACTTATTATCTCCGAATTAAAAAGCTTTCCTCAATCGCCGTCAATAAGCGCTTGCATCCGAACAGTCTCCAAAATTTTGTTAAAGCTGTAACGTTTCCATCTTTCCGCACGTTATACATTTATGCGGAAACACATTTTTTTAATCTGTAGCTTTTTAGCTTTTATCCTTTTAACAGGATTTATTTATTTAAAATCAGACAAACCTCTAAAAAACGGCGATATCGTTTTTATTGTTAATCCATCCGGACAAGGGAAAGCCATTCAGCTCGCGACTAAATCAAAATACACGCATGTTGGGATTGTATTAATTGAAAATGGTAAGACTATGGTTTATCATGCTGTTGAACCTGTTTCAAAAAATACGTTTGAACAATTTGTAGATATGAGTGCTGATGGAAAATATTATATCAAACGTTTAAAGGATCAATCTAAATTAACTCAGGAAGCCAGTACTAAAATGCTTACGGAAGCTAAATCTCAACTAGGAATCCATTACGATTTAGGTTTTAATTGGAGTGATGAGGAATTATATTGCTCTGAATTTGTTTGGAAGCTCTACAATCACGCTTTAGGAATTGATATCGGAAAACTTCGTCCTCTAAAAGATTTTGATTTAACACACCCGGCCGTAAAAGATATTATGAAACGCCGTTATGGAAAACATATTCCTTACGATGAAAAAATGATTTCTCCAGGAGATATGTATGACTCTGAATTACTAGAGTAACATGAATGATAACATGGTGAGCAGATTGATGAACGAAACAACATTCAACGAATATTCATTCTGATTCATATTGTAACCAAACAACACAAACGTTACAATACCCCACAAAATTGAAATGAACAGTAAAGGAAACGCACGCTTAATGTAAAAATCCTTCCCACCCTTTTTAAATCTTACTTTCACTTCTTTTTGTAATAACCAATCGGAACCTACTCTTAAACCAGTAAAATTTTTCGGTAAAGCTGTAGTGTCGTTAACCCCCACTTCGTATACCTTATCGTTAACAGTTGTAAACACCGCAGTGCTGAATACACGTCTTCCTCCTAAAATCTCCGCACCATAATTAAATGTGTTTGATTTTATATAATGCGTTGTAAAATTACAGGAGCCTAAAAACGCAAAAATAATTTCCGTGTAAATAACAATGCTAATGATATTAAATACATTTAGTACTTTATACGTTTTTGTATTTTTAAATCGTTCGGTTTTTGCTCGCTCTTTGTACCTTTTCAATTTGATAAAGTCCTGAACTTCTTCAGGGGTAAGAGGGATGCGTGGTGGTCTCTTTTTGGTTTCGGAAACCATTAATTGATCTCTTGTTCTATTAAGTAATTATTTCGAACGGGTGAGTTACGTAGAATTAACTCTCCTAAAAATCCTGCCAAAAACATCATAGAACCTAATATCATTGTGGTAAGCGAAATGTAAAATAAAGGACGGTCAGCAATTTTACGGGCTGCAATATGATTGAACACGTGATATAATTTATCTACTCCCAAATAAAACGCAGCGGCAAATCCAACAAAAAACATAATCATACCCACCAAACCAAAAAAGTGCATTGGCCGTTTTCCGAATTTTGATAAAAACGTAATGGTCATTAAATCTAAAAAACCATTAATGAATCTGTCCCATCCAAATTTACTAGTTCCGTATTTTCTCGCTTGATGTTGAACTACCTTCTCACCTATTTTTCCAAAGCCCGCGTTTTTAGCAAGCACAGGAATAAAACGGTGCATCTCACCATAAATTTCAATACTCTTTACCACTTCTTTGCGATATGCTTTTAAACCGCAATTCATGTCATGCAATTTAATGCCTGATATTTTACGGTTAGTCCAGTTATATAATTTTGATGGGAGATTTTTTGTTACTGCGTTATCATGACGTTTCTTTTTCCATCCACTCACTAAATCATAACCTTCTTCAGTTATCATTTTGTAGAGTTCAGGAATTTCATCCGGACTATCCTGTAAATCGGCATCCATGGTTATTACCACATCACCCTTCACAGCTTCAAAACCCACATATAAAGCGGGCGATTTGCCATAATTGCGACGGAATTTTATAGCGCGGACATTAGAGTTTTTTTGACGCAGATCTTCAATTACTTTCCAAGAACCATCCTTACTTCCATCATCTATAAAAAGTATTTCGTAGCTGAACTGGTTAGCAGTCATTACCTTCACTATCCATTCGTGCAATTCGGGTAGCGACTCGGCTTCGTCTTTTAAAGGTATTACTATGGAAATCTGCATATTATAACAGAGCAAATAACGTGATTATTAGTTACAAATTTTACGATTTTATTCGGGAAATTAAAATAAATGTTAATTTTGCAGCGGTGGGTAAGTCTTTCACGACCAGCTCCTGCCAAATCCCCCAGGTCGGGAACGGAGCAAGGGTAGGCGGTTGTAGCGGTGCGATGAGAGTAGCTTACCCATCTTTTTTAAAAAAATGCGCGTAAAACTTATCATATTAATACTGTTTGTGAGTTTGAGCAATTACGCACAAACCATTTATGGTGCCGTTGCGCCTGACAGTATCAAGAAAAAATGCGAACAGATAATCGTGAGTGAAATCGGACAAAGCGCATTTAATACCAATGTAAAATTTATTAAGAGTGACATGCATACGAAGAGTAATGTGATGAATGCTTTCACCCTATTCTATTCTTTTAATTTCCCGAATGTAAAAGAGAGTCATGTTGTTTTTACGATTGAATACAAATTAGGAAAAGGTGTTATTAAAGATGTGGCCTTTAAAAATCATACCCGTTTACCTGGAAGTATTAAAAAAACGGGCGCTAAGGTTGTGACTTTTGAAGATGCAAAAAAAGCGGCTGTTGCCTCTGATACAATCTTAAAAAAGCATATTGACAAACTATACGGCGAAATCTCTACAGAATACGATACCGAGAAAAAAGATTATTATTTCGTTTGGCACTTCTATCACCTCGAGCCTTGCAAAAAATGCGAAGCGGAAATGTACACAACGCAAAGCGCGTATATTAATGCGAGCAACGGGAAGGTGCTTCGCAATATTGAGAGTCGTCAGTAAAAATCATTATTCTTATTGATATTTCTTTTCTGTCTTGATACAGAAAAGAAACAAAAGAAATCAAGGCTGCATAGTATTTTGCTAAAATTAGTACTTTATCAAGCAGGCGCTACTGAGCGCTTCGCGAGAGACAACGTAGCGCCCTCACACAAGCCCACGCATTTGATAAAGCACTAATTTCTTAACGCAAAATCCTATGAGGCCAGTTTGCGTTAGCGCAAAAAAAACTCCGCATTAAGTCACACCTCCATTCGAAGAGACGTGGGCTAGCCTGAAAATCCGTGCTAGGCGCGTAGCCTTGTGCGGGGAATCGGATTTTCTTGATTTTTTTGGTTACTTTTTGCATCAAGGCAAAAAGTGACTGGAGGAAATTAAACTTGGAACTCAAGTCTCCTTCAAAGCAGGTCGCTTATCCGAAGCCGTTCCATTAGCTCCCTTTATCAAGCATTTCATCAACATTCTATAAACATTTGCTTAAAATGAACGCTCTTATTTTACTTTTGTACAAACTAAAATAAACCAATGAAATTTTTCATCGACACAGCAAACCTGGCACAAATTAAAGAAGCGCAAGATTTAGGCGTTTTAGACGGTGTAACCACTAACCCATCCTTAATGGCTAAAGAAGGCATTAAAGGACAAAATAATATCTTAAAACATTATGTCGACATCTGTAACATTGTTACCGGTGATGTAAGCGCAGAAGTTATCTCTACCGATTTTGAAGGTATGGTAAAAGAAGGCGAAGCTTTAGCTGAATTACACGAACAAATTGTGGTAAAAATACCAATGATAAAAGACGGCGTTAAAGCCATAAAATATTTTACAGAAAAAGGCATCCGTACCAATTGTACTTTGGTGTTTAGCGCAGGACAAGCTTTGTTAGCTGCAAAAGCAGGAGCTACTTATGTTTCTCCTTTTATCGGACGTTTAGATGATGTAAGTACTGATGGTATGCAATTAATTGCAGACATCCGTCAGATCTATGATAATTACGGTTACGAAACTGAAATTTTAGCAGCTTCTGTTCGCCATCCAATGCATATCATCTATTGTGCAAAAGCAGGAGCTGATGTTGCTACTTGTCCTTTAAGCGCGATTACTGCTTTATTAAAACACCCTTTAACTGACAGCGGACTTGCACAGTTTTTAGCGGATGCTAAGAAGTAATTTGAATTAAATTGATTCGTTATGAAAGCCTTTCGTCCAAGACGGAGGGCTTTTAATTTAACTACCAGCCAAAGCCTTTTATTCTACGGCCTCTATAATGTATTGTGAAAAAAGGAAGTGAAGTACCATAATTAGGCGGTTCGTTCTTCCAAACATATTTTTTTTGTGCGTTATAATCTATGATTATTGAATCGTTAATTTGACCTACTCCAATGTCTACCATCCTTGCAGTATCACTGTTTATGACCAAATAAAAATCCTCACTATATCCCCTAAGGTCGTGATGACTTACATTTGACTCTGATATCTTAATAGTATAAAGAAAATAGTGTCCCACAAATTTCTCTCCAACTATTTTTCCCTTAATTTTTATCTTATGTTTTAAATAATATGCTTTTGCGTTTTCTTCCGCTTCAATACCTGTCTTTTTATGTGATTCCCTATCTAATACACATGCTTTGAAAAAAGAAAAAAGAGTAAACAGAAAAAGTAAACCTGCCAAAGCAAAAACTAATATATTTCGTTTATTCAAAATAATTAAAAATTACTTATTACAAACCTCTTCAATCGGCTTACTCGTACATCCATTCGGAAATGGATTATTTAGAAGAATACTTATGGTTGGTG
This sequence comes from Bacteroidia bacterium, assembly GCA_018000995.1. Lineage (GTDB taxonomy): Bacteria > Bacteroidota > Bacteroidia > B-17B0 > Aurantibacillaceae > JAHEYG01. The sequence goes on from JAGNIU010000011.1 coordinate 78,728, forward strand.
CAATTTCGGTGATGTAATAATTTTTTACGCTTTCACCTTTTTTAATTCCTGCTCCGAAGAAAATTAACGGCACATGTGTATCATAAGTAAATTCAGAACCATGTGTGGTGCCTGTTTCAGGAATGTCTAACCATCCCGGTAAATACGAAAAAGCAACATTACCACTACGTTTGTGGTTGTAACCATTTGCTATCAAACTTTTGAAACTATCACCTTTATATCCTTCAAATTTTAAAACTGAGGAAGGATACGCTTCACTAATGCCAGTCATTTGAACTAATTTGTTGGCTAGTGCTTTTTCAACTTCATCACCATTTAATTTAAGAGCAGTCAATTTAGTTTCATTCAAAAAAATCTGCTGGTTACTCATGTTGGCTATTAACGAATCACCAAATTGCTTTTTGCAAAAGGCTTTTAATTCCTTTTCAATTACTTTTTCTTTTAAATATCCCGCAGGAATTTTTAAATCTTTTAAATAAGAAGCAACGTCCGCTGCGCCGTGGTCGGCCGTTAAAAATAAAACGTAATTCTCCTGCCCTACTTCAGCGTCTAATGTTTTTAATAATTCTTCTAAGTCTTTATCCAAACGCAAATACACATCTTCTGTTTCAACAGCTCTTAAACCATAAGAGTGCCCAACATAATCTGTACTCGAGAAACTGATGCAAAGCATATCGCTGATGTCATCCTTTCCTAATTGTTCGTTCCTTAAACACTCAATCGCAATATCTTTTGTAATGGTATTTCCCCAAGGTGATGCTTTTAAAATTCCCCAAGAATTTGCTGCTATTTGTGTTTTGTAATCGTAAGGAAAAACAGGTTTTTCTTTCTTGTTCGGAGCTTTTTCGTATTTGTTATCATCAGCAATTGAATTGGTATAAGTTTCAATTCCGTATAATGTGTTCCAACCTTTTTCTAAATATGTTTTTGGTAATTTCTTTGCGTTGAAATTATTTAACCAAGACGGTAATTCTTTCACATACCAATCTGAGCTTACAAAATTTCCGGTCTCTTCATCAAACCAAAACGCAGCATTGCCGGCGTGACCAACAGGAAGAACTGAACTTCTGTCTTTTAGTGATACACCAAATACTTTCGATTTTCCATTCGTAAACAATTTTAACTCGTCACCCAAAGTTGTGGTTAACTGATTGTGTGGCGACATCATTCCATTTTTACTGGTAGTTCCAATTGGTTTTGCGTTTTTATCGGATACACAGTACATTTCTGCTCCTGTTTCTTTTACATACCAATCGTTAGCAATAATGCCATGAACATTAGGTGCAGCGCCAGTGTAAATACTCGAATGTCCAGGACCGGTGTAAGTAGGAACATAATTATAATGTGTGTTTTTACAGAAGAAACCTTCATTCACCAAACGTTTAAAACCACCCTCGCCAAAACGATTCCAATAGCGATAAATATAATCGGTACGCATTTGATCAACTACGATTCCAACAACTAACTTTGGTGCTTTTTTTTGAGAAAAAGAGACAAAGGATAAAGTAGTCAGTATAAGGAGTAAGAATTTGCGCATGTTTTCTTTTTGTTTCAAAATTATACTTTATACCTGAAGTGTATGTTATGTAATTATTTCTTTTTGTTTGGCTTTTTCTTCTTAAAGGTCTTTTCAGCCTTGTCGGCTTCTTTCAATAACAATTTCCAATTATCGTTCGTGTCTTCAGTATATAAAAGTGTTTCGCGGTAATCATCTTTTTTTACATCCAGAACTTTAATCTCCTTATCTAAGAATTTTTCTATTTGTTTTAGAACAGGTTTTTCTTCAGGCGCACAAAATGAAACGGCGTGACCTTTTTGAGTACCACGACCTGTACGTCCTACTCTATGCACATAATTTTCATCTACATCGGGTAAATCATAATTCACAACATAATTCACACCGGGTATATCAATACCACGTGCGCTAACATCTGTTGCAATCAACACTTTAATTTCTCCAGTACGGAATTGTTCCATTACTGCTAAACGGTCGTCCTGATCTTTACCACCATGCATGGTGATGGTTTTAATATTCACGCGTTTCATCGCTTCAAACACACGCTCAGCACGAACTTTTGTTCTTACAAAGACTAAAATTTTACTCTCCGGATTTTCATTTACCAAACGCTCTAAGAAAAAACGTTTATCATCCATCTCTACAAACATTACCGAGTGATCAACATTTTTTGAAACAGGATCTTTTGGCGAAATTTGAATACGGATGGCATTCTTCACTAATGAATAAGCTAAATCTTTAATCTCTTCGTTGATGGTTGCTGAGAAAAATAAAGTCTGACGATTGAGAGGCAAATACGTAATCAATTCTTTAATATCATCGTAAAAGCCCATATCGAGCATGTGATCGGCTTCATCTAAAATTAAAAATTCAACCGAACGTAGTTTAATATGCTTCTGACTTACCAAGTCGAATAATCTTCCGGGAGTTGCGACGATAATATCAACGCCCTCTTGTAATTTTTCAATTTGCGGATCTTGATTCACACCACCAAAAATACCGAGAGCAGTTACATCAGTATAACGACCAATTTTTTGAAACACATCTGTAATTTGCACAGCTAACTCATGCGTTGGCACCATTACTACAGCTCTTATACCTTTTTTATCGGGATTATCTCTTTTGCGGTGATAAATAATTTCAATCACAGGAATTGCGAAGGCCGCTGTTTTACCTGTTCCTGTTTGTGCAATAGCCAATACATCTTCTAAATTCAAAATAGAAGGAATAGCTTTGAATTGAATATCAGTTGGACGTTTGTAGCCTAACTCTTCAAGACTTCTTTTAATTTGCGGGGCAATATCGTAACTGGAGAACTTCATTTAATTATCTAACCTTTCAAAAACTGAATTATTACTCTTGAATTCAGGCACCAGTTCTTTCATGCATTGAACAATCTTATTATTATTTTGTGTATCGAAAAGTTTAATCAACTCTTCAATTACTTTTGAAACATCGGTGTATTCGTATTCACGAACTTTACCAATTAAAATTTGTGAGTGATGTGTTGGCATTGTGTTTTCAGCATCTGCCAATAATTCTTCGTATAGTTTCTCACCCGGACGTAAACCTGTGAATACAATTTTTATATCTCTTCCTTCTTCTAATCCTGAAAGTTTAATCATTTTACGGGCTAAATCAACAATCTTAACCGACTTACCCATATCGAACACAAAAATCTCTCCACCCTTACCCATACTTCCTGCCTCCAAAACTAATTGACAAGCCTCAGGAATCGTCATAAAGTAACGGGTGATCTCAGGATGAGTTATAGTAACCGGTCCGCCATTTTCAATTTGCTTTTTGAATCTTGGAATAACTGAACCATTAGAACCTAATACATTTCCGAAACGTGTGGTGATAAATTTAGTTGTAGATTTTTTTCCTAAGCTCTGAATATAAATTTCAGCAATACGTTTTGAAGCACCCATTACGTTCGTTGGGTTCACCGCTTTATCAGTAGAAACGAAAACAAATTTTTGCACACCGAATTCCACAGCTAAATCAGCCGTATTTTTTGTGCCGAGAATATTATTTAAAATAGATTCAGAAGGATTGTTCTCCATCATCGGCACATGTTTGTAGGCCGCGGCATGAAAAACAATATTAGGCTTAAAGGTTTTGAAAACGTTACGCATTCTATCTGCGTTACGCACATCCGCAATCACCACTTCAAATTGTTCCTTCTTAAATTTATCACCGAACTCCAATTCCACATCGTGTAAAGGACTTTCCGATTGATCTAACAAAATAATTTTACTTGGATTGTATTTAATACATTGGCGCGACAACTCACTGCCAATAGAACCAGCGGCTCCTGTAATTAAAATAACTTTGTTGTTGAGTTGTGCGTTAATTATATCGTTATCCAATTTAATGGGCTCTCGCTCTAATAAATCTTCAATGTTAACGCCGCGTAATTGGTTAAAACTTAATTCACCATTAATCCATTTGGTGGCAGGAGGCACATTTAATAAACGAACATTATTATTTAAACACCAATCTGCAATTTCATTCTTTTTAGCCGGAGAAAGATTTTGGATACTGATAATCACCGACTCCACCTGATTTTCCTTGGCGAGCTTATCAATTTCGCTGAAAGGATAAACGAAAGCACCTTCTAAACTGCGACCTCTTTTATTTATATCATCATCAATAAAACCAACCACTTTATATTTAATAGCCGCGTCTCTGTCGAGAGTTCGTTTAGTAATAATTCCACCTTCACCTGCACCGTAAATCAAAACATTAATTTTACTGCGTTCCGGATTTCTGCTTTCAAAATAAATTGCTTTTACTGCGAGACGAGAACTAATCATGATGAATAAAGTCACCAATGCATCAATAATAATAATTGCGCTAGGAATAATAAAATATCCAATTGTGAAATAAGTAATGGCATTAACAACAAACATTAAAACAGAACCTAAAATCACGACAGATAAAATCCGCATCGAATCGCGAGAACCTGTATAACGCACAACACCTTTATACGTTTTTGAAATAATAAATGAAAGCGCACGAATGCTTAACAAAATTGCGTAATCGTATGGAAGATTTTTTAAATCCTCAGGCGGTATGTCTTTAAAATTAAAACGAAGAAAAAAAGCAAGCGTTAATGAAAAGGCACAAATGATTAAGTCGATGATTAAAATTGACCACCTCGGTAAATTGTATTTCCAGAAGAAACTTAGTAAGCCAGACATTACGCTAATTTAGCTATTTTTTTTGAGGTGTATTGGTAGTTGTGGGTACTGCCGTATTGGTTGTAGTGATTTTTACTTTATCAGGCGCTTGTATTGGTGGATTTAGCTTAATTGGAGCCGGTTTAAAGGGTTTATCGGAGGCCACAATCTCACAATACGTGCAAATTTCCTTTAATTTCACTTTCATTTCGCAGTCGCTGGGTTGAACGTAAATTTTCTTCATCGTACTATCCGGCATCATAAATTCCATATCTGTCGCTAAAGTACGTGGACCTTCAAACACAAAAGGATCCTTAAATTTTTCTTCTAGGTGAATATCTTTGATATGAATTTTCTTATCGAAAATAACTGTGTACAATTCAAAAATAGCTTTGGTAATTTTAATTTGAATTTCATTTTTCTTTGGATCATAAAACACTTTTACAGTTCCAATAACCTCTGAGGTATAGTTAAACGGACCAACATCCACTCTGGCATTGCAGGTAAAATCGCTACTATCGGGTTTTAAATTTATTTTAGGATTGATGATTTTCCAATGATATTTTCCTTTAATCAGCATCACTTCGTAATCGCTTTCTCCTTTAATATCACCAATGGCTACGAATACTTTATTGATGGATTCTTCGTGTAAACTAACTGTAAAATCGTTATACTTTTGGGAGAATGCCGTAAATGAAAGCAGTAAAAAAAGTGTCACGCAGAGACGCAAAGGCGCAGAGTTTTCTATTTTAATTATTTTATTCATGACTTTTTTGTAACCATCGCCGTCATCCTGAGCTTGCCGAAGGGCTACTTCAGTTCCCATTCCTTCCAATCCATTTCTTCTCCATTAAGAATTCCTAAATAGCTATGGAATCTCTCTTCCGAAATTTCTCCGCTCTCAACAGCATCTTTAATGGCGCATTTAGGTTCGTTAACGTGTAGGCAATTATTGAATTTACAACCGTTCATTCGTTCACGGATTTCAGGAAAATAATGTCCGACTTCTTCTTTTTTCATTTCCACCAAGCCTAATTCCTTAATCCCAGGAGAATCAATAATAAATCCTCCGAAACTTAATTCGTGTAGCTCCGCGAATGTTGTAGTGTGCATTCCTTTGGCGTGTGCTGTGGAAATATCTCCTGTTTTAATATTTAATCTTGGTTCAATCGCATTTATCAGCGTTGATTTTCCAACGCCTGAATGTCCGGCAATAAGAGTGGTTTTATCTTTTAAAATTGCTTTTACTTTATCTAAATTATCACCACTTAATCCGCTCACCACAAAACATTCGTAACCTACTTTGGTATAAATATCAATTATCTCTTGTTGCAATTTTAAAAGTTCCTCATCTAAAATATCTGACTTATTAAAAATTAATTTAGCTGGAATTGAATAAGCCTCTGCTGTAATTAAAAAACGGTCGATAAATCCTAAACTCGTTCTTGGAGAAACTAATGTTGCCACCAAAACAGCCTGGTCGAGATTACTCGCCAAGATTTGAGCTTGTTTTGATAAATTGATGGATTTACGAATGATATAGTTCTTTCGCGGATAAATATTATTGATGACCGTGTCTTCTCCCTCTCTCTCAACATCCACTTTATCGCCAACAGCCACAGGATTGGTGGTTTTGCGTCCGTCGAGACGCAATTTTCCTTTTAAAACACAATCCAACACCTCACCATTTTCAATTCGCACTAAGTAATGGCTACCGGTTGATTTTACTACAATTCCTGTCATTATCCGCAAATTTAAGGCTATTCTGATACCAATTTTAGTTTGTGTAAAAATTGTTACTTTTAGGATATGAATAGCGTTAAGAAATGGTTTATTGGCGATTATCTGGCTAAAACAGATGATGTTTTTGAACGTTCTAAGATTGAACTACTTTACAATTATTGCGTAGCCTTTTTCTTAATTGGAATGGTTTACTATATCCATATTGTTGTTGCAGGGCTTTATTATCACGCAGCAAGCGAAGGATTGGCTATGGTTTCTCTTCTTGCTATTCCATTTGTTTTAAAATATACCCGTAACGTAAAATTAGCAGCGTGGATCTATATCATTCAACAAACTTTCGTTAGTTTTTGCAGCATCATAATCGAAAATGGTGAGCAAAATCTAATCAGTGGATTCTGGATTTCACTTTTCATTTTGTTTTCTTTTTTCTTGTTCGATATAAAATTGGGCGCTGTATTAATTGGGCTTATGGCAGTAACGGGATCTGTTGCAGGTGCTTTGGCTCCAATCATAAATGTTCCGGTTGATCAACATTTGCCAATGACACCGGATGTTATTTTGCTGCCTTTATCATTAGTTATATTCGTAACCTACATGTTTTTAAAAACAAGGAAACAGGCAGATAAGCAGATCCGCGAACAAAAAGAACAAATTGAAAATAAAAACAAAGAGGTAACTGATAGTATCAATTACGCGCAACGCATTCAGAAAGCAATTCTACCGTCGCATCGTTTAGTGGAGAGTTATTTACCGAAATCATTCGTTGTTTATTTACCTAAGGATATTGTTAGTGGAGATTTTTATTGGGTTGAGAAAAAAGGAAATAAAGTGTTTTTTGCTGTAGCGGATTGTACCGGACACGGAGTTCCCGGTGCTATGATGAGTGTGATTGGACAAAACGCTATTAATCGTGTTATTAATGAATTTGGAATTACTAAGCCTTCTGAGATATTAGACAAATTAACTGTTTTAGTGGAAGAAGCTTTCTCGAAAAGTGGTTCTGATGTTCGTGATGGAATGGATATTTGTTTATGTTCACTTGATACTACAACAAACAAATTAGAATATTCGGGAGCTAATAATCCAGTTTACATTTATTCCGGTAACGAGTTAAAAGAAATTAAAGCTACTAAACAACCAATAGGTCGCTTTGAGTCGAAGATTAATTTTGTGAATCACGAGGTTCAATTAAATTTAGGTGATGCTGTTTATTTGTTTACAGATGGTATTGCCGATCAGTTTGGTGGTCCGGAAGGAAAAAAATATAAATACAAACGCGTAAAAGAATTACTTTTGCAGAACAACAGTAAATCTCATTCAGAACAAAAAAACAACATCATTACTGAATTCGTTAAATGGAAAGGGCAAAACGAACAAATTGATGATGTGTGTTTAATGGGGATAAAAATTTAAAGTACTATGTCGATAATCGTCAATAACATTAGCAAATTATACGGAGAGCAAAAAGCACTTAACGATGTTTCTTTCACTGTTGAAACAGGTCAAATTGTAGGATTTCTTGGTCCAAATGGCGCCGGGAAAAGTACAATGATGAAAATTATTACTTGCTACATTCCTCCTACTCAAGGCACGGTTAAAGTTTGTGGCTTTGATATTTTAGACCAAAGCATTGAAGTAAAACAACAAATTGGCTATTTACCGGAGCATAATCCTTTGTATTTGGATATGTATGTGAAAGAATTTTTAGAATTTGTTGGCGGACTCTACAAAATAAAAAATATTAAAAGCCGTGTTGCTGAAATGATTGAGCTCACCGGTTTGCAGGTTGAACAAAAGAAAAAAATCGGTGCTTTGTCTAAAGGTTATCGTCAGCGTGTAGGTTTAGCGCAAGCTATCATTCACGACCCGAAAGTGTTGATTATGGATGAGCCGACAACAGGATTAGACCCAAATCAATTAGAAGAAATCCGTTCGCTCATTAAAATGTTAGGGAAAGAAAAAACCGTAATGTTGAGTACACACATTATGCAGGAAGTTGAAGCGGTTTGTGATAAAGTGATAATTATTAATAAAGGTGAGATTGTTGCTAACGAAAGTACAGCTAATCTTCAAAAAAATACCAGCAAACAATTATACACAGTTGAATTTGATAAAGCTGTTTCTAAAAACAGTTTAAAAAACATTGAAGGTGTTAACGAAGTGACTCAAATAAACGACAACACCTGGCAAATCAGCACCGGCATTGAAAAAGATATCCGTAAGGAAATTTTTGATTTCGCCGTAAACAATAAGCTTGCAGTTTTAACTATGAATAAAGAAGAACAAAAACTGGAAGATGTATTTAAGCAGCTGACGAAATAGTTCGTATTAAGCTCTTGTTCTTTAATTCTGTCTAATACTTGAAGAGTAGTAAGGATTAATAAATTTTTCAACTTCTGGATTCGCCTTTAGAATACGCTCAGCCTCTGCTTCACTCACTTTCTTGCTTTTCATAATTTCTTTTAACATTAGTTTATTAACTACATAATAAAACTGACGATCAGTTGACAAATCTGCTGGTGGCTTAATTTCAGGGTACTTTGAAATCAGTTTTTGTTCAAACTGTAAATCTTGTAAATTACCACTATCAAGTTTTGGATTACCCGCTTTGGGAGCTACCAACAAACTTTGTGCGATGAACCACCCCCAGCTACCGCCTTGTATTTTCTCAATTATTAATTCGATTTGTTCTGATGTTACCTCATCCTTAAAAAGCATTTCTATACTTTTACTTTGCACTGGATCTAAAGTTTGATCTAAAGCTATGTCTTTTAATAATTTCCAAGCGTTTTCTCTAATACTTTTGTTTTGAAATATTAAAACACCAAAAGCTGCTAGTTGCCAAGATGTTGACGTTAGATTAATTTTTTCTTTTTTATCACCATAACTCAAAATACCTGTCTTAGCATCAAAAAATATATTAGAAGGTAGTAGATTATGAAACCAATCAGGGAAAATATTATCGTTTCTATCCCAAAAAGCACCAAGATTAGTTATCGGATAGGCCTTAGAATTCACGCAACTACCAATAAACATTATTTCAGGCATAGTTTTCGAGTAAATTTTAAAACTCATTAAACCGTACCATTTTTCCCAATGCATATTAACTGACTGCTTTTCATCTTTTACTTTTGCAACAGTTACTTTATCGTTTTGATAATTGTACGAAACAACCGAACTATCAATACCGCCTAAATCAAAATATCCATTATCTATTTTTAATACCCCCTTAATTTCCGATGTGTCATTTTGATCTGATTTTGTAATGCTTATGACGCTTAAATGCAATCCATTATGCTTACAAAAACTTATGCTATAATTAAGTTTTTTACTATTATCAGTATCATATGACCATAAAACCTCATTCGTAATATTAGTGCGTGAATTACAATTACCATTTTGAGAAAAAGAGTTAATATATGAACTTAATAATAATGTGATTATCAATAATTTCTCTTTCATTTTATAATACTTGGTTTCGAATGATATAATTATTGCCACACATTCGCATCTTTTATTCTTCCTTTGGGTTGTTCGGCATTGTTTTTTGGCGCTGTATTATACTTCGGTGCTGTAAACTGTATACTTTTACAATCGTCCATGCCATTTATAACGGATGTGAGCCAAGAAATTAACTTATTGTATCCATCAATTTCCGTTTGTGGTAAATACTCACTGCAATTTTGTAATATCAACTGAGCCAATTTTCTTTCTGATTGCTTAGCCATTTTTCCACAACCTGGGTTTGCATTATAGTTTTTGTATTCTGCAGTTCCCTTCCATTGGTCCTGCGTATTATTTGAACATTTTATTGCTGCACCTGCATTTGTATTGGCTGGACGGTTTGGATTTGTAACTGCCATGCTTTCGGCAGAGCTAACTCCGTTATTATAATTTACCGTATTATCATAAATATTCCTCGGATTATTGGGGTTAGCCGCATTGTACACTTTATTTAATTCAATTTGATTATTGTTATAGGCATCTGTGAGAGCAGTATTACCACTTGTGCTGCCATATGCTCCACTGCTTAGACTTCGTTGTTGTTGTTGCTGCGACTGGTAACTTTGGTTATTTAAGTCCGCACTTATTGCATCATTAAGTTCTGCATTTCTTGCATAAGCATTTTTTGTTTTAAATTTCACGTCTTCCAATACACTTTCAACTGATTTGTTTAATTGATCATTATTTGGTAAAAGCAATACAGCCTCACTTTTCAAAATTTCAGGCGAAATACTTTTCGATAATTCCCTTTCTTCAATATCTAATTTCTGGTATTGGAGCTTCAACTCACTTATTTGCCTGTTTTTACGCTCAATAATTTTCCTTTGTTTATTGGCCTCTGCAATATTAGCTATACTTCCGGCTAATTGTCCAGCTGCAGTTAAGGTTTGAGCTGCCTGATAACTAGTTTGCTGAGATACATAAGGATTATATGAAGGAGTTGCGCGGATATCGTTTATATTTAATTTAGTATACTTTATTCCATCCATTTGAACGCCCAATAAACTTAGGGAATCAATAATTGGAATTTTTTTATACCTAATGTTCAACAAATCTAATTGCAATTTATTCACCTCAGAATAATTTTGTTTAGCAATTTGCTTTTGACTAATGTTAAAATTATTCAGTTTTTGAATTGTCTCATCATCATTCAAGAATTGATTAACTAAACTAGAAAAAACGCATCCAATTGTTGCCTTTGTAAATTCATAAGCATGTTCACTTGCTGGTAAAACATAAAGCCTATCTGATCCTACGGTCCATATAAACAAGCCAGCCTTACGGCTTAAAATAGTTAAATCCACGAAAACAACTTGCTTATACTCCTGGATTAATTGCCCATCAGCCCCTAGTACATTTAAACTGCATTTAATGTATGAAGGCCATCCCTTCTTTCTTTCATTAGTAGCTGCTATATTTATGTCATCAATATTTAATTGAAGTGTCAACCCTGCGCTTAATGAATCATCAGAGGCAAGGTATTGGTTTATAGATACCTTTTTTGCACCTTTCGCCTTTAAAACTGAATAAACATCATTCCGAAATGAATAACCGCCTTCCTTAATAGCAAAGTAAAACTTTCCATACATATCATTACTATATAACACATGGATCGACTTAAACTCTGATAAATTATTATTCGATGAAGTATATATTGCTGGATAATCAAGATAATTAAAAGATTCATCTCTCCACGTACCTGTCGAACTATAAATATATTTTCCACTACTTTGAAAGTCGGCATTAGTACTTGTAAATTTCCCCTTTGCAAAATTCCAATCAGTAACCTTAAAATCGTCGTTTGTTAATGAGTTAATTTTTGGAAAACTTACTTTTTTAAATGAAACCTTATCGCCACTTAATAATTCATTTTGATCAAACACATCCTTTTTTCCATCTTGATATTTAATATAAAAAACACTGCTTTTACTCAAGGTTGAAGCTAAAGAGTCGGGGCTGTTCAATTTTTTATACTTTATATTGTTACCGCTAACCTCGATTATTTTGGCGCTTATTTCCTCTCCATCCCGTTTCATTATAATACCAGGCTGGTTTATTTCTTTTACCTGAGAAACAACCGGCTCGCTCTTTTTTTCATTTGCTTTTTCAAAAACCTCCTTTTTACCGTTTTCATACTTGATGTAAAAAACAGATGCTTTTGAAACCACAATTGTAGGACCTTCTAAATAATCAAAACGTTTGTATTTAATTTGCGACTCATTTATCTCTACAATCTTTGATTTAATTTCATCACCATCATGTTTCATAATAATATCTTGCGCGAAACTATTAACTGACTGGGTCAACAAAAGGAAACATAAAATATTTTTAGAAATTCTTATCATATAAGACCTAATAAAATTAAGGAAAGCATTAAAGCGAGGGCAAATAAAATTAATCCAAAAATAATTCCTAAAACAGAGAAAGACTTTCCTTTGTATTTATCAGGATTCTTTTTTATTTTGACAAGACCTATAATACTAAGTATTACAGCTGCCAAACCAATAATAGCCGACCCAAAAAACAAACCATAAATAAATATAGATAAGAAGAATACAAAAAAATTAACCATTGAAAGGATAAACCCAATCAAAGAAAAAGCACTTACTTTCTTTTTAGCCTCTTTCGGTTTCTGTGGCCTTTCCTTTTTTTCTTTAACAGCTTTCTCTTGAGGCACAGATTCGTAAACATCTGTATTATTTGTGTTGATTTCTACAGGTGCTTTTATCATTTCCTTGGTACCATTAGGATACTTAATCATAAAAACATCTGATTTCTTATAAGTATAAATTACCCCGTTAGGCTCCTCGCATTTCCTATACTTAATTTCTGTTTCGGTTATTTCTACAACTTTTACTTTAACCTCATCAGCATTTTTTAATACAATAAGATCACACTCTTCTTTTGTATTAAAAAGAGACAACTTTTTAGATTCTGGCAACAAGATTCCTTTATCACTAGAAGCAACTAAAGATTCATCATTCGCCGAATAGCTCTTTTTCACTTCGGCCTTCTTACTTTCAGATGATTTTGTTACAGTATGTTTTTTCTTGTAAGAAGAAACATGATAGCCTGACATATAATGACGTTTTTGAAGAGAGCAAGAAGCAAAACATACTAAAATAAATACAAGTATGCCTATTTGTTTGTATTTGTTCATTTTAATTTACGCTAAAATTTATTTCTATTATCAAAAGTAAATGCCAAAAAAACCACCGATTAATCCAACAACGATTAATGATAAAATAAGTCCCAAAACTGCAAAAACTTTACCGCTATACTTTTCAGGTTTCTTTTTGGTTTGAGACAAACCAACAATACTAAATATTAAACCTATGACACAAAGAATGGCTGTTAAAATAAAAGGTATAATCCATACTCCAGTATAAAAAAACATTGAAAAAATTGCTAAAGCTTTAATAACTGCATATACCAAAGCAAATAATCCAAGAATTGAAAAAATAAATCCAACTAAAGAAAATGGGTTTACGGTTTTTTCTACCTCCTTTTGTACGGGAAGTTTATCCTGTGGTTTAGATTCGTAAACGTTTGGGTCGCTATTACTTTCTACTGGTGCTTTAATTACTTCCTTACTTCCATTTGGATATTTAACCATAAAAACCTCGGATTTTTTATAGGTGTAAATTTTTCCGTCAGAATCATTACATTTTTTATACTTAATTTCTGTTTCAGTTATTTCAACAATTTTAGCTTTAATCTCATCTGAGTTTTTCAAAATAATTATATCACACTCTTCTTTTGGGTTTGAATAGATTAAAGACTTCTTACCTTTAGGTAGAGTTATACTATTATCTAACGAGGCAACTAAAACTTCATCTGATTCAAGAATCTTATTTTCTGTCTTCGGTTGTTTTGTTTGAGAAGGTTTTGCTGTAGTATTTGTTTTCTTGTGAGATGATACATGGTATCCCGTCATATAGCGCCTCTTTTCAATTGAACAAGAGAATAATATGTTGATAATTACAAGTAGAAAAGCAATTTGCTTTAAAGTATATTTCATAGGTTTAAATATACTATTTTCCAATAATTTAGCAAAATTTGAGCTAAAACAGCAAAACGCTTTAACCAATTATAAAAGGATTTGGGGCTAGCCCTCTACTTACACAACTCCCCAAACTTAAGAGAAGCTTTTTCGTGACCTAAATCAATTGCTTTTTTCAAATCTGCACAGCCTTCTGCTTTTTTACCGGAATAGCTGTTAGATAAACCACGATAATAAAATGCCTCAGGGTAAACCGGTTTTAATTCGATAGCTTTTGTAAAATCAGCGATTGCGGTAGCATCATTTTGTTGGGTAAAATAATTTAGTCCTCTTTCAAAATAACCTTTCGCGTATTTAGGGTTTAGTGCGATGGCTTCAGTACAATCTGCAATTGCACCAGTATAATCTTTCATTTGATATTTACTTAAAGCGCGTTGCACATAAGTATCAGAATGCTTTTTGATTGCTAAAGCTTTGTTACAATCTGCAATAGCTCCGGTATCATTTACCAACATATACTTTATCATTGCACGGTAATAATACGAACTTTCGTAATCCGTTTTTAATGAAACAGCTTTATTTGCATCTGCCAAAGCATCTTCGTATTGTTTTAAGAAATATAAAGCTGCTGCACGGAAAGTATATGCCTTGTAAAATTTAGGGTTTAAATCAATAGCAGCATTAAAATCTGTTACAGCATCTTTGTACGACAATAAATAATATTTACATAGTGCACGGTTATGATAGCAATCTGCTTTTGTAGGATCAAGCTCTAATGATTTATCGAAATCAATTTTAGCTTTTTCATAAAGTCCCAAATCATATTTAGCTAAACCTCTGTTATAATAAGCATCAGCGTCTTTATGACTATGAACAATAACGCTATCGTAATCTTTTATTGCCAAGTCGTATTTTTTTTGTTCCAGCGCTACGTATCCTCTCTGAAAAAACATATCAGAATTTGGTTTCAATTTTACAGCTTTATCTGCATCTTCAAAAGCACCCGGTAAATCGTTAGTATAGAATTTCACTTTACTTCTGTAATAAAAAGCCCACTCATAAGCAGGATCTAATTCGCAACCTTTATTTGCAATTGGCAACGCTTCTTTGTTTTTATCTAAATTATGTAAGCTCGCTCCTTTATACACATACGATTTTGCATGATTAGGATTAATAGCAATAGATTTATCAAAATCCACAATTGCATCGTTATACTTTTGCATATAAAAAGAACAAAGCGCTCTGCCGTAATACACATCGTTTTTCTTACGTCCTTTTTCAATACTGGTATTATAATCAATAATTGCATCTTTATAATCGGCCAACATGTATTTTGCAAGTGCACGATTGTAATAGGCAACTTCATCATCAGCATGATTGGTTAAATAGGTGCTGTATTCAATAACAGCTTCCTGATATTTTTTTTCTTCGTACAATTCGTAAGCTACTTTAAAATGGTCACGAACATCAGGTACTTGTGCGAATACTTTTCCAACTAATACTAATGCAATAAAAATTATTTTTTTCATGTTTTGTTTTTTAACTTGATAATACTTCAATCATATTTAATAAATCTTTGTCAAGCGTTTCAATATGCTTTACTGCTTTTTCGAATGGGGTAAACGTAATTTTTTTATTTACAATTCCCACCATTTCGTTTTTATGTCCGCTTTTAAGAGCGAGAACTGCATTGTATCCAACTAAGCTCGCGTTCACTCGTTCCATACAACTTGGATTTCCTCCGCGTTGAATGTGACCTAAAACCGTAACGCGCACATCAAACTCGGGACAAGTAGTGCGGATTAAATCTCCCACTTTATAAGCGCCACCAAAGTCGTCGCCCTCGGCAACAATAACTATTTTACTGGATTTAGAACTACGCCAATTTTTTATTTTTCGTAATAGAACATCTACATCATTTTTCATTTCAGGCACTAATAAAGCTTCTGCACCTGATGCAATAGCGCTACGTAATGCAATTAAACCGGCATCGCGACCCATTACTTCAATAACAAAAACACGGTCGTGACTCTCAGCAGTATCTCTTATTTTATCTACGGCTTCAACAACGGTATTGATAGCGGTATCGTAACCAATGGTAAAATCAGTTCCTACTAAATCGTTATCGATTGTACCTGCACAACCAACAATTGGAATATTTATTTTTTTAGATAATTCGATGGCGCCTTTAAAACTTCCATCGCCACCAATAATTACAAAACCTTCAATACCTAAATCCTTAATGTTTTTTGCAGCAGCATTTATTCCTTCATCAGTCATAAATCTTGCGCTGCGTGCGGTTTTTAAAATGGTACCACCACGGTGAATGATTCCGGAAACAGAAGTTGTTGTAAGATTAATGTAGTTGTTATCAATAACGCCTTCATAGCCTTTATAAAAACCAATCACTTCAATGTTATGATGAACAGCAGTTCGAACAACAGCTCTAATACAAGCGTTCATTCCGGGCGAATCGCCACCTGATGTAATTATTCCGATTTTCTTCACTTATCAAATATACAAGAATCCCGATTACAAATAAGAGGGGGAAATCAACAAAAAACACGTAATTTTACAATATGCCGCGCATTATAGCAATAGATTATGGTAGTAAACGTGTTGGATTAGCGGTGACTGATCCCTTGAAAATTCTAGCCAATGGATTAACCACAGTTCATAGTAAAGACGTGATTAAATTTTTGGAAGATTATTTAAAAAAAGAAGAAGTAGAATGTATTGTTGTGGGCGAACCAAAAACTTTACGTAACGAACCATCAGACAGTGCTCGATTTATTGAACCGTTTGTGAAACATTTAAGAAATAAGTTTCCCAATATGAAAATTGAACGTTATGATGAACGTTTTACAACAGCAATGGCGCATCAAGCTATGTTATTAGGAGGATTAAAAAAGAAAGCGCGACAAAATAAAGAAACCGTTGATATGGTAAGCGCCACAATTATTTTACAGAATTATTTAGAATTTATTAAACTTTAAAAATAGTTTTTACCTTTAGAATTATGACAGATAAATCGGAAGACAAAATACGTAAAGCATTTGCTGAAAAAGATTGGAACGATATTAAAGCGAGTGACAGCTGGCAAATTTTTAAAATAATGAGCGAGTTTGTTGAGGGCTTTGATAAGATGAGTAAGATTGGTCCTTGCGTTTCTATATTCGGAAGTGCGCGTACAAAACCGGATAACAAATATTATTTATTAGCTGAAGAAATTGCTTTTAAATTGACGCAAGAAGGTTATGGCGTTATTACAGGAGGTGGTCCTGGTATTATGGAAGCCGCCAATAAAGGTGCTATGCGTGGTAAAGGGAAATCGGTTGGACTAAACATTGAATTACCTTTTGAGCAAAAGCCGAATGATTTTATTGATAGAGATAAGAGTATTGATTTTCATTATTTCTTTGTACGTAAAACAATCTTCTTAAAATATTCGCAAGGGTTTATTGGTATGCCCGGAGGTTTTGGAACTATTGATGAACTGTTTGAATCATTAACCTTAGTTCAAACTCATAAAATTGCTTCTTTTCCTGTTGTATTGGTAGGAAAAACATATTGGGCCGGCTTAATACAATGGATTAAAGAGAGTATGTTAGAACAGGAACATAATATTAATCCGGCTGATTTGGATTTACTAACTATTGTGGATACGGCAGATGAAGCTGTGAAACATATTGTAGACTTCTATAGTAAATACTTACTGAAACCAAATTTCTAATATTTATAAATAACTGATTTTCAATTATTTATAAGGTCTTATTAAAGTATCTAACCTATTGAGGGGTAAGAATTTAAAATTGTGTGGGTAAAGAATATTTAATATATTTGCGTTCCTAAATTTAAATAGAAAGATAATGTTAATAGTTCAAGTTAAAGAAGGCGATACAATTGAGAAAGCCTTAAAAAAGTTTAAGAAGAAGTTTGAAAAAACTGGTGTTGTAAAACAATTACGCGCTCGTAAACAATTTACAAAACCTTCTGTTCGTCGCCGCGAAGAAATTATTAAAGCGGTTTACAAACAAAAACTACAAAAAGGCGAAATCGAAAAATAGTCTCAGACTAATTTCTATCATATTGTATTCCTGAATTGAATTAACTAACTTCGATTCAGGAATTTTTATTTTATGGCTGTAGAACATCTCAATAACTTCATTGATTATATCAGCCACGAAAAAAAGCTATCCAAACACACTAGTCTCTCTTACCAAACAGATTTATTACAATTTCAAGAGTTCGTTAAACAAGAGTTATCCGATTCTGATTTATTAAACGTTAACCATCTTATTATCCGTAGTTGGGTGGCCATGCTTTTAGATACCGGGGTTGCAGCACGAAGCGTAAACCGGAAGTTATCAAGCCTTAAATCATTCTATAAATATTTACTCAAAAACAATTTAATTAAAACCAATCCTCTCCAAAAAATAGTCGCACCAAAAACACCAAAAAAATTACCGGTGTTTGTGGATGAACTTAACATGGAACAATTATTTAGTGAGGTGGTTTTTGAAGAAGGTTTTATTGGGATGCGCGATAAATTACTTTTAGATATCCTTTATCAAACCGGATTACGGAGAGCTGAGTTAATAAGTCTTAACGACCAAAGTATTGATTTGTACAACCTTAGCCTAAAGGTTTTAGGTAAGCGAAATAAAGAACGAATTATTCCTATTTCTTTAGACTTAAAACGTAACCTGGAAGCGTATTTTGAAGTAAAAAAGAGCATGGGTTTAGTAAACCCGTATTTATTTGTATCCCCAAAAGACAAAGAAGTGAAAGAGGCAGAGGTTTATAAATTAGTGAAGAAGTATCTTTCTCAAATTACCACACTCGGTAAAAAAAGTCCACACGTTTTACGCCATACATTTGCAACGCATTTATTAAATAATGGCGCTGATATTAATGCTGTGAAAGAATTATTGGGTCACGCTAATTTATCGGCCACACAAATTTATACTCACAATACCATAGAGAAATTAAAAAAAACATACAAACAATCTCATCCGCGTTCGGGTGAGTAACTAATAACCAATAAAGAGGAGGAAACGTTATGAAAACAAACATCCAGTCGGTACATTTTGATGCAGACAAAAAATTAATCGCACACATTGAAGAAAAAGTGGGTAAGTTAAAAACCTTTCACGAAGCTATTATTAGCAGTAATGTTATTTTAAAAGTAGAAAAAGGTGATGATAACCATAATAAAATAGCGGAGATTAAATTAAATACGGCAGGACAAGAGATGTTTGCGAAAAAGCAATGCTCTACTTTTGAAGAAGCTGTTGATACAGCTTGTGATGCTTTAAAAACTCAGATTATAAAATACAAGGAGAAACACCTTGTTAAATAAATAATGTTTAACCATAAAAAAAGCCCCTAACAAAACTGTTCGGGGCTTTTTTATTTCTTATAAACTAAACTATTCCGTTACTAATTTATAAACTGCCTTATTGTTATTGTTAGTCAATTCCAAAGAATAAACACCTTTAGCAAACTTGCTTAAATCAATTGTTTTAGAAGTTGAACCTTTGGTCATTTTATCGGAATGAATTTCCTGACCTAAAATATTTCTAACTATAAGATTAGTTTCGTTATCCATAATCATCGATTCAATATTGATAATTCCATTTGAAGGATTTGGATACACTCTGAATTTATTTTTGAATTGGAGTTCGTTTACACTAATAGCAGTACGGTTATTTTGAATATTACTTCTTGTTTTTGTTGCCTTTACCGCAATGCTATTATTGCCAAATTTTTGCGTTGGTGTACAAGCGTAACCTAAGTCTGCCTCTACTCTCCAGTCTGCAACGTTTGCATAAAAGTTGTAGAAGGGATCAGCTAATGTACTTTGATTACCGGTTGTGGTACCAACCAATACAAATGATGAAGTTGTTAATGTAGGATTTGTATTTACTAATAAACTATAGGTTTGAACCGGATTAATTGGACCTTCTACCATGTAATTATTAGTCCAGAAAAATGTTCCTGAAGAATTATGTGTAAAGAATACTGTATTGTGCCATAAACTTTTTGGTCCGTATTGACCGCAAGTATCGCGAACCTGAATTTTATAACGGTAAGTAGAAATATTTGGATCGCCGTTAGCTGGACCAACATTTCTTGCTGTATCTACCCACATACTTAAAGCACTTTTCGAAACGGCACCAATTCTCTTGTACGTATTTGAAATAACTTCACGGTAAATAATCATTGAATCTAAATTCGGGTAATCGGCTTTGTCCCAATAGATCTCGTTAAATTGATTCAAACTATCTACTGTTACCATACAAATATTGGGTTTTGGTGTTTGCGGAACTACTACAACTCCTACAGCAGCATCAGAACAGCCGTTAGTTGTACCAACTACAGTATAAATAGAAGTAACGCTTGGTGTAACTGAAATGGTTGGAGTATTTGCTCCTGTACTCCAAGTATAACTACCGGCGCCACTCGCAGTAAGTATTGCAGTACCACCACCGCAAGCTGTAACAGTTGAAGTTGAAGCGACAACTGGAACGGTGAAAATTGTAATCGTTTTTGCAACCAAAGAACCTGAACCAAATTGATTACTTGACACCATGCTGATGGTTTTTGTGCCGGGAGTATTATAAATAACTACCGGTGCTTGTGCTGTTGAACTTCCCGGTATTCCTCCAGGCATAATCCATCCCCATGCATTTGCCATATTACCTGACTTATCCATTAACTGAATTGGCTGACCAACACAACCTATAAGAGGCGATACAAAATCTGAAATAGGAACTTTTTGAGAAGTAAAATACATGTTATCAACTTTAAGGTCGGACCCATTATATGAAGGCTGATATGGATATTTTGATGAACGGAAACTAACATTAACTGTATCAGGAGCTGTACTTAAACTCCAAGTCACTGATACTTTTTGATAAGAAGGTGAGATTGGAAGAGCATTGAAAGTGGAATGGATCTGAACTCCATTCTTTTTAAACATAACATAACATTCACCCTGATCAGTTGGATCTGCAGGAATATATTTATAGTATAGAACTAAAGTATCAACAAGATTTGTATATGGCGAACCTCCCTTAGGACCACCCGGACCGTTATTATATCCTGTTCCCGCTTCACCTGCAGAAATACTACCTCCTCCAAAAGTCGGGAAAGCAGTTTGTAATTCTGTAGCATAAGTACCGCTATAAGCATCAGTAGTACGCTTTAATTCCCCATATGTAATCCATCCATTAAGTTTATTATCAGATAATGCTTGCCATTGCTCGAAGCTTGCGTTGAAATTAGCAGGTTGTGAACTTACCCCTTTAAATGTTATACTATCTATCTGTAAAGAATTTCCCGGAATACCGAAATTAGCAAAAGCGTTACTTGATGCAGCAGCAATTACGATTGAGTCAGGATTCACCGGTAATGCCGGACTAAAGTTTACATCTAATAATGTGTAAGCTGTTTGTGTTTGTCCGATTTTATAAAAATAAGTTCCAATGGTAACTCCCGCTTTTTTAAAACATGCTAGAACAATTGCAGTATCACCAAATATGATATTACTTTTATAATACAATCTTACTCCACTAGGTTTTTGTGAATATGGAATTCCACCCTTTATAGGTGAATTTCCAGGATCTCCGTTAGCAAAAAATGCAAATAAGTTATTTGTACCGGATGCTACAGTAGTAAGTTTTATTGCGTACTGCCCATGATAAGCATCGGTAGTTTTAGTGGCATTAACACCCGGATTAGCACCATCCTCCGATTTGTAATTCGAAGTTTGAAAAAATTGGGGGTTTTCGTAATTCGTAATAGTCCAAGCCTCAAATCCACCATTGGGTAATGATTGACCAAAGATGAATGAAGATGAAATAATTGCTAAAATTGAAAGTAGATGTTTTTTCATTAGATATAGATTTTACCTATTAAAAGTAGTAAAAATGACCATATCTGCCAAATATGATATACCCTACAAATTAACAATTCAACATTTAATAGGTTTTGTGTGTTTAACTAAAAATTACGGTTAAATTTATACTGTTTTAGATGAGACTTGGTGTTAAAATAACCGTATTTCTATTGATGATAAGTCACTTTTTTGGCTTTTCACAAAAGGGAAATTATTTTATCCATAATTACCTTCCTGCTCAGTATAATGCTGCCGACCAAAACCGTTGCATTTTACAAGATATGTATGGTCGTGTTTTTGCCGCTAATAACAACGGATTACTAATTAATAATGGTGCCGATTGGGAAATATTGGAATTACCGTTTTTATGTTTATCGCTTGGAAAAAGTGATAACGAAGAAATTTTTGTTGCCGGTGATGGTGATTTTGGAAAACTATCTCAAATTGAAAATGGCGCCTTCCAATACAAATCTCTAAAATCATTACTCCCAAAATCAGAAACTGAACTAGGGAAATGTTGGTCGGTTATTCCTATAAAAAGTCATGTTTACTTTTGTACTAATCAAAAAATTTACGATTACGATGGTAAAACCATAAAATTAATTTCGCCGGGAGATGAAGGTTTTCATACTTTTTTTAATGTTGATGATCATTTAATTGTACGTGAAAAAGGTCAAGGACTAAAAATTCTTTCTTACAACAACGAATTTATTCTTTTGAAAGATGGCGAACAGTTTGCAGATAATGAAAACCCGGTAAGAGGAATTATTAAAGGAAATAATTCTTATTTCATTATTACCCCGCAATCGGTTTATTCCTTCCAATTTAATAAAACACTTCCTGAGCTTTCGGCTATACAAAAAATAAACACACCCGTAAACGGATGGCTTAACGAGAAAACAGTGTATTGCGCGTCTAACATTGGAGAAAATAATTTTGCGTTTGGTTCGGTTAACGGAGGTGTTATTATTACAGATAAACATTTTAATCCCGTAAAATACATTAATAGCGATACCGAATTACAAGACGATGGTGTAAATTACATCTACAACGACAACCAAGGACATATTTGGTTGGCACTTGCAAAAGGAATTAGTTTAATTGAGTTTAACAGCCCTATTACAAAATTTACAAAAGCGGATGGCATTATTGGAACTATTGAAGCCTGTGCGTTTTTTAATAAAATTTCTTTTTTAGCAACCGACAAAGGCATTCTAAAATTTAATCCATCCAATTCAAAATTTGAAGCTACTAATATTACAGAAGCTGCGTGGTGCTTAAGTAATGTTAACGGACAATTATTGGCCGGAACCAAAACAGGATTATATATTTTAGATAACAATTCCTTTAAATTAATTTATGAAACAGAATGGGCTACCCATTGCATTTTTGCACACCCCTCTACTCCTGATTTAATTTATATAGGCACAGAAACCGGTTATGCAAAAGGTAATTTAAAAAATAAAACTTTCACCCCTTCAAAAGAACTATTCGACTTAAACGCAGATATAAGAACCATTGCCGTTAATAGCGACAATAGTATCTGTTTTGGCACACGTGAAAATGGGATTTATGTTGAGAGTAAAGGAAATGAAAATCCGGTTCAACTATTGCAAAAAGACGGTCTTCCTAACTTAAACGAAAATTATTTACTGAATTACAAAGGCGATGTTTTAATTGGGACGGATATTGGTTTCTATAAATTAATTTCTCAGAACAATAAACACACACTTGTTCCGGATAATCGTTTTAAAGTCATCCAAAATAAATTCAATATTTTTAAAGCCATTGCTATTAATAACAGCATTTGGTTAACCGGCAAACGCGATAGTAAATCAAATGAATCCCTAATGTGTTTAGAAGAACAGGAAGGTGGCTTTCAAATCAAATCAACACAATTGTCGCGTATAAAAATATCCGATACCAAATCGTTTTGTTTTGGCGATTCACTAGTTTATATCGGAACTAACAATGGCTTGTATTGTTATGATTTGGGATTAAAAACCCCGCGCTTTGGTTTAAATACGTTTGTAAACTGTTTTCATTTCGGGAAAGATTCTGTTGAGTTACATTTCAATATTCATCCGCGAACCGAACTTAGTTTAATTAAACTGGATTACACCAACAACTCTGTTGAATTTAAATTAGGCGCATCAGATTACATTGATAAAAACGAATTACTATTTGCTTACTATTTAAAAGGGCGCGACACTTCTTATAATTCTTACAGCAACAATAAAGTAGTTCGGTTCGATCATCTTTATGAAGGTGATTATGTGTTTTATGTAAAATCGAAAAATATTTTAGGAATTGAAGGTCAGGAAATAAAAATAGCATTTACAGTATTACCACCTTGGTATCGTACCATTTGGGCTTATTGCATTTACGCCTTCTTAATTTTAGTATTGGTTTATTTTATTATCAAGTTAAATTCGAAACGGTTAATTGAACAAAATTTACGCTTAGAAAAAATTATCAGCGAACGAACAAAAGAAATAAATAAACAGAAATTGGAAATTGAGCACAAAAATCAGGAAATTACCGATAGTATTAACTACGCGAAAGGAATTCAGGATTCAATTTTACCAAGCATAAATGAAATTAAAAAGGTTTGGAGTGATTTATTTATCTTCTTCCAACCAAAAGATATTGTAAGCGGCGATTTTTACTGGTTTAAACAAATTAATAAAGACGAATTTTTGATTGCTGGTGCTGATTGTACAGGCCACGGTGTACCGGGAGGATTTATGAGTATGATTTGTTCCGATAAATTACATGATGCTGCTCGGGAGACTACCATACCTAGCGAAATTCTATTTAAAGCAAATAATAGTATCAAAGAAAGCTTACGCCAGCAAAACGAAGGCAAGAGCAAAGACGGGATGGAAATTTGTTTACTGAAAGTGAATTTAAAAACCCGTGAGGTTTTATTCGCAGGAGCTAATCGTCACTTATGGGTTATTGATAATAAAACCAAAACTCTGAAAGAAATAAAACCGACAAAAGCCAGTATTGCCAGCTTTACAGAGTTTAATTTTAAGTATGATCTAAATACTTTACAGCTAAATAACGGCGATATTTTATTTTTAAGTACTGACGGATATCCTGACCAATTTGGAGGCGCACATGGTAAAAAATACATGAGCAAAAATTTCAAAAGCTTTATTGTTGGAAATGCGCACTTGTCAATTACAGACCAAGAAAAAGAAATAACATCCAATATTAATACGTGGATGAACGGTTACGAACAAGTAGATGATTTACTTGTGATTGGAATTAAGCTTTAATTATTTAAATCCTAAAACAAAAACAGCGCAACCGATATCTTCACCGTTTGTACCTGCAGGAATGTTATAATCGACAAACACGTGGCGCATACGACTAAACTCAACAGAAAATTCTTTTTCAAATTTATCTTTGTTTGTATATAACAATTTTCTGTTTTTGCTGTCTTTATCCTTGTTGTAAATGCTTACTTCAAGTGTTTTCTTTAAAGCTTCAAGATTAAACGCAAGTTTGTATTTTTCACCAATAAACATTGGGATCTCTACTTCCTTTACCTGATCTTTTGTAGTGTGCTTTAAGCGCGTAATTTTTCCGGTATCGTATTGATACGGATCTAATTTATCTTTCGCTTTATCTTTTAAGCCTTTTGGATCGCATTCAACAGGTGTTTCCTGAAAAAAGGAAAACATAAATACCGAAGCTAATAATATTGAATATAGTTTAAAGTTTTTCATACGTTTTGGTTTAACCTTTTACAATTACAGTACGCGTTGCAATAATTTTTTCGCAAAGCTTATTTATTTCGTCTTTATTAAATGTGGTTTTAGTGTAATCCAACTCATCCAAATCTTTATCCTTTAAAGCGCTGATATTATTAAACTCCGCTTTAATAGCAGTTAAACTTTCAATTAATGAAGGGATGTTGCTATCGTTAGCTTTTTGTTTTTCTAATACAGCCAAAATGTTATCCACTAAACTCACCTGCTCTATTATTGCTGGGATAATGGCTTGTTCACCACTTTTATAAACTTGTGAAGCAGAGTATAAAGTTTCAACCCATGCACCTGCAAAAATGATTGTTGAAATATGTTGCTGATTGCCTTTTTCTAAAACAACATCCGTCTCTAATTGTAAATCGGAAATAATACTTAGTAAAGAATCATCCTTTCCTAAATTCATATTACTTTCGAAACGCTTTGCTAAATTATTAGCTTCAAATGCGCTGTTTAATCCAAGTTCACCACCAATATCTTTACTGCCTTTTAAATAATTTTTACTTAAAGCGTATTGCTTGTTAAGTAAGCAATAAGCCATATCGGCCGAATACACACCAAGGTTTAACGCTTTTATATAACTTGTTTTATAGTTTTTCGCGTTATCTAAGGGGTTTAAGTTTGATTCGATAAACTTTAAACCTGAGCGCTTAAAAATACTGGCAATGCGCATTGAACTTGGTAAAGCAACCTCATCTCCATCATCAGCAGCAACTGTATTAGTATCTGCAATTGTGGCTACTGAATCTATTGGGATAGCTTTTTCTGAATCGGCTGATTCGTTATTGCCGCATGATGTTAAAACAACAAGCGCAGCAATCTTTAATAAGTTATTCTTCATATATATCAAATATGCTTATTTTTTTTGAAAATAAAAAGCCCCGAAGAGATTTTCTTCAGGGCTTATATTGTTTAGATGTAGTCTATTTTACTGAGTTTACTACAGCTTTAAACGCTTCAGGATGATTCATTGCTAAATCAGCTAAAACCTTACGGTTTAATTTTAATCCTTTAGAGTTTAATTTACCGATGAATTCAGAGTAGCTCATGCCGTGTTCGCGAACACCTGCATTGATACGCTGGATCCAAAGACCACGCATTGTGCGTTTTTTGTTTTTACGGTCACGGTAAGCATACTGTAAACCTTTTTCTAATGTGTTTTTAGCAATGGTCCATACATTACCTCTTGCACCCCAATAACCTTTGGTTAGGTTGAGGATTTTTTTTCTGCGAGCCCTGCTGGCTTCGTGGTTGACGCTTCTTGGCATTTCTTTGTTTTTTTAGTTTTGGAATTCAGTGGCTTTCGCTCTTGTTACTGAAATCCGGGTTAAACATTTTGTTT
>JAGNIU010000033.1 GCA_018000995.1 Bacteroidia bacterium
GCCATGCTGTAAATTTTAGTGGTATCATCAATTGTACCATCTAAATCATCAGCACCAAAATTTAAAGCCATTTGCGCAGTACTTCTGCCAATCATAGCCCAATAGGCTTTTATGTGAGGGAAATTATCCAAATAAATTCTTGCAATAGCGTAATTACGCAAATCTTCAATCACAGAAACTTCAGGTACGTCCGACATTTCATTCTCTTTATTTCTAAACTTAAGAGGGATGAATGCATTGAAACCTTTCGTTTTATCCTGTAATTGACGTAAACGCTCCATGTGATCAACTCTATGCTCAAAGGTTTCAATATGTCCGTACAACATGGTTGCGTTCGACTGATTGCCCATTTTATGCCAAATTTCGTGAATGCTTAACCATTCTTCAGTACTACATTTTCCGCCTGCAATTTTATCGCGAATATCTTTATCAAAAATCTCTGCTCCTCCACCCGGTAAACTATCGAGTCCGGCTTCTTTCATTACTTTCAATCCTTCCTCGTAAGTGAGTTTTGCTTTTTTGAAAATATAATGAAACTCAACAGGCGTTAAAGCTTTAATATGTAAATCGGGACGATGTGCTTTTATTTTTTTGAATAAATCGGTGTAGAAAGCTAAATCTTGTTTTGGAACAACGCCTCCTGTAATATGAACTTCGGTTACTTCCTTTCCATCATATTTTTTTATGATATCTAAAATTTGTTCTACAGAAAGTTCCCAACCTTGTTCACGATTTTTTATTAAACGTGAATACGAACAGAACGAACAGGAGTAAACACAAACATTTGTAGGCTCAACATGGAAATTACGATTGAAGAAAACTTTATCACCACTTTTTTTCTCTCTTACAAAATTAGCAAGTGTTCCTAAAAAACTTAAAGAACCTTCTTTGTAAAGTGTAACACCTTCATCAAACGAAATGCGCTCACCATTAAAAACTTTTTTAGCAATTTGTTTTAAGGCAGGAGATATATGGGATGAAGCAATTACGACTTCAGGATGAGATACTGTCATTTTGTAAAGTTAAGCATTAAACCTTATTGATAATCTTGCGTCAAATCATTAAATTTAACCTAAAATGAGATATTTACTTTTCTTAACACTGTTTATTTCAGCTTTTAACCTTAAAAGCCAAGTCACTCCTAATTATGGTAGTGAAAAAAAAGTGACTATTAACGGTTTTACCGTTGATGCCATGGAGCCACATATTTCGCCTGACGGAAATGCCTTATTTTTTAACAGTTTAAATAGTGGCAACGCAACAAGTCTTTATTACGCTGCTAGAGTAGATGATACAACATTTAATTTAGTTGGATTAATGCCTGTAGTTAATGAAACAGTAACGCCCTATTTAAATGCTGTTGCTTCATTAGATACTGCTGATAATTTTTATTGGGTTTCTTTACGCGGATATCCAACTAACATTAATAATTTACACAGAGTAAAATTTGGCACTAGCGGTCCTACCAATTTTGGTCGCGTGTATGGGAATTTTAATATAAACGCGCCAGGCTATTTAATTATGGATGCCGCAATTAGTTACGAAGGCGATTATTTGTACTATTGCAACGCCTATTTTAATTCCTGCGCTTTTGGCTTGCCTTGTGCTTCGCGAATGGGTGTAGCTCAAAAAGTAAATGATTCCACTTTCAATTATCTTCCCAATACAAATTCAATTTTCGCTAATGTAAATGATACCAGTTATATTGTGTACGCTCCTGTAGTTACACAGGATGGTTTGGAACTATATTTCACCAGAGCTTTAGTAGGAGTTGCGCAAACCGAGATTTGCGTTTCAGTTAGAAGTAATACTTTATCGGCGTTCAGTACGCCAACTGTAATCATTTCATCATTCAACAATGCGCCGGAAGGACCAACCCTTACAACCAATAAAAATAATTTGTATTTCCACAAGAAATCAGGTGGGGTTTACACTATTTTCATGAAATACAAAACGCTTTCAACAGGAATAACAGAAGCTACGAATGAAAATAACATTACAATTTACCCTAATCCTAATAATGGTTCATTTACTATAAGAGGAAAAGAATCTGAAAGTATTTCAGTGACTAACCAACTCGGACAAGAACTAAAAACAATTTATTTAACGGAGAAAAATAATTTTTCAGAAACTGTTTCAGGATTAGAAAATGGGATTTATTTTCTGAATGGAAAAAACACGAAACGAAAAATTGTAGTATTGAATTAAGAAAGCGGAACTGGTTTTCTATCAATAAATCCTCCACCTACTAAATCATTTCCCTCGTAAATAACGGCGCTTTGTCCTGGCGCTACACCTGTTACAGGCGAATGAAAAATAACGTCAAGTTTTTTGTCAACTGTATTTATAGTTGCTAAAGTTCCTGCATCTTTATAACGGATTTTGGTTAATCCAACGAAATCTTCTGGTAATGTTTCGTATTTAATTAAATTAAAATCACGAACCATTAATTGTTGTTCCTCTAAATCTTCTTTATCTCCTAATACAACAGTATTCGTTTCAGGAATAATTTCTTTTACAAAAACAGGATCACCCATCGCAATATCCAAACCTTTTCTTTGTCCAATTGTATAGAACGGATAACCACGGTGCGTCCCTACTTTTTTTCCTTTGTATAAATAATCGCCCCCTTCTACTTTCGCTTCCAGGTCGGGCAGACGATGTTTTAAGAATGAACGGTAATCGTTATTAGGCACAAAGCAGATATCATAACTCTCACTTTTATTCGCGAGATCAATGAAACCTGCATCTTTCGCCATTTGTTTTATATCCGGTTTCTTAAATCCTCCCAATGGAAAATGCGTACGTTTTAAACTTTCTTGCGATAATCCCCACAACACATAAGTCTGATCTTTATTTTCATCAACACCTTTAAACACAACTTTACGATTGCCTTCATCGCGTAAACGCGCGTAATGTCCTGTTGCGATAAATTCGCAATCCAACATATCAGCACGTTTTAAAAGCGCATCCCATTTAATGTGAGTGTTACATAACACACAAGGATTCGGCGTTCTTCCTGCTAAATATTCTTCAACAAAATTATTGATGATATGATCACCAAATTCACTTCTGATATCTAAAATATAATGGGGAAAACCAAAATTTACTGCAATAGCTCGCGCATCGTTAATACTATCTAAACTACAACAGCCTGTTTCGCGTTTGCTGCTGCCTGAGGTGACGTAATCCCATGTTTTCATGGTAATACCAACCACTTCGTAACCTTCTTCATGCAGCATCATAGCCGCCACAGAGCTATCTATGCCGCCACTCATTGCTACTAATACTTTCCCCTTCTTGCTCATTAACAGTTCGTGAATTGGTGAGGTTGTGATTTGGTGAATTATGATTTTTTCTTAGGCTCAGGCTTTTTTGGTGTTGAATCCTGAACTTTATTTTTTGTGAAAAATTCTTCTGTCGCTTTCTTATCTGCTAATTTTCCGTCGATGTATAATTCTTTTTCTTTAATCTTTCCGTCTTTCTCCTTGTAAATCCAAGCACCGCTTTTTAATCCATTCTTATAATAACCACTTGCAGCTGCAATGCCTGTTGGATAATAATACGTATTCTTTCCTTCTAACTTTCCGTTTACATAGGTTCCCTCACCTTTAATTAATTTTCCATCGAAATATTGCTTAAACGGACCATCCTGAACATCCATTTTAAAATTGCGTTCTTCTGCAACTTTTCCATCCGGTAAATACACAAAACTCTTTCCGTTTTTCTTTCCGTTAACGTAATTATCTTTCGATACCATTACCCCGCTTTCATCATAATATATCCAAACAGAATCCTTTATTTCACCAATGTATTTTCCTTTTGCCATTATTTTTCCTGTAGGATGAAATAATTTAGCATAAGCATAAGCGCCATCTTTCTTAAAATCCATGATAGCTTTTACAGTATCAAAAGGATAATAATATTTAAAAACACCCTGCGGTTTATCGTCTTTAAACAAACCTTCAAAAATAAATTTACCGGCTTCACCCGAAGGTTTTTTCCAGTAACCTTGTTTCAAACCTTTGGCATCTGTTACATTTTGTCCAAACGCAAAACCTGCTGTTAAAACAATTGCAATTATGTGGGTAATTTTCTTCATGTATTAATAATAACAAAGGTAATACAAAGTTACTGAAATAATATGCCAAATATTAACAATATAGATGAAATAAACACAGTTAAAATGATTGGATTGCATGTTTCACTTTATTGCTTAATTTTACTTTTAATCCAACTTATGAATTGCTAAACAATCATCTGAAACAACAGTAAATTATAAAAATTAAGACCACATCCGTTTTCTATGCGATATTCATTCGTTGATTCAAATTTCCAAAATCTTGTTAAAATCATGAAACTTCCTTCAATAATAGCCAGACTGACCGTTTTTCTATTTTTCACAAATACAGTCTCGTCACAAAACAGTACTTTAAACTCCGCTGAAATTATTCAGGGACTAAAAAAACTGAATACCGTTGGAAGTGTATTGTATATTGCCGCACATCCTGATGATGAAAACACAAGATTATTAGGTTATTTAGCTAACGAAAAAAAATTAAGAACAGGTTATCTATCTCTCACCCGTGGAGATGGCGGACAAAATTTAATTGGTAAAGAACAAAGTGAATTACTAGGACTAATCAGAACACAAGAATTATTGGCAGCGCGACGTGTTGATGGTGCTGAACAATTTTTTACCCGCGCAAATGATTTCGGATACTCTAAAACTCCTGAAGAAACTTTTTCATTCTGGAATAAAGACAGCATTTTATCAGATGTAGTTTTAACTATTCGTCGTTTTAAACCGGATGTGATTATTTGCCGCTTCCCAACAACCGGTGAAGGTGGGCACGGTCACCATACCGCTTCTGCTATCCTTGCTGTTGAAGCTTTTGATGCGGCTGCCGACCCTAAACGTTTTCCGGAACAATTAAAATATGTACAAACCTGGCAAGCCAAACGTATATTTTGGAACACCTTTAACTTTGGCACAACTAATACAACAGCTTCAGATCAATTAAAAATAGATGTCGGTGTATATAATCCTTTATTAGGAAAAAGCTATGGCGAGATTGCTGCAGAAAGTCGCTCGTGTCACAAAAGCCAAGGCTTTGGTTCAGCTAAACAACGCGGAAGCAATATCGAGTATTTTAAAGTACTAAAAGGTGATAGTGCAAAATCTGATTTATTAGAAGGCATTCAAACAACTTGGTTACGTTTTAAGGGTTTAGAGAAAATTGAAAGTTTAATTAACGAAGCAATACAAAAATTTAATCCGCAAAGTCCTGAGGCAAGTGTAACTGCAATAGTTGCTATTTATAAACAGATTTCATCATTGCAAGAGAGTAATTCCGAAATTGCCTATTGGAAAAAACAAAAATTAAAAGAAACCGAAATACTTTTATTAGCGTGTTCAGGTTTATGGATAGAAACATTTTCGCCTGAATACATTGGCATTCCGGGACAGGAAATAAACCTAACCGTACAACTTGTAAACAGAAATAAGAACAGTGTTAAACTAAATAAGATTTCTTATTTCAATCAGAGCGATACAATCACTCAATTAATTTTAAAACCAAATGAACTTTATTCATTTAAAAGAAAAGAAAAACTTTCTGAATCTCTCACCTACTCGAGTCCTTATTGGTTAAACGAAGAACACAGTACAGGTTTATACACCGTTAAAAACACAGACCTGATTGGTAAACCAGAAAATGAATCGGATAAAAAAATTGTATTTAATATTAGCATTGAAGATTTAACCTTTAACGTTGAGAGAAACTTAATGCATAAATATACCGATCCAGTTAAAGGAGAAATTTACAGACCATTTGAAACGCTTCCGCCTGTAACCGTAAATATTACGGAAAAAGTTTTCGTGTTTACCGATAATAAACCAAAAAATATTTCATTCGTAATTAAGGCTAATACAAATAACATTACCGGTAAACTTGAGTTAAAAGGTTCCGACGGTTGGCTAATTTCTGTTAATCAGTCTGAATTTAAATTGAGTAACAAAGGTGATGAAGCTATTATTGAAGCGACTGTTTCTGCTACAAAAAACGCAAGTAACGGTTTTCTTTCAGCTGCGGTGACCATCAATAATCAAACATATTCGAAAAGTATAAAGCGTATTGAATATGATCATATACCGTATCAGTTTATTCTAAGTGATGCTAAAGCAGGTTTAATTTATGTTGATTTGAAGAAAACAGAAAACAACATTGGTTACATTGCGGGTGCCGGTGATGATGTTGTCGCTTGTCTGAAACAAATTGGTTATAATGTTACCTTGCTAACGGATGAACTTTTAACCAATGAGAATTTATCTAAATACAGCGCCATTGTAACCGGTGTAAGAGCTTATAACACCAACGAAAGATTACAAGTTCATTACAACAAACTAATGGATTACGTTAAAAACGGGGGTAATCTTGTAGTGCAATACAATACCAATAATCGTATAGGTCCTGTAAAAGCTAAAATTGGTCCTTACCCTTTCACTATTTCACGTGATAGAGTTACGGATGAAAAAGCAGAAGTTAAGTTTATTAACGATAAACACGTTGCACTAAATTACCCAAACAAAATCACCAATAAAGATTTTGAAAACTGGATTCAGGAACGTGGCATTTATTTTGCATCGGAGTTAGATAAACAATACGAAACTGTTTTTATGATGAATGATGCCAATGAAAAATCTAGCGATGGTAGTTTAATCATTGGAAAATATGGTAAAGGTAATTTCGTTTATACGGGATTAGCTTTTTTCAGAGAATTACCAGCAGGTATTCCAGGCGCTTATCGTTTATTCGTTAACTTATTGAGTTTACCTCAAAATAAATAAAATGACAGATACGGAAGAAAAACCTCCAATATTAAAAACCTGGAAGAATGTTTATTTGCTGGTTATTGGCACTTTAGTTGTCATTATAGTTTCATTATATCTATTCACACAATATTATAAATGAGTTTAATTGATTGGCTGGTTCTTTGTTTCACACTTTTATTCATCATCATTTATGGTGTATGGAAAAGTCGTGGCGCAAAAAACATTGAAGGCTATTTATTAGCTGATAAACAATTACCATGGTATCATGTTGGTTTATCAGTGATGGCCACCCAAGCCAGTGCCATTACATTTTTATCTGCTCCGGGTCAAGGATACAGTGATGGCTTACGATTTGTACAATTTTATTTTGGTTTACCTCTTGCCATGGTGGTGTTGTGCATTACGTTCATTCCCATTTTTCATAAACTTAATGTTTATACCGCTTATGAGTATTTAGAAAAACGATTCGATAATAAAACACGCTCGCTCACTGCTTTCTTATTCTTATTGCAACGGGGACTATCAACAGGGATTACCATTTATGCCCCGGCAATTATCTTATCAACGATACTAAACATTGATATTATATATACCATTATTGCAAATGGATTTCTGGTAATTACTTATACGGTTTATGGTGGAACAAAAGCCGTTTCGTACACGCAATTTTTACAAATGAGTATCATCTTTGCCGGCTTGTTTCTTGCAGCTTTTATGGTAGTTCATTTATTACCTGAACACGTTTCGTTTGGCGATGCACTTGCCATAAGCGGCAAAATGGGAAAGCTAAATGCCATTGATACAGGTTTTGATTTAAACAACAAGTACAATATTTGGTCGGGAATTATAGGAGGCTTCTTCTTACAGTTATCTTATTTTGGAACTGATCAATCGCAAGTAGGACGTTATTTAACCGGTAGCTCTATTACTCAAAGTCGTTTAGGATTAGTAATGAATGGTCTTGTAAAAATACCCATGCAGTTTTTTATTTTATTGATTGGTGTGTTGGTTTTTACATTTTATCAATTTAATGATGTTCCTGTTTTCTTTAATAAAGTTGAAACCAATCGAATTGAAAACAGCACTTACAAAGCTGAATACAATCAACTCACAAAAGATTATGCAATTGCACATAAAGAAAAACAACAACAGTTACATCTGTTAGTAGATGCTATTCATAGTGATAATGACCAAGCTATTGATGCCGCGGGATTAAAAGTTAAAGAAGCCGATCAAAAAACATTGGCTATCCGAAAAGATGTAGTGAAGCTAATGGAAAAAAATAATCCAAAAGCTGATACCAACGACACCAATTACATTTTCCTGACCTTTGTAACGCAACAATTACCAGTAGGTATTGTCGGTATATTAATCGCTATTATTTTTTTAGCATCAATGGGATCAACTGCTAGCGGATTAAATTCTTTGGCTTCTACTACTGTAGTTGATTTTTATAAACGCATTTTCAACGCAAACGGAAGTGAATCGTTATACCTTGGAGCCTCCCGTATTGCTACAGTAGTATGGGGAATTTTTTGTGTGGTAGTTGCCATCTATGCTAGCAGACTGGGAAATTTAATTGAAGCAGTTAATATTTTAGGTTCTCTTTTTTATGGAACCATTCTCGGGATTTTTCTTGTTGCCTTTTACATGAAACGTGTACAAGGTGTTGCCGTATTTTATGCTGCTCTTATTGCAGAAGGATTTATTGTTTACGCCTGGATAACCGACTTAACCGCCTTTTTATGGTTAAATGTAATTGGTTGTGCTTTGGTAATGGGAATTTCTTTTGTGATTCAGCTTTTCATCAACAACAAAACTGAAGCAAAATAAAAAATCCCGCTTTTCGGGCGGGATTTCTCGAGATTAAATCAGATTATTTTTTACAATCAGCAATAATTTTTTCTGCATTCTTTACATAAGCATCATCTTTATCTGCCGCTGCTAATGCTTTAGCTTGTTCTGCAGTTGCTGATGCACCTTTTAAATCTTTTGCTTTATATTGGATTTTTGCTTTTAACAATACTACCCAATATGCTTTTGGATTGTTTGCAATAGCTTTATCAACCCACTCGCCTGCTAATTTCAAATCCTTATCATTTTCATAATAATATGATGCCGCTTGGAAATAAGGACGGTTATCTTTAACAATTGTGTTTTCAATCGTCTTCATAATCTTCGCGTCAATTTCAGCAGTTACTTTAAAAGCAACTCGTGTTTTTTCCCACATTAATTCAATTGAAGCAGAATTAGCTGTTATATCAGCTACATTAATCGCAAACGTTTCAACTTTTTCAGTTAAAGCACTTGGTTTTACTTTAATCTTTAAAACTTCATTTTCTGCCTTATAATTAGAAACATCACCGCCTAAGGTTAAGTCTTTATAAAACATTAAATCCCAACTATCTTTATTTGGAATAGAATAAAGCGCATAAGTACCTGCTTTTAATTCTGCACCTTCTACTTTAACATCTTCACCAAAAGTAATTTTAGTTGAAGAGTTAGCGCCTGTACGCCAAACAGAACCAAAAGGAACTACATCGCCATAAACCACGCGTCCTTTAGCACTTGGACGAGAATACTCAATAGTAATATCTGATAAAGCAAAAGCTTGCTTTAATGTTTGTAACGGACTAGGAGCCGGAGTTTTTAACTGAGCGTTTACCGAAGTGGTAGTCATTGCAGCAATAGCAAGAGCTCCTGTTAATGTTTTGATCTTGTTTAAAAGCATAATGTTTATTTTTTAGTTTTGAATTATTGATTTATTTGCCCAAAGATAGAAAAATAGTGTTAATACCAAGAGAAGGGTATTTTAAACAATAGTTAAATGGCGCTGCTCATTCATATTCACCTTCCCGTTATCAATTAACTCATTTAAAACAGCTGTCCATTGCTCATCGTTAAATTTTACCAACTTTTCTTTGAGTTGGTCGATATGAAGGGTTTCTTTTTTGAGATGTTTCAGAATTTCTTTTTCAATATTAGTTGTATCGGGATTATGTTTTTGAGCAATACAAACATCACAATACCCACATTTCTTTCCACTTAACTCGTTAAAGTAATTCAACAAAAATACTTGGCGACAAATTGTAGTTTGATTAGCGTACTCAATAACTTGTCCGGTTTTTTCGATGTAACGTGCTTTTAAATATTTGTAATTACTCAGGTTTAACTCAATGTGTTTTGAGTTAATTCTCTCCTGTAATAAAATTATTTTCGGTAATTCTGTTGGTTTTACGTAAGAGATAACTTCTTGCTTCGTTAAAAAATCCAATTGCTCATTTACATATTGAATGGTATTTTTAATTCGATACGCGATGTCTTTTTCATTGATGAAAGCATAATGCTCAAAAATGCCTCCGTAACTTCTTACCAATGTTTTCAGTAAGAGTTCATACTTCGGGTATTTCACTTCAAAAGCATAAACATCCTCTTTTCCCATTGTAATCATGCACTTTGCAGGTTCGTATCCTGCATCTAAAAACGAGAGGTAACTTTCCTTTTCGAGGAATTTTATGCTGTTGAATAATAAAACGGGGTGCAGACTATACAACTTCGATACTTCATCCAAATCAAATTCAAAACTTAAACCTTGTCCGGAATTCATTGCTATTTGATAATAATTACAGATGGCGTTGTAACAATTCTGAATCATTTTTAATTCAGGAAATGCATATTCAACCGTTTCTAATAATTGCGCTTCATCTTTTTTGGTAAATAATAAAACAGCATAAGCCGGTTTTCTATCTCGCCCTGCCCTGCCCGCTTCCTGAAAATACGATTCCAAACTATCGGGTAAATCCATATTCACTACAAAGCGTACATCGGGTTTATCAATTCCCATCCCAAAAGCGTTGGTAGCAACCATTACTTGGAATTTATTATTTAACCATTTCTCTTGTTTTTCGGCACGAAGAGAATTTTTTATTCCCGCATGATAAAAATCTGCGCTTATTTTTAAACGGTTTAATGTTGCTGCAATTTGTTCGGTGCGTTTTCTGTTCTTTACGTAAACAACTCCCGAACCGCCAATGTTATTGATGATTTTCAGAAGGCGTCCAATTTTATCCTCTTCCAACTGCACTACATATCGCAAATTACTTCTGCCAAAGGATTGTCGGAAAATATTCGGTTTCTTTAAATCGAGTTTCTTGGTAATATCCTCAACAACTTCTTTTGTCGCACTTGCCGTTACTGCAATTAAAGGCAAATCTTTAAAATATTGTTTTACTTCGGCAATGCGCAAATAACTCGGACGGAAATCATATCCCCAATGAGAAATACAATGGGCTTCATCAACTGCAATTAATGTTATGGGCAAGTAACTTAATTGTTTTCTAAAATCTTCATTCTCTAAACGCTCGGGCGAGACATACAAAAATTGAACATGACCGTAAGCGGCATTATTTAAAGCAATTTCAATTTCTTTATAATTCATGGCTGAGCTAATAGCCACCGCCGAAATACCCTTCTTTTTTAAATTCTGAACCTGATCGTTCATCAAGGCAATTAAAGGAGAAACCACGAGAGTCGTTCCACCCAAAACTAAACCCGGCAACTGAAAACACAGAGATTTACCGCCTCCGGTTGGTAAAAGTGCAATGGTATCCCTCTTATCTAGTACCGAAAGGATAATATCCTCCTGCATGGGACGGAATTCGTTGTGTCCCCAGTACTTTTTTAATAATTGACGGATATCTTGCTTGATTTCTATGATAAAACAAAGCTAAAGAATTATTTGAAGAAGTTTTACTAAGTATAACGCTCTTGATTTGTTCCTAATCCCGGAGGGATGATATATTGGTAGCCCGGGATGAAATCCCGGGTTAAAAAAACACAAATCCCTCTCGCAC
The DNA here is from genome assembly GCA_018000995.1 of Bacteroidia bacterium. Classification (GTDB taxonomy): domain Bacteria; phylum Bacteroidota; class Bacteroidia; order B-17B0; family Aurantibacillaceae; genus JAHEYG01. Next base: position 11,689 of record JAGNIU010000033.1, read on the forward strand.
TTCGGCGCAGTGCGCCGAAGTGCGAGAGCGTAGAAGGTGGAGTATTAGTTTCCCCGGATTAGCATCCGGGGTTACAAACATTGAATCCCTCCGGGATTAAGAGACAATTATTATCTGTATTTTCCAACATAAAAGAACCATATTATTTATTGGTTTTAATAATAATAACTGCTTATTTTCGTTATCCATTAAATTACGTGTTAAGCCCTCAAAAGCATATCTTATTAATCCTCTTTACCTGGCTTTGCCTATCAGGCTATAGCCAAAATGCGACTATAAGCGGGATTGTTAAAACCAATGATGGCGAACCTATCGAAAATATTACAATCGCCATTTTAGAAGATGCCAAACTCAGTACGATTTCTGATGCTAAAGGTAATTACTCCATAGAAGTTCCGGCTAATAAAGAAATCACTGTCGCCTTTTACAACATCAACTTCAAACAAATTAATCATAAAGTAAATTTAAAACCGGGCGAGACTTTAAACTATTCTCCTGTTGTACAATTTAAAAACGAAATGACGGCCGTTGACATTGTTGGTGAAAACCGTACAATTGAAATGACGCGCATCGACCCAAAACTATTTTTTCAGTTACCAACCGCGGGCGGAAGTATTGAAGATTTAATTAAAACACAAATGGGTGTTACCAGCAATAACGAATTAAGCAGTAGCTATTCGGTTCGTGGTGGTAATTTTGATGAGAATCTGGTTTACGTGAATGATATTGAAGTGTACCGTCCGTTTTTAGTGCGTAGCGGACAACAAGAAGGATTAAGTTTCGCGAATCCTGATATGGTGAGTAATATTAATTTCTCTGCGGGAGGTTTTGAAGCCAAGTATGGCGATAAGATGTCTTCCGTTTTAGATATTACGTACCGCAAACCAACCAAATTTGGAGGATCTGCTTCAGCCAGTTTATTAGGAGGAAGTTTAAGTTTAGAAGGGATTTCAAAAAACAGATTAGTTGCCTGGTCGGTGGGCTCACGTTATAGAAGCAACGCTTATATTTTAAAAAGTATAGATACAAAAGGAGAATACCAACCACGTTTTTACGACGCCCAAGCCTTTATTACGTTTAACGTGAATCCAAAATTAACGGTTGAAGTTTTAGCAAATTTAGCCAACAATAAATATTTAGTCATCCCAACCAATCGCGAAACTACTTTCGGAACGGTAAATAATGCAGTGAGTTTTAAAGTGTTTTTCGACGGACAAGAAGTAATGCAGTATAATACTTTTATGACGGGAGTTTCTACAACATATCTTCCAAATAAAACTACCAAACTAAAATTCATCGCGTCGGGTTATACAACTAAAGAAGAAGAATTGTATACGGTGCAAGGTCAGTATTACATCGACCAACTTGAAGCGGATTTTGGAAAAGATAATTTTGGTCAGGTTGCGTTTAATCGTGGTATTGGAACTTTTTTAAATAACGGGAGAAATAAATTAGAAGCGCAAGTTTACAGCGTTGAACACAAGGGAACAAAATATTTAAAGAAGAACAGACAATTGTTGTGGGGACTTCGTTTTCAAAACGAAAATATAAATGATAAACTAAGCGAATGGCGAATGGTAGATTCGGCAGGTTTTGTAAATCCGTATAGTTCTACTGAAATTAATTTAAGTGATGTTTACAAAACTAAAATTAATTTAAACTCCAGTCGGATTATGGAATACGTGGAGTATGTGTACAACAAAACATTAAGTGATTCTTCTACGTTAACTTTAACAGGAGGTGTGCGTGGTAATTATTGGACATTCAACAAACAGTTTGTTGCATCACCTCGAATAACTTTAGCATTTAAACCAAATTGGAAACGTGATTTTGTTTTTAAATTATCAGGCGGGTTTTATTATCAACCCCCATTCTATCGTGAGATGAGAGGTATTGATGGCGTTCTAAACAAAAACATTAAAGCTCAACAATCTATTCACTGTGTTTTAAGTAGTGATTACAACTTTACAGCCTGGAGAAGACCATTTAAATTTGTTGTAGCAGCTTATTTCAAGCAACTGAATAATTTGATTCAGTACGAAATTGATAATGTGCGTGTGCGTTACTTCGCTAATAACAATGCACGTGGATACGCTACCGGAATTGATTTCAGAGTGAATGGTGAATTTGTAAAAGGTGTTGAGAGTTGGGCTTCATTGGGATTATTAAGAACATACGAATACTCGAGTGATAATATTCATTACAAATATTACAATAAAGACAAAGAAGAAATTATTAAAGGCTACACCTTTGATCAAGTAAAAACTGACAGCACAAAAATTGATCCCGGTTTTATTCCAAGACCAACTGACCAATTGGTAACTTACAGTATGTTTTTTCAGGATTACTTACCAAAATATCCTGCTTTAAAAATGAATTTGAATATTATTTTTGGAAGTGGTTTACCGTTTGGTCCACCTACACATTTACGTTACCAGCAAGTTTTCAGAATGCCATCTTACCGAAGAGTAGATATTGGTTTTGCATTTAATATTTTAAAAGAGAACAGAGAATTCAAAACCAAAAATTTCATGAACCATGTTAAATCTATTTGGTTAAATATGGAAGTATTGAATTTATTAGGTGTAAACAATACAGTTTCTTATACCTGGATAAAAGATGTAACTGGTCGCCAATACGCTGTACCAAACTATTTAACCAATAGAATGGTTAACGTTAAATTACAAGTAAGGTTTTAACACAAATTATCCACTGCACCTTTGACTTTTAACTTTTTACTTTTAACTTTAAACTATGAAACATTATAGCGAACATTCTATTGATATGTTTACCCGCCATGTATTAAATGATGCGCCGGGTTCGAATTGGTTAATCGAAAATAACTATCGTGAATTGATTGCCGTTATTGATGCTATACGTGATGATAAATTCGCTTTCAAATATTTGATTGACGGTAAGCATTTTGAATTAGCTGCTTTTGTAAATGCAATTTGGGAAGATTCCAGTGCCTTTAAATTTTTAATTGATCGTAAAGCTTTTGATTGGGCTGCTGCTGCTAATATTATTAATGGTGATGATAAAGCTGAAGCCGCATTAGAGCGCGCCGGTAAAAAACATTTCATCATGATGGCACACGCTATCCAAAGTGTAGTAAGAGCTGATGGCGACAGAGCTGTTAGTCCGATGGGAGTAATAAAAAGCATGCTTAACTTTAAAAAAGCATTCCAAAAAGATCCGGATTATACCTCCGGAAATAAAGATCCTAAAAAATTAAAATAAATGAGAATCATAGATACGATTCCCCACCCTTCTATCACTATAAGCATTTTTCAGATGAACGATAAGTTTATTGTGAAATTTGAAGCGGGACCAATGGAACAATCTTTTAAATTTGATAATGCCGATGTTAAAGGTTTAGAAAATTTAAAGAAAATGATTACGCCTGAATTTATTGAAGAGGCAAGAAAACGTTTCAATGAAATGTTTTTACAGATGAAAGCACTTAAATAGTGATTGGTTATCAGTTATAGGTTAATAGTTATTAAAACAACTTAAACGACTCAACTCAATAACTATATAACCTGATAACTAATAACTTCTTTCAATAATGCCACAAATCATGTTCCCATCTAAAAATATCATTCTTAATTCTATCCGATTCCAATAAAGCATCTACGCCTTTAGCATAATCAAACACATATCGGTCGTACACATTACTTTCTTTCACAATATAACTTCCGAATTCTCTTCTTTGAAACACATCATCAAAAGTGCTATAGTCGCTAATGTTTTTTGGATTAAACACTCTGTACTTAGCTAAGTATTTTTTGGCAGCCGGAAAATAAACCCAGAATAATTCTTTGTATGCTTCCTTCTCTTCCACATATTCATAAAACGCTATTCCGGTTATTCTCACTTCTAAAGCAGAGCGTTCTTTATTCAAATACCAATCTTCAACACATCGTACTTTAATTACTTTTGTGAAAATGGAAGTTGAATCGGAGGCGACGATAGGAACTTCTTTCTCTGTACCATCTGGCTCGTAAATAATTTCAGTGGTCTCGATAGTCTCCACTAATTTATTTCTTACTGCTGTTAATGATAAAGGATTGTAAAAACTTTCATCAGCAAATGCAATAATGTCGCCCTTCAAAATATGTTTACTAATTAATTGTATTAATGAAATACGGCAAGGTTGATTATCTATGGGATAATACAAAGGATGATTTATTTTTTCACGCAAATCCATCTCACGCCAAACTCTTTTTTCCCAGGCTACATCAGCCTCGCGGGTATAAGCGCCAAACATTGGTTTCTTATTTATTTGAAGTGTATTGTCAATTGCACCACAAGGATTCGCTTCCTCCTGACTACCATCGCCAAATTGCGCTTGCGTTTTAAAAACCAAAACCGAAAAAATAAATATGTAGCTAATTTTACGCATTACATGTATAATATTTGAAGAAAGAAAAGGTTACAGACAAATTCTTAACGGTTTGAAACAAATCGTCGCTTGCATTACAATATTGAGCCTAAAATGGTGTCGTTTTAAGCCCATTCTTGATAAAAAGTCCTCCAATGTTAAATCGATTTAGTTATATTTGATTCAAATTAATTATAAGTGATGAAAAAAATACTCGTTTGTTTGTTAGCTCTTTTAAGTTTTAGCGCCCTTGCTCAAGTTACCGGCGATACAATTGTTGTAAAAACATTTAAATACGGAAGCGCCACCCGTGATACTGCCATTCAGTTTCCAAGTAATAGTCTTACTTACGAAAAAATTATCATGCGCTATAACATGCGTTGTAAAAACGGATTGGTATCTACTTCGTCGCAACGTAATTTAGGTTGTGGTGAGTGGGATTATTCTTGTAACACCTACATCGCCGATTCAAGCAGAATGGAAATTGAAAACTTAACAGCACCAAGTCATATCATCTCTAATTTTACTGGAACTGTTTTTCCTTACACTACTCTTCAACCGTATGATTATTACAATTACGCGCAAACTACAGTTACATTAAATTCAATTACTTCAGAAACGCAATATACAGTTGGTACAGGAACTTCCTCTGTTCCCAATTATTTAAAAACCAATCAAAAATCAGGACGCTCGCAATTATTATATACTGCAGCTGAATTAACCAGTGCGGGATTTACAGCTGGAAATATTGACGGATTAATATTAGATGTTGCGAATGCAGGTGGAAATGCCAATTTCTTTAATCTTAGCATTCAACACACAACCTTAACAGCTCTTAATGCATCAACCGTTATTCTTACAGGATTTACTAACGTTTACAATTCAAATTACAGTTTTGTAAATGGAAATAACAGAATTCAATTTCATACACCCTTTAATTGGAACGGAACTGATAACTTACTTATTGATTGTTCATTTACTAATTCTAGTCCGAGCACCCCAATTATTTTTAATGGCGTAACTACAACTTCAATTAATGCCTTATATGCAAACAACAATTATGCTGTTGATTTAGAAGCGAATGGTCACATCAATATTAATTCCACATTTTTAAGCGCCATCAATAATTCACTAACGATTTCGTTTTGGGCGTATGGAAATAAAAACTTAATGCCGGCTAATACTTCTATATTATATGCCTACGCTACAAATCCAAACGACCGCTCTTTAAATATTCATTTACCATGGAGTGATAACAGTGTTTATTTTGATTGTGGCTTCAACGCAGGATTTGATCGCGCCAATAAAGTATCTACAGCGGCCAATCAAGGCGGACAATGGAATCACTGGACCTTTACAAAAAATGTAAGTTCAGGTTGGATGAGAATTTACTTGAATGGTACCTTGTGGTTGATTGCAGGCGGAAAAGTAAAACCAATTTCCATTATGAATATGATTTTAGGAAAAGATGCTTCTCTAAATAATAATTATAAAGGAAAAGTAAATGAACTTAGTATTTGGAACAGAGAATTTGTTTTAGCAGATGTAAAAGCTATAATGAATGTTCCTGTTACGCCTTCTCATCCATTCTACTCTGATTTAGTTGCGTATTACAAAATGGATGAAGGCACAGGATTAATTGTGAACGATACTAAAAACAGTGTTACCTCAACAGGAACAAGTATCCTTTGGAGTTTCGACAGAGGAAATAAATTAACCCGCATGTTTAATGAAACGAATGTAAAACCAAACGTTACGTTTTTACAAGGCACTTACTCTATCACTACCACCACAGTTACAGTGAAAGATTCAATTGGTAGAAGTCCAAACACAGTTCAACAATTCTCCATCACCTCTAACGCAACGGTTACACCAATGGCAAATGATGTCGTTACTTTAGTTTCTACATCCAATAATTTATATAATGCATCACCTTTAAATGTTTACAATGGTGATACAGGTATTTTAACAGGAACAATTGCTTCTGTAGCACAAAACACCATTACTATTACAAACTTAAATTACAACAGACGCCATCCTTTTTATATTGAGTTAATGTCGTTTGTAACACCTTATGGTATTGGTTTAGATTTTGGAATGAACGGTAAGACTTGGTATTTCGATATGAGTGATTACGCTCCTCTATTAAAAGGCAACAAACGTTTCTTAATGACGCTTGGCGGTGAGTGGCAGGAACAAATGGATATCGACTTTTTATTTATTGTTGGTACACCTCCACGCACAGTTTTAGAATGTAATCAACTATGGCAAGGAGGCGCACGTTGGGGCGGTTCATCAATTGGTAGTATTACTAACGACACAAGATTCACAGTACAAAGTGTAGCGACAAATAGTTTAGCGAATGCATTTAAAATGCGTTCAACAATTACTGGTCACGGTGCTGAAGGAGAGTTTCACCAAAACGGTGGATTAATTAATCACCTCTTTAATATCAATGGTGGCGCGAATGAATTCAGTTGGCAAATTACACGTCCGTGCGCAACTAATCCAATAACTGCACAAGGTGGTACTTGGGTTTACGATAGACAAGGCTGGTGTCCGGGTGAATACTCTTTATTAAAAGAATATGATGTAACACCACACATCACACCGGGCTCAACAGTTACATTAGATTATAATTGTTCTAATCCTCCTGTAACAAGCGGCGATTACAGATTTATCGCAGCACATCAATTAATAAGTTATGGCGCTCCAAATTTTGGGCTTGATGCAAGTATTATTGATGTGAACAAACCAAGTAACAAAGTTTTATTCTCGCGCGAAAATCCAATGTGTGCGAAACCAATTATTATTGTACAAAATACAGGCTCAACCTCTATTAGCAGTGTTGAACTTGAATATTGGATGAATAACAATTCAGCAAAAGAAACTTATACATGGACAGGAAACTTAGCTTTTATGGATACTGTCTCCATAAGTTTACCAATTGGAAATTTATGGACGAATGGAGTATTACCAAGTAACAATAAATTTAATGTAGAGTTAAAGAAAGCAAATAATGCTGCGGATAATTATTCTTACAACAATAAATACTCATCAGGATTTACCTTGCCGGATATTTTAACTGACTCATTAACCATTGAAGTAAAAACAAATAACATTCCATCAGAGAACTCTTACAAATTATTTGATGATAATGGAAATGTAGTTCCCGGCGCGAGTGTTTTAACAACAGCCAATACAGTTTACAACGATACTTATATTTTAAGCGGTTGTTATAAATTAATATTTGAAGATACGGGCGAAGACGGATTACAATGGTGGGCCAGCACAGCGCAAGGTGCCGGTTACGTAAGATTAAAGAACGCACAAGGAACAGTTATTAAAACCTTTAATGCCGATTTTGGAAGAAGATTTGAATATAGCTTCACCACAAAACAATACATGTACACTGGCGTAAAAGAAAATGAATTAACTTACAATGTTCGCCTTTACCCTAACCCTGCGCATGATAAATTTCAAATCAGCATGCAGGATACAGAAAACACAAATGTTATTGTAACAGATATGTTAGGCAGAACTTTTGAATTGCCATTTACAAAAACAAAGGACACTTTAACTTTTGATACCTCAACCTTAAAGGCAGGCGTTTATTTGGTACAGATTACAAAGGAGAATAACACTTGTACTAAGAAGTTGGTTATAGATTAATCAAAATAAACCAAAAAGAAAAAGCCGCGAGGTTCACACTCGCGGCTTTTTTTATTTCTTAGTTTCTCAACATCTTCAAGATATTTCCTAACTTATCTTTCAATTCTGTTCTTGGAATAATTTTATCAAGGAAACCATGTTCTAATACGAACTCAGCAGTTTGAAATCCCTTTGGTAAATCTTTACCAATGGTTTCTTTTACAACACGTGGTCCTGCAAAACCAATTAAGGATTCAGGTTCTGCAATATTTAAATCGCCTAACATAGCGTAACTAGCGGTTACTCCACCTGTAGTTGGATCGGTTAATAAAGAGATATATGGAATTTTATGTTGCGCTAATTGAGAAAGCTTTGCTGATGTTTTTGCCATTTGCATTAAAGAAAAAGCAGCTTCCATCATACGCGCTCCACCTGATTTAGAAATAATCAATAAAGGCGCCTTTGTTTTAATACAGAAATCTATTGAACGTGCAATTTTTTCTCCAACTACACTTCCCATACTTCCGCCAATAAAACTGAAGTCCATACAACAAATAACTAAATCTTCACCATTTACTTTTCCGTATGCACTACGTAAGGCATCATTTAATCCTGATTTTTTTACAGAGTCAACTAAACGGTCGGTATATTTTTTTGTATCGGTAAATTCTAATGGGTCGCCACTTATTAAATTTTCGTGCAATTCGGTAAACTGATTGTTATCAAATAAAATCTCGAAATATTCTTTGCTTCCTAAACGCTGATGGTTTCCACAATCAATACAAACATATTTATTGGCTTGGTGATCCTGTGCAGTGTGAATTTTTTTACAAGACGGACATTTATACCACAAGCCTTCAGGAGTTTCTTTTTTCTCCTTCGTACTTGTTGTAATTCCTTCTTTTAATCTTTTAAACCAACCCATGTTTTCCGGTTTCGTATTTATAGTTTCTGGTAGTTCGTTATGCAATGGTAATTGTTTTATCTAAATAAACATCCTGAATAGAATTCAGTAATGAAACTCCTTCTTTCAATGGTTTCTGGAATGCTTTACGCCCTGAAATTAATCCTTGTCCACCACCACGTTTATTAATTACAGCTGTTGTAACTGCTTCAGCTAAATCTGTAGCGCCTTTACTTTCGCCACCGCTGTTAATTAAACCCATGCGGCCCATGTAACAATTAGCAACTTGGTAACGACATAAATCAATTGGATTTTCTGAAGTTAATTCAGAATAAACTTTTGCGTGAGTCTTACCATAATTTAAAGCAGTATAACCGCCATTTTTGTCCGACATTTTTTGTTTAATGATATCGGCTTGAATAGTTACACCTAAATGATTGGCTTGTGAAGATAAATCCACTGCAGTGTGATAATCTACACCGTCTTTTTTAAATGCGTTATTACGTGTATAGCACCATAAAACAGTTGCCATTCCTAATTCGTGTGCGCGGTCAAATGCCTGAGCTACCTCAACAATTTGTCGGCCTGATTCAGGAGAACCAAAATAAATGGTAGCACCAACTGCTACTGCGCCCATGTTCCAGGCATCTTCAACAGAACCGAACATGATTTGATCAAACTTATTAGGGTACGATAAAAATTCGTTATGATTTATTTTTACGATAAAAGGGATTTTGTGAGCGTATTTACGCGCTACTGAACCAAGCACACCGTAAGTTGATGCAACAGCGTTACAACCGCCTTCAATAGCTAACTTAACTATGTTTTCGCTATCGAAATAAATTGGGTTTGGAGCAAATGATGCGCCTGCACTGTGTTCGATACCTTGATCAACAGGAAGGATACTCATGTAACCAGTGTTGGCTAAACGACCTGTACCATAAAGTTGTTGCAAACTACGTAACACTTGCGGGTTGCGATTGGTTTGTTGAAAAATGCGTTCAACAAAATCAGCACCAGGTAGGTGGATTTGAACTTTTGAAATTGTTTTACAAGTATGATTCAATAAAGTATCGGCCTGAGCGCCTAATAATTCCTTAACATTTACCGGCATAATTTGTTTTTTAATGAGAGGGCAAATTTACAGAAAAAAGCCCGATTTAGACTTGCGTTTAATAAAAAACCCCGAAAATGTAACACTTTCGGGGTCAATATTATAAGGTGAGGATATTATTCGCTAACCTGAACCATTTTAAATGGCACGTTAATGATTGCTTGGTAATCTTCACCAGCTTCTAACATATCTTCATCATCTTCTTCGTAATGCCAGTTAATAATAACTGCGCTTCCGTTTTTATTGATGTTTTCTAATTTCTTAAATACATCTAAAATACACTTAGATGAACTAGTATTAAAATATTCAAGTTGAATATTAACGTTAGTTGCAGATTTAGGAGATCCTGCATACTTATCTAAAGCATCTACTAAAGGCTTGTAAAACTCAATAGAGTTTTCAGGGATAGAACGTCCTTTAATTTCCAATACGCCACTTGCTAAATCGAAACTGATTGTTGGAGTTTTTGGAGTGCCGTCAATTGAGTATTTTTCCATAGTTAGTTTATTTTATGTTCTTGAACTTGTTGTGTTATTATAATGGTAATTGATTAATCTTAATATTTAGTGTAAAGAAAGAAACTTTATTGTCAATTTCCAAAAAATTATACTCTAATTTTTCGCCTGTTTTTCGGGCTATATCTATCATCCCTAAACCACCTCCACCTTTTAACGACATTTCGCCGTTATTAAGTACCTTTTTGTAATATTCTTTTAGTTCTTCTTTGGTAAGCGCATTAACTTCATCTAAACGACCTTTAAGTCCGTTTACGTTTTCGCTTAAAATATAGTTTCCTGTGGTAATTGTGTAAGCGTTATTTGCTTTCCCAATCATAAAAATAGCTGAGCGGTTAATATCACCGGTTGCATCAGCCACATCATCCATATGATGATAAAGATTTTGAAGACATTCCACTAATACATTGTAAACTTTCTTCTTCATCTTTGGCTCTTCCTGCATGTTATCCATCTTATTTTCCATTATTTGGAGAATAGACGTTAACAGTTCAGAAGTAATATCACCTTTAAAAGAAAGAAGAATATTATTCCTCTCCATCTTATCGTAGATACTGAACGCGTCAACCATTATACTTGAAGAAATTACCGGCATCAGAATTTTATTTCAGTTTAAATGCTATTGTTTGTCCGTTAACTGTAAAAGTTGCATCATCATCACAAGTACCTGATCCAAAATCAACAGTTCTTGTAGAGAAATCTTTAGGTGTAACATCAACCGTTCCCTTTGTAATATGCTTACAATTTGCTGGTTTTGTAATACTAGTAATTACAACATCAAAATCTCTGCCATCACGGTTAGTTCCGTTTGCAGTACCTGATACAGTAACAACATCATCACTTAAAGCTGTGGTACTATTAGTATTTATTGAAATGTACTTTGTTGAGTTATACTTAACGGTCCAGCCATTACCAACACACATACCACCTACAATCTGAACTGTAAAATCTCTAGTAGCTGCAGTAGCATTTGAACCACTTGTAACAACAATACTATCACATGAGTAAGTGATAGAACCGTTTACTTTATAATTTAAAAGCTTAATAATTGTTTTTGAACCTGCAGTTTTAGGACGACCTAAGAAACGAATCCATAATTTACCGGTACGTATAACTCCATCAGTATTAGCTAACGAACAAATACCATAGTTATATTCGAAAGTTGGAGGGTTTGTATTTGTAAATCCGGCTGCCGTTGTATCTCCGCTTAAATAAGTTAACGAATCACAACCACCTGTTACACCAGCTATACGCTGCGCACTTGTTCCCTTTGTTTTAATTGCTAGATTATTTGTGGTTGGTTGAATTTGCATAAACTCTTGCTCGCAAATTGCATTATCTACAACCGATTGAGTTTCTGTATCAACTTCTTTTGTGTTTTTCTTACACGAATAAACAAAAACAAATGATGAAGCGATTAACAGTATCGATAAAATTTTAATTTTTTTCATGATGAACAAATATAATACTATTTTATTTAAAAACGAATCCCAACCACCAAAACATCATCAATCTGTTCGTGGTTTCCACGCCAATCTTCAAAGGCCTTTTCTAACTCATTTTGCTGCTCGCTTAAGCTGTAAACATGAATAGCACATAACAAATCGTTAAAGCGTTTCACCATGTATTTCTTACCCTTCTCACCACCAAATTGGTCAGCGTATCCATCTGAATATAAGTAAATTGTGTCTTGTTTCTTTAAATCAAGTGTATGAGTAGTAAATGTTCTGTCAACACTAGTTTGAGCCCCGCCAACCGAAGATTTATTACCATCTACCTTATCGAGAGTTCCATCGGCCCTTACTATAACAACCGGCCTAAAAGCTCCTGCCCAAAGCACTTCGCCAGTCGCTTCATTAACAGATATCATGGATACGTCCATTCCATCATTGGTATTCACCTGATTTTGTCCCTGCTTTAATGCTGTTTGAACACCCTTATGCAGACCGTTTAATATTTTACCAGGGTCAGTTACACCATTCTCAATTACCACCTGGTTCAAAATGTTATGTCCAATCATACTCATAAACGCACCTGGAACACCGTGACCAGTACAATCTACTACAGCAAATATTTTAAATCCATTTTTATTTCCGTACCAGTAAAAATCTCCACTTACAATATCTTTAGGCTTATATAAAATAAAGGCGTTACTGAACTTACTAAAAATTTGATCTTTTGCAGGGAGAATCGCTTCCTGAATTCGCTTAGCATACTCAATACTACTGGTGATATCCGCATTTTTCTCAGCTAATTCTTTTGTACGCTCTGCTACTTTGTTTTCTAATATTTTGTTTTCACGTTTTACAGCCCGTGTGCGCATTTGAATAAATACAATAATACCACCGAAACCTAAAACAGAAACTATAATATAAAACCAAACTGTTTTCCAAAACGGAGGCACAACAGTAATGTAAATGTAACTTGGCGTTTCATTCCATACCCCATCATCATTGGCAGCTTTTACTTTAAATACATAATCGCCACCAGGTAATTCGGTATAAGAAACGTAACGAACATTGGTTGGGGATGACCAATCGCTATCGTACCCTTCCAACATATACATGTATTTATTTTCGCCGGGCGAATTATAATCGAGTGCGGCTAACTCAAACTGGAAAAAATTTTCTCTCCAACTCAAGTTCAAATATTTTTTATAAGTAATAGCTGTATCTGTTTCGATGTTTTTTCCAGCGCGTTTGTAACTAACAATATAAGCCGGTGGAAAATGATTGTTCTCTTTAATAGCGCTTGGGTTAAAAATATTAACACCCATTACACCACCAAACAACATACTTCCATTCATTAATTTTCCGTAAGCACCCTGACTATGCTCATTGTTTAACAACCCATCCTTTTGATCGTAGTTTTTAAATGCTGAACCGCTGACGTTTTCGATATTCGGATTGAATTTCGAAATTCCTTTATTCGTGCTCATCCAAATATTATTTAAACTATCAGATAAAACTGATGACACGAAATTGTTCGATAAACCATCCTTCTCAGTATAGTTTGTGAATTTTTTAGCAGCTAAATCATATTTACTTAATCCGTTACTGGTAGCAAACCACATTCTCGAATTATTATCCTCTAAAACTGAATAAACAATATTTGAACCTATAGAATTTGTAGAATCTGATAGTGTATACTTTACAATAGACTCTTTCTTGCCAATATTTCCTCCTTTAATTAAACAAGCCCCACCACCATCAGTTCCCAACCAAATATTTCCGTTCTTGTCGTTATAAATAGCAGTTATTTTATCACTGCTTATTCCGTCTGCAACATTATAATTCTTTACTTCATTGGTTCTTGTATCTAATACAAATAAACCATCACCATAAGAGCCAATCCATAATTTCTGATTCTTATCTAAGCATAACGACAAAACGGTGCCGCCAAATTCGCTACTTAAAAACTCTTCTTTTGTGCCTGAATTTTTATTGTATTTAAAAACGCCCACGCCCCAGGTTCCAATCCAAATATTTCCTTGCTTATCACCTGTCATCGATAAAATATAATTCTCACCAATAACACTACTTAAATCTTTAACAACATTAGTTGCAGGGTTAAGTATTTTTAATGATTTCTCACCGCCAATCCATAAATCAGTTCCATCGTCGTAAGCCGAGAAAGTGCGTTGAAATTGTTCTGAAATTTCTTTTGGAAGATTAGGGAATTTTTGAGTTTGCGAAAACGAAACGTTAACCCCACCCGAAAAAGTACCTAACCAAATGTTCTTTTGCTCATCAATAAAAATAGTGGTTAGGTAATTATCGTTTATACTATGCTTATTGGTTTCCTCCTTCGAAAAAAGATTATGTTTCTCTGTTTTTAGATCTAACACGATTCCACCGCCGCGAGTAATGGCCAGTAGTTTACTATCAATAACCTTAACATCCTCAATAAAATTGATGTTATTGTTTTCATCATCAAATCTAAACACTTTCTCAACAGCGAAATTACCTGGATTCACTTTTAAAACACCGCCACCATGACTAGCCAAAAATAATTTACCATCAACTTCAGTTATCGAATTAATGGTTTCAATTTCTGTGGGATCAATTTTTAAACTTGGCGGGAGTAAGAGATTTATTTTCTTTAGTTGATTGTTATTGGTCAGCTGCCATAATCCCCAACCCTCGGTAGCCACAATAATTTGAGATTCGAACTTGAATAAAAAAACAATTTCCAGTTTCTTTCCGGTTAATCCAACAACTTTACTCTCTTTGGTTTTTGAATTAAACGAAACAATACCTTTATCAGTACCAATTAAAACGGTTGAATTATCCAGATTTAAAAAACAATTCACCTTCAATTCATCCGAACCGTCTTTATCTGCATTTAATTTTATTCTTTCAAATGAATCTTTATAAGGATTATAAATGTTTAGTCCGGAATTACGCGTACCAATATACAACATACCATCATCGTGCTGATAGATTCGTGTTATATCAGAGGATGATAAGGAGCTCTTATTCTCGTTGGTGTTTTTATAAACTTTAAACTGATATCCATCATAACGACATAAACCATCTTGTGTTCCAAACCACATAAAACCTTTGTCATCCTTTAAAATGGAACTTACAAAGTTGGTAGAAAGTCCGTCCTCACTGGTAATATGCTTAAAACGATGCGATTGCGAGAGAAGCAATCCCGAGGTTAAAAAAAGAAATATGTTTAGAGCCAGTTTTTTAAACATAATTAGGCTTTAAAGTTAATTAAATTTTTAAGAGTAAAAATCATATTTTTACAAACTATGTGTGGCATTGCGGGTATATACTTTTTAAAAAACACTAGTGCATCTCTTACAACCGAAAATACTAAGGTTACAGAGGCACTTAAGCATCGCGGACCCGACTTTCAAAGCCATCATTCATTCAAAAATTGCACACTTTTTCACGCCCGCTTAAGTATTTTAGATTTAAGTCCAAACAGCAATCAGCCATTCCTAGACTCAGCGCAAGAGAAAGCTTTAGTTTTTAATGGAGAGTTATTTAACTATAAAGATTTGCAAAAAGAAGTTGGCGATTTAAAAACTACAGGCGATGTTGAAGTGTTGTTTAAATTATTCGATAAAGAAAACACAAATTGTCTTAATAAATTGAATGGTTTTTTTGCATTCTCCTTCTATAATTCAAAAACTGATGAGTTAAGCGTTGTAAAAGATAGATACGGCGTAAAACCTCTTTATTATTTTCAGGACAATGAGAAATTTGCTTTTGCTTCTGAACTAAAAGCTTTATTATCGTTAACCGGCGCGCAAGAATTAAATCATAATTCGCTTCACACTTATTTAAGATTAAATTACAGTGCCGGGAAAGAAACCATTTTCAAAAATGTATTTCGTTTATTACCGGGAGAATATATTTCAGTAAAAGAAAAAAAAGTAAGTATCAAAACTTGGTACACTATTCCACACCGTAAAAAGGAAGAATCCATTAAAGATCTACTTTCTGATGCAGTTAAATTACGCTTGCATGCTGATGTACCCGTTGGCTGTTTTTTAAGTGGTGGCTTAGATTCATCCATCATTTCTGCCCTAGCAAAACAACATCATAACGACATTCACACCTTTAGTATTGGTTTTGCTGATGAACCCTTTTTTGATGAAACAGAATATGCTGAACTAGTAGCGAAACGTATTAACTCAACACATCACAGCTTCAAATTAAAAGATACCGATTTACTTGAAAACATAAATCCTTTTTTAAAAAGCATTGATGAACCCTTTGCTGATTCTTCTGCTTTTAATGTTTACGTACTCAGTAAATACACAAAAAAACATGTTAAAGTAGCTCTATCAGGCGACGGTGCTGACGAGTTGTTTATGGGATACAATAAACACAAAGCTGAATTACTTAGCCGTAAATTTTCTTCAAAGGCTTTGTCGCCAATGATGAGTCCGGTGTTAAGTTTATTGCCTGATTCCCGGAATAAAAGTTTCTCAAATAAAGTTCGTCAGTTAAAACGTTTTTCTAAATCTGTTAATTTAAAAGCTGATGAACGTTATATTAATTGGGCATGTATTAGCAATGAAAAAGAAGTGAATGATTTATTACTTTCAAAAAGTAATCATACGTTTAATGATTTATTTTCAGAAGCTTTCACTCAGAAAAACTTTAATCCTGTTAATTACGCTGACTTGAAAATTGTTTTAGCGGATGATATGTTAGTGAAAGCCGACCGGATGAGCATGCAACACGGTTTAGAAATACGAAATCCGTTTTTAGATTACAGAGTTGTTGAATTCGCTATGAATTTAGCTGAGAATAAAAAAATATCTAATCAAGGACAAAAACTAATTTTAAAAGAGAGTTTTAAAGATTTATTGCCAAAAGAAATTTTTAGCAGGAAGAAAAAAGGTTTTGAATTACCTCTTTGGAAATGGTTAAAGACAGAATTAAAAAATGATATTGAAAAAAACTGGTTGAGTGAGAAAAGAATTAAAGAAGAAGCTATTTTCAATTATGATGCAATAAAAATATTGAAACAAAAATTATATAGTGATAATCCGGGCGATGCTCCTGCAAAAATCTGGGCACTTATTGTTTTTCAGAATTGGTTGACGAACTTTAGAGAATTTATTAAATAATGGCTAAAAAAGTTCTTCGTATAATTAATCGTTTTAATTTGGGTGGTATCACTTATAATGTAGCTTACCTAACAAAATATTTATCGTCCGACTACGAAACAATGTTGATTGGCGGTAAAGAAGAAGAAGGCGAAGAAAGTTCATTACACATAACGGATAACTTAGGTTTAAAACCAATTTTAATTGAGGAATTACAACGTAGTATTGGGTTTAAAAGTGATTATGCTGCCTACAAACGCATTAAACAAATTATAAGAGAATACAAGCCGGATATCGTTCACACGCACGCTTCAAAAGCAGGAGCGGTTGGACGATTAGCGGCAATTCATTGTAAAGTGCCGGTTATTGTTCACACTTTTCATGGACATGTTTTTCATTCTTATTTTGGCGCTTTAAAAACTGCATTTTTCAAAGGTATTGAACGGTATTTAGCAAAACGAACGGATGCAATCATTGCTATTAGTAATATTCAGAAAAAAGAATTAACCGAAACTTTTAAAATTTGTACGCCACAACAAACACACGTAGTTAATTTAGGTTTTGATTTAGAACGTTTCACGCAAAACATAGAACAAAAACGAAAAGAGTTTCGTGCTAAATACAATTTACAAGATGATGAATTAGCCATTGGTATTATTGGTCGCCTCGCTCCTGTTAAAAATCACGAATTGTTTATTGATGCTTTTGAAAATGCATCCAAACATTCCAATAAAAAAATCCGTGCTTTTATTATTGGTGATGGCGAAACAAGAATGCAATTAGAGAATTATCTAATTTCAAAAAAAATACCTTTTACTAACGAAGCTTCCATCTCAAAACTGTTTTGCTTTACCTCTTGGATTAAAAATGTAGATTGGGCTTTAGCAGGATTAGATTTAGTAGCACTAAGTTCTAAAAACGAAGGCACGCCCGTAAGTTTAATTGAAGCCCAAGCCGCCGGAAAATTTATTGTGAGTACCAACGTTGGAGGTACGGCTGACATTCTACATAAGGATTGCGGTTTCCTATGTGATAAGGATAAACCTGAAGAATTTATATCTCAAATTTTAAACGCAATTAACAACTTCGAAACACTTTCTGCCAAAGCAAAAAACGGACAACAACAGGTTTTAGCTCAGTTTTCATATAAACGATTAGTGAAGGATGTTGAAAACCTGTACAATACCCTCTTGAAAAATAAAAAATGATGTAAGTCACACGAATAATTTAAGCTTTACTTATCTTCACCACATAAATTGATAACTATGGACGCAAAAATTGAACAAAAAATAAAACTTCTTGAAGAGAAATACGCACAGATGGGTCAAGACCTTGATGGGTATTTAGACGGTTTATTATTATCAAATTATTTAACCTATTGGGATTATACGCAAGTTGATACTTTATTGACTTTACAAAATCCGAAAACAGATTTTCCTGATGAAACTATTTTCATCATGTATCACCAAATTACAGAACTCTACTTTAAATTGTGTTTACACGAATACAACCAAATTGCGAATAATGGTCCGGATATTTTACCAAACGGACAATTATTAGGATGGAAAGAAAAAATAGACACTAAATTTTTTGCAGAGCGCGTCGTTCGTATCAACCGTTATTTTGAAGCGTTGACCAAATCTTTCGAGATTATGATTAACGGAATGGAGAAAGAACAATTTTTACGTTACAGAATGGCTTTGTTACCGGCTAGTGGGTTTCAAAGTGCGCAGTATCGTATGATTGAAATTTGTTCTACTGATTTTATCAATTTAGTTGATAAAGATGTTCGTGCTAATTATGTTGGTAAAAATGCAAGCATTGAAGAGATGTTTCAAAATATTTATTGGAATAAGGGTGCTACTGAATTAGCAACCGGTAAAAAAACGTTAACCTTGCTTCAGTTCGAGAAAAAATACGCATCAAAGTTTATTGCATTAGCAAATGAACATAAGGCAACTAATTTATGGGCAAAGTATAAATCGTTACCGGAAGCTGATCAGAAAAACGAAAACTTAATTAATGCCTTAAAACAATTAGATGTGAATGTAAACATCAATTGGCCTTTAGTTCATTACAAATCTGCTGTTCGCTATTTACAAGCAAATACCGAAGACATTGCTGCAACCGGAGGAACTAACTGGCAAAAATATTTACCACCACGTTTCCAAAAACGTGTATTCTATCCTGAACTTTGGACCAAAGAAGAACTCGAAGACTGGGGCAAGGGTTGGGTTGAGACCAATGTGTTTCAGCAGAAATAAGCCTTTTCGTTAAAAAACAAGTCTTTATAAATAACTTGTAAAAGTCGTGTGATTTTTTAGTAAATTTATTTTCAACTAAAAACCCTAATCGAATGAAAAAACTTTTACTTTCTGTTATCTCCATCTTCGCTTTCAATATGTCTCAATCACAAATAATGATTGACACTTTAGCGATGCAAAATTTTGATACCCTTGCATTATACAATCCTAATTGGGCGTTCACCGGTCCTGTAGTTTATAA
>JAGNIU010000057.1 GCA_018000995.1 Bacteroidia bacterium
AAAATCAATTGCGGGAATTTGGATATTACTTTTTTCCGTGATGATTTCCGTAAAAAAGAATTAATTCCAAATAGCACCACCATTGATTTTATTATAGAAGATAAAAATGTCATCATGGTGGATGATGTTCTCTTCACGGGTCGTACCATCCGCGCAGGCTTAGATGCCATGTTAGCTTTTGGTCGCCCTAAAGATGTGGAGTTATTGGTATTGGTTGACCGTCGTTTTTCGCGTAATGTTCCCATTCAAGCTAAATACATTGGTATGGTGATTGATTCTATCGAGACTCAGAATGTAAAGGTAGATTGGAAAGAATTAGATGGTAAAGACCGCATTACTTTATTAAGCAAATAACATGCGTCCGCAACAAGGAACTTATCCCGCCTTTTTAGAAACTTATATCTCCAAAGCAAAAGAAGAAAATATTCTCAGCGCTTTAAAAGCTAATACTCAATTATTAGAAACATTTTTGAAATCCATTCCACAAGATAAAGGTGATTACGCTTATGCACCGGGCAAATGGACTATCAAGCAATTAATCATTCATATTTCGGATGCTGAGCGTATTTTTTCGTACAGGGCTTTACGTTTTGGAAGAGGCGATGCCCAACAGCCTTTGCCGTTTGAAGAAGATGATTACGCTAAGAATTCAAATGCCGATAAACGTACTTTAAGTTCGGCTATTGAAGAATTATTAGCGATTCGCAAAGCCACTACCCTTTTATTTGAAAGTTTTTCTGAAGAAACCCTGAAATTGGAAGGAACCACCGCCATGGGCAAAGTGAGCGTAAATTCTATTGGTTACGCAATTTGCGGACACGCTGCACACCACGTGGCGGTTGCCAAAGAGAGATACTTATAACCCCCTCCCGGCTAAAGCCGTACTCCCCCTTGAAAAAAGGGGGAGAAATTTACATCCTTTCAAAAAGAAATTTCTAGTAAGATGAATTGTAAACTAATGACCATCTTACTACCCAAACTCATTATTAAGTTGGAAATTTCCTCCCCTTACCAAGGGGAGGTGGCTGCGAAGCAGACGGAGGGGTCAAATGCAGTATAAAAAATAATTTCCCAGTTCAAGAAATTTGCTTACCTTTAGTTTTTGAAATAAAACATTTCAAAAAAGAATGAGCCATCTCAGTGTCAACCACCTCCTCGGAATCAAAAACATCACTAAAAACGACATTGAATTAATTTTAAACACCGCTCAGAATTTCAAAGAAGTTATTAATCGCCCCATCAAAAAAGTACCATCGTTACGCGATATAACCGTTGCCAACTTATTTTTCGAAAACTCAACCCGCACCCGCTTATCTTTTGAGCTTGCTCAAAAACGTTTAAGCGCAGATATAGTGAATTTCTCTGCCTCTAACTCTTCAGTTAAAAAAGGCGAAACGTTAGTCGATACAGTCAACAACATCCTAGCCATGAAAGTGGATATGGTGGTGATGCGTCACGCAAACCCGGGCGCTGCAGTCTTCTTAGCCAAAAAAGTAAAAGCAAAAATTGTAAACGCAGGTGATGGCGCACACGAACATCCAACTCAAGCTTTACTCGATGCTTTCTCGATGCAGGAAAAATTGGGCGACTTAAAAGGAAAGAAAATTGTGATTGTAGGCGACATCTTACACTCACGCGTTGCTCTTTCAAATATCTTCTGCTTACAAAAACTGGGCGCGAAAGTAAAAGTTTGTGGTCCGGCTACTTTAATACCAAAATACATTACAAGTTTAGGTGTTGAAGTGGAAACAGATTTAAGAAAAGCTTTAGAATGGTGTGATGTAGCCAATATGTTACGCATACAATTAGAAAGACAAGACATAAAATATTTCCCTACTCTTAGAGAATACTCGATGATGTACGGTTTAAATAAAGAACTACTCGATAGCATCAAAAAGAAAATCATCATCATGCACCCGGGCCCAATTAACCGCGGCGTGGAAATCACGAGTGATGTTGCAGATTCAGATCAATCCATCATCCTTGAACAAGTAGAAAATGGAGTAGCTGTGAGAATGGCTGTTATGTTTTTACTGGCAGGAAGACAGGGGGAGTAACTGGTTTTACCCCTCCGGGGTAATTAGTTTATTGTGTTTGTGTTTTTTTAAAAATATTTGGTCTCTCTGAGACCAAGATATCGACTTCCTGTTTCTCGTTTGTTTAGATATTCCCAAGTTTATTTATCTTTGATATTTTAAGACAACCAAAACTATTACTAACTAGATTAGCCCCAGAGGGGCTTTACGTTTTTAAAAAATTATACCACCTCCCTTCCATTTGCCCCGGAGGGGCAAAACAAAATAAGCTCATGGCTGATACCTACACCCAAATTTTCTACCACATTGTTTTTGCAGTGAGAAATCGCGAATCACTAATAACACCTCCAATTAAAGATGAGCTTTACAAATACATTTCAGGAATAGTAACCAATCAAAAACAAAAATTATTTATTATTAATGGGATGCCCGATCATGTACATCTGTTGCTGAATTGCAAACCAAACATGAATTTATCTGATCTCGTCCGTGAGATAAAAGAACATTCTACAAAGTTTATTAATGATAAGAAAATACTACCTGGGAAATTTTATTGGCAGGCCGGATTCGGAGCGTTTACTGTTTCTAAAAAAGATGTCGCCATGATTTTAAATTACATCAAAACTCAGGAAGACCATCACAAAAAGAAAACTTTCAGAGAGGAATACCTCGAATTCCTTAAAGAAAACGAAATTGAGTTTAAGGAGGAATATCTCTTTGACTTCGAATTGAAGTGATTTCAAAAGCAGTCGTTAAGAATTTTGCCCTTCTAGGGCAATTAATCAGTGCTAAGTGTTTCTTTTAAAAATGTATGGCCTCTCTGAGGCCTGGAAAATAAACCAAGGAGGATATTACTTCCTCACCGATACACTATAGGGATCAACCGAAATTTCTGTGCGTTTAGGTTTAAGTGTAAACGAATTTAAATCTATAAAACTTACAAATCCATTTCGTCCGTTACATACTGCTGAATGATGTGGTGTTGGACCTGAACTTAATAAATTCCGACTGGCAACATACACCAATCCTTTACTTTCGTCAACAGCAATACCATGTGGCATGAATCCAACTTGTATTCTCATTTCACTTCGTGTAGTGAGATCGATACTTGAAACACTTCCATGAAAACCGGGAAAGCTGGAGATATCTTCCATGCAAGTAACAAACACTTTATTTTTAGCAGGTGAAAAAGTCATCTCAACCGGATAAGTACCTACAGGAATAATATCCGATACGGTTTGACTTGCTATATTCAATACACGCACGTCATTACTATTCTGGCAAGTAATATAAAAATCCAATCTGTCAGGCGATAACATTATTTCATGTGGATTTAATGAGTTACCATTATTTACCGGTAAACCATCAAGCGTTATTGTTTGTGTTGGATAAGATTGCAGAGAAGTATCCAGTTTAAAAACATAATTACTTTGTTGACCCGTTACATATAACGTATCATTCGCGGCGTTTAAAGCAATACCATGAGGAAATGAAATAGGAAACAATGCTGTTATATATCTCATCTGTTCTAAATCAACAGAAGCAATTCTTCCGTTTGAAGTCCAAGCTACACAAAATGCTTTCTTGCCATCATCACTAATTATAAATGTATTCCAGTCTAAAAAATTATTCAAATTAACTTCAGCAACCAACACATCATCACTACAACGGTATTTTTGCATATAACTGCTATTAGTAAATATAACGTACCAATATTGTCCATCGGGTGATACTTTTACCATGTGAGGCACTTCTATACTACCGGCGTCTCTTCCAACTGTTATATAACGCATTGGTAATTGTGATTCTGCATCAATAACGGTTACAACATCGCAGCCTTGGTTGGTGACATAAATTTTTTTGCGTTGGGAATTTTCGCTCCATTTAATACTTCCATTTAAATCGGGAGCTCCTGCATCAATCCAATCTTTTATTGCTTTTACTTCTTCCCTACTTAACTTCTCGGCATTGTAGGGCATGGTTGGTGTATTAATATTTCCTAAATCAGCATACGTATTTATATAATAACACAACGAAGAAAAATCGCTTCTAAACGGAATAACAGGAGAACCCGCACCACTGCCTCTGAACATGGAATTCCAATCAGTAAGATCTAATCCAGCCGCTGCCAAATAACTTGTGGAATTATGACAACCTGAAGTAGCACATTTCAATACCATTATTTTGCCAACTTCATTAGGATAGCCGCCGTAATTAGCTAAGCCCTTATCTTTTTTACAATCCGATAAAAACAAAACTGCAAATAATAAAACAATTATATATAAATACGAACGCATTACTGAATGATGATTTTTTTAACGAGTGTTTTAGTTACTTTATTTGCTGTGACATTTATTCGTATCACATAAAGACCTTGTTCTAAATTCTCGCAATTTATTCGAAGGTTACTTGATGTTGAAGTTTGTGATAAAACTTTCTTTCCTATTACATCAAACACTTCTACGTTTAATTTATCAGTGAAATTATTTAATGATTTAATATCGAGATAATCATTAGCCGGATTCGGATAAACCACTATTTCATTTTCTAAATCATTCATCTCCTTAATACCAATTGGTGCTTTTGATGAATAAAAAGATAATCCTCCGGCGTAATTTCCTACTATCAAATCGCGTTTTGCATCGCCATTAATATCTATATATTGTAACGCGCTTTTTGGTCCGTCGTTTATTTTATTCACATTAGTATCAATGCGGTTAAAATTTCCGGTGAGGTTACCATCGATGTTATCGTAAAGAAAAATACGTCCGCTAATACTTCCAACTAATAATTTATAATTACCGGATTCATCATACATAAACGGCGCTGCACTTCCATCGGAAGAATACAAACCCGGATCACCTGTAACATCTATATTTCCAAATGAATTAGTTACTAAGGTAAAAGTAGCGGTAGTTGTTGTTCCTGTGTTTCTATAATAAGCTACTTTACCGTTACGTAAACCAATTATTAAATCAAGAACTCCGTCACGGTCAACATCAATAACCTGCGGATAAGCTGCCGGAAAAGTTGTTGAAATTCCAAAATAATTATTCTTAAATATTGAAAAGTTACAAGGATTACCTGCTCCCGCCGTGTTCTCTAACCAATGAACTTTACCATAATAATCACAAACAATTAAATCCTTATCGCCATCCGCATCGATATCAGCTACAGAAGGAACTAACCCTGTAAGTGTACTTGTATTTGGAAGAGTTCCTAAATTTGCAAAATCACGAGTCATTAAAGAATAACTGGGTTGCGATAACGATCCGGTATTTCTGTAATACGCCATTTTTGTTCTGTTAGTAGTACCAACATAATACCCATGATTTCCAATTATTAAATCTAACAATCCATCAGTATCTACATCTATCAAACACGGATAAGCGCCTTCTCCAACTTCAATCATATCGTCCTGCAAAAAATTATTTTTTACAAATTGAAAATTAACGGTTGGTGTTGTGCTCGTATTCTCGTAATACCATACACTATTGCTGTTTTCGCTATTAGAGGTATTTGGACTCGCTACTAAATCTTTGTCGCCATCATTATCAATATCTAAATTATACGTACAAGGAAATGAATTCATTATTATTTGTTGTGTAGAGCCTTTGTTCGGATAATTTGGGTATAATTTTGTAGTATCACTAATATGTGCATTTGTGATAGTGCCGCTATTTTCTAAATAATGAAGTGTAGAACAAGAAATATCGCCGAGGATTAAATCTTTATCGCCGTCGCCTTCTCTATCCATACACATTAAACAAGAACCGGAATGATAAACTTTTAATGGCGATTCTCCAATAGGATCTGACTTTACAAATTGATTTAAAGAAACGATGCAGCTCGACTCACTAAAATCGCCCCAAGTATACTCATCTAACAGATAATTCAAACTATCACTGTTACCGTATGTTTCCATACTCATGTTTTTATGATACTCTAAACTAAAACCGGAAGAACTAAATGTAAGAACATCCATATCCCCATCGTTATCAATATCAGAAAAACCGGGAATTGAAACAGGACTCGAATAAATTTGTGATGGTGTATTCGTTGGAGTTACTGCGGATTTTATAGCAGGTTTAATTAATTGAAAGGAAAGATTTCCAACTGTAGAGGTATTGCGATAAACTTTAATACCACCGAGTACATAAGTAAGCATATCTGATCTTCCATCATTATCATAATCAAAAAAAGTAGTCCATTGTTGTACAGGAGGAAATTTAGAACTGTATTCGCCATCGTAAACATATTTTATTTCGCCAACACCGCCTTTATTAATAAAACAACGGAAAATTCCATAGGCGAACAAATCCACTTTATCAAACAACACTAAATCTAATTTCGTATCCAAATCCAAATCTACTTGCGACACCATACAAAAATTTAATCCTCCTGCCCAAGCCGACTTTAAAACGTTTCCACCTTCTATTACTGTAATGGTATCTCTGCCAACAGGTAACTGGGCCTTCAACAATGAACCCAATAAAAAGTAAGAAATAATAAGTATGCGGATGCTCTTTTTCATTACCCCTAATTTACGGTTTTCAAACGGTTTAGGGAAATAATTTAACTTAGGAATAGGTATTTAACAAAAAGATAAACCCCACTATTCTTTTTCTCGTAACAATATTTATGAGAAATAAATACGACTCCGCCGTTGTTTTTCTTTATGCGATAGGTAAAGAAAGCATGATGCCCTACGAATTCCGTAAACAAATTCCTTCTTCCACTATTTCCACGTGGCGGAAAACAGATTACAGCCAATACCTCGGTCATGAATTCAGGTATTTTTTTGATGATGCTTTTAAAAATGCTGAAGTAGGTTTTAAGTATTTAAAACTTAAAAAGTCCGTAATGGCACTAACCCGCGCATGGGTAATGCTATCTTATGCTTTAATTCCTCTTATAAAAAATGCTTCCGGTGATAAAGCTTTACAAGCTCGGGTTTTACATGCCATAAATTATATTAAAGACTTTGTGGGACTTCAACGCGCTTTAAAAATAACAGGACTCTCAAAACCTTTGTATTATCAATGGATGTTAGAAGCAAGATTTGATTGTTTTGATTCCTTCACGCAATTATGTGTAAAGCGTCATCCGCAACAATTACAAATGAATGAAATTTTAAAAATTAAAAAGCTATTGACTAATCCAGAAGTTGACCATTGGCCTATAGTTTCAATTGCAGGACAAGCATTACGACAACGGAAACTAATTGCGAGTTTGTATAGTTGGTACAAATACGCAAAACTCTGGAACATCAGTAAAAAAGTAGCGGGTAAGAGCAGAAAAACAATTGGCATTGTAGCAACAAAACCCAACGAGTATTTACATGTGGATACAACTTTTTACGAATTGATAAACTACAAAAAAGTGTGCATTAGTTTTGTGATGGATAATTACAGTAAAATGATTTTAGGCTGGCATGTAAGCGACCGAAATACTTTTGATATTGTTAGAAAATCAGTTAGCAATGCTTTAAAGAATATTGACAAACACCCTGACCAGAAACATAGTTTTTTAGTAACTGATGGCGGAAGCGAAAATCATAATAAATATTTAAACGCTTTTATTGAAAAAATTGCTACGCTTAAAAAATATAAAGTGACTAAAATCCGCGCGCTAAAAGATATAAGATTTAGTAACTCACCTGTTGAGGCAGTTCACAGAACTATGAAGAGCCGCTATTTAAAAGGCCGAAAATTTGAAAACATAAAAGCATTGACTAAATATTTAGAATGGGCCGTTGAGGATTACAATACTATTAGACCGCATTATAAACATAGACCTCGTACGCCGCATGAAGTGTATTTTGATATTCCATTAGGTTTTGATATTAAAAAACGAGTTAAAAATGCCATTAAAACACGTATAAAAAACAATAAATGCGCTAAGTGTATACAATGTAGAGGTTGTAGGCCTGGAGAATGCAAAACCTCGGATTAACGAGCTTTTGGCCTCGGAAAAAACGGAGGAGTACTAATAGGAAAACTTCTTAGACCTCGGTACACCGAGCTTTATCATTCAGAAAAAGCGGAGAATTATGTATATTTATAATGAAAATGAGAAAAATTAATAAAGTGGTGATCGTGGGTTCGAGTCCCGTCCGGACCGC
>JAGNIU010000058.1 GCA_018000995.1 Bacteroidia bacterium
CAGTTGTCAGCGTGAATATTAAGAGGACAATTATTTTTATGTGCGATGTCATTTTTTGTCGTTACAATGTTTTTTTGTCCGACGAATTGTCCTTTAGGATAAGTCGTCCCCGCTATGAGTGCTAACGGTTTGAAGGCTGGCGCAGTGCTTTGAAACATTATCTGTCCAACCGTGCTTTAAACCTTTATATAAATATACAAATTTTCCTGTACCCTCGTCCGCCTGCATTGCGCTATGCCTTGTGTTATGTTTAGTGCGCGCCACACAGATGTTCACCACGTTGTCTACAAGGAATTGTCCTGTGTAATTAAAACACTAATTGTTTTTTCTGCGTTTCGTTTGTCCTTTTTGTACTAAGCCTAAATAAAACTCTCGGGGCTTTTTGTCCACCACTTTTATTTATAACCCAAGTATATATTATTGCTGTGCGATGGCAAAAATTGCGCCTCAAGCGCAACTGTACTATAGACGCAAACGCAATGGGGCAGGGGAAAATGCAAACTGATTTACCACCAAACAAAAATGTCTGCCTTAATTTAAAAGTGGTAAATGGGTTTGCATTTTGTGCTTCGGCTTACATACAGTTCGATACACATAGTTTGACGGGTTCTGGTCGATACACACAGTCTGGCGAGCACTGGTGATAACATGACGCTAATTTAAATTAATTAGCGGCGTGAGAAGTACAAAGCGCCCGCAAAGGCGCACACGGATGTTAGTCCCCTGTTATAATTGCGCGTTGGCTTACACACAGTGCAGTCACGAAGTTAAAAAGCACCGTGTTATAATTTATTGTTTACATTATTTTATTGGGATTTCCTTTAATAGCCGAGTAGTTGCAGTAAGCAGGTCCATGGCAGCACAAATAAAATAAACAAGATAAGAGGGTATAAGGATTACCTGAACAAACTCAAATGCCCTTTCAGTAAAATATGTTCTTCGTTTTTCTCGAAAGTAATAATGTAGTAATAAACTCCGCTACTGCATTCCATGCCCGACGTTGTATGTCCGTCCCATTTGGCTTTTGGTAATGAAATGTCAGGATTAGTTTCGTAAACTAATAAACCCCAACGATCATAAATATTCATTTTAAAATTAGTAATGTGAGAATTTACAGTACTAAAACTAATACCCCATGTATCGTTTACATCATCGTAGTTTGGTGTAAATACGTTTGGTAAAACAAATGTTGGGTCGCAATCATCAATAATTATTTTTACTGTATCTGTTGTTACATTAGCACACTCTGTACGTTGCACAGTATAAGTTGTTGTTATGTTTGGATTAGTAAATGGCATCGCGCAATTTGTACAACTTAATGTTGCTGCGTTTTGCCAGTTGTAGTTTGTAAAAGCTAAACTATCTTGCGTACCAATTTGTACAACATCACCTAAGCAAATTGTTTTATCGTTACCGCCATTAGCTTGCGTAGTTGGTGTTAATACAACAACCGTTACACTATCCATTGTAGTTGCACTACATTGTTGCTTGGTTAAATAATATTTTGTGGTTATTAATGGTTTTGCAATGGGGTTTGGGCAGGTGGTACAACTTAAAGCTGCTAACCCCGCGGCAGTGCTTTGCCAAGTGTAGGTTGCAAATTCGGTGCTATCTGTACCAAGCAAAACGCTATCCATAAAACATCTGCTGATTAAGGAATCTTTTATTGCGGCAGTTGCTGGATTTATTTCAACTACGCTTACGTCATCTATATAGTAGTAAGAATAATCGTTAAAAAGTAAATTGGTCAAAGGTTTTACTTGTGTTTTTGGTGTACCCGCATCATTAATGAAGTTTCCAAAAGTAATGAAGTTTTCACTTCCAATAGCTGTATAGGTTCCCTGAACGATTGACCAATTAATAGTATCACTTATCATTGTACTGGGTTGTAGTATAGGAGTTGCGTTGATTAAAGAGAAAGAGCTGATGATAGAATCATTACTAAAATAAGTGCTAATATTAGTTGTAATGAATCTGCTATTTTCTGCTAAATTTATATAGTAAGTAACGCAGTAAGATTTATTGATGGTTAATGTTTGCTTTAACCTATTTTTAATGTTCTCCCTATAATCAACTGGAGATGTGGCATACACCCCAAATCCACAATAAGCATTACCTGTTCGAGGCATTTGGTTTCCAAAACGATTATTTGGAACGCTTATTGAAGTACTTGATGGAATTGTTAGATTTTTTGAATTTGAACACACGTTAAAATAGTCTGGAGACGTTGAAGGAACAGGATTGAACCATGATTTACAAAAATTCACTTGACCGCCGTTAAATGGACACTGGATAGTGTCTTCAAATGAATAGTTGCTCACAATATTTCTTACTGATTGAGCGAGAGTTGAAAAGGGTAATACTATAAAAACACAAAACAGGAGCCTTTTGAGCATCCTGTTTTGTATTTTCTTATTGAAGAACATTATTTATTGAGTATGAGTTTATCTTCTTTTACGGCTTTACCGTTTTGCGTTATTCTATAGATATATGTACCATTGTTAAACGAGCTTATATCTAATTGAGTTGCGTTTCCGTTTAAAGTATTGCTATAAACTTTACGCCCTACAATATCGTATAATTCAAAGATACTATTTTCAGGGCTATTTTCCACAATTAACTTCCCGTTGCTTGGGTTTGGATACAAGTTAATTGGCTTAGCTGAAACAGGATTGTTTTTATTATCATTTAATAAGCGCTGATAAACTTCTGCGTTTGCAATGTCAGGAATTGTGCGCTCACATTCATTATAATATTCCGTGCTGTCATCCCAATTACGCATCAAGCCTCTTGCCTGATAAACCGCCAACCCATTAGTTTCAGGACATAAGTAAGCCATAATTTTTAAGTCTTCAATTTGCCCGGCAGTAACTAAACTATCACCTTCGAGGTAAGTGGCATGAATGGCGTTAAAATCTTTTTGATTTTGTTCAACAGTATTTGCAGTGCTTACGGAGGAGTTTATACTTTTTGCTGAGTTTAAAATACTCAAGTTTTTAGTCTGTGCATATACCATAAACAAACTATCCACTTCGTAAAAACGAGCTTCGTTACTACTACCTGAACGCTGACCCGATTTATTATCAGCGGACATTAAAATCCGCTTTCTGCCTTTACCTAAATCACTTGTTTGATAATTACTAACGGATAATGAATTACCATTATTAATTTCTCCTGTATTACCATCTACATTTTTTCCTCTACCTGATGTAATACTAATTCTTGCCGCTTCATTACAAGGATCTGTATTAGCAACATTTGTGGTTGTTGGAACGTATGATTGAGAAACATCTAACCCTAAATTAGTATTAAGATTTACCTGCGGTTGATGAGTTGCAGCTGGTTGGGTTCCATCATAATAAATTTTGTCATAACCTGTATTTGAACTTGCCTGACAATATGTATCTGCCGAACTAAAATCGCCCCAAATATCATCACTGTGGCCGTAACCACCACCTGTAGGAAAACCAACGTGACCAATAGAAGAACAGCTTAATAAATATAAACCAAGAAGACATGGGTCGGTATTATCTAAGTTCAAAGTGTTTTTATAAATTGTACTTGACGGGCAAGTGTATTGGAATTTTAAACAATTACCAACCTTGCTAATGATATTGCACTTGTAAACATTATTAGCCGATGCATTACTTAAAATACCATAAGTGTACCAACTACCGCTATTAGTCGGGCTACAATCCACTGTGTTTTGAGCAACCACACAATAATCACTATTATCAAGACTAATATCAGAGTTAAATACGCCTGTGCCTGGTTTGTTAATAGTGATATCATTACTAATTATCCTTGTTCCTCTTGTGTTTAAAGCATAAACACCTCTAAGGGAACCAGTGAAATTATTATTGTACACATGATAAATAGCTGTGGTTGGTTTATTTATTTCATCGAGATAAACATTGGTATAAGCTGTATAAGTGCTTGCTGTGTGTACAAGTGTGTTTGTACTTACAGTTGCTTCAATGCTATTATTATCGTAGCCATAAAACGCGTAAGCAGTATTTGTATAGCTGTTGTATGCAACAGTTACAGGCTCATTAGCAGCTGTGCCTGCGTACCATGATTTAACACTAACACCATAACGGCTAAAGGTTCTAAATTCGTTGTAACTAACATTAAGAGTGCCTCCGCCTGTTGCAACCACGCCATCAAGCATTGATGAAGAATAAACCGGATAGCCAAAGAAGTTTTTATAATTACTACTACCTGAACGGCCTACTTCGGTTTTAGTTATACTTGGATTATTACTTCCATCATCATGAACTACCGCTCCAATCGCCGTACCTAAACCGGTGGTTGCAATGTTCGCAAATACGTTATTAATTATGGATACTTTTGATTCGTAATTGTAAATCCCAAAGTTCATACCGTCGAAATAATTGGTGTAATCTGAATTTGGCGGTGTTCCAGTTGTAACTGCACCTAAAGTAAGGTAATCTGGGGTTGTATTTGAATTAAAGGCAAAAAAGTAAACACCACCGTTAGACCGAATTGTATTGTTAGTAATACCAAAAGTTGTAGAACCTTTTATTTTTGTAGGAGCCTTTGCGGGAATATTTGGAAAGAGACTTGTATATCTTGTAGTAGTAAGATAATTAGGTGTACCAAAACTTCGACTTGAAAAAATACAACCTTTGACTGAAAGGTCTGTAGGGTTCATTGTTCCAGATATTCCGAATATGCTCAAATAATTTTTATTAAATAAAACATTTTCAATATTTGCGCTCGGATAATTATTGCCGCCAAAAACTAATGCAATGTACGCATCTTCAATCCACGAATTTTTTATTGTTATACCCGCACTTGATTCTATACCTTTCCACAAAGTTGTTACATCACCTTTCAATAAACTGTGGTCGATTGTAGTAGTGCTGTATTGTTTAATTATGTCATCTTCACAAATAACAACATTACAATTGGAAAAAGTAACAGGCGTACTAATTGAAAGTGTGTTTACAATTGTTAAAGTATTTGTTATTTTGGAAACGCCACTAACAAGTGCAGGGGCGCAGATAGTTCCTGTATAAAATCCACCGCTTGTAAGAGAAGACCATTGTATAACACCGGGTGGTGGTGAAGCACTATAAGTAACAAGTACAACATCTCTTAAAGTAATATTGTTTGCGGCAGGATTTGCGCAACATGCATAAGGTGCAATAGTAATAGTAGTTGGTGTCATAACGCAACCGCCGGAATTTGTACCTGTAACCGTATAAATTGTTGTTGAACTAGGAGTAACAACTAAAGGATTACCAACAGTTGGACTACCAACAGACGGGGTATAAGTATAAGTATTCGCATTGCTTGCGGTGAGCGTAAATGACTCACCTGTACATCCTGCAATAGCAGATGAAGTGACATCGATTTGTTCTACTTTTCTTATTGAAACATTATCAATATAGTAATAAGATGTAGCTGATACAGCAACTGTACCTGTACAAAGTGTACCGGTCGTGTTTGCTGAAACCAAATCACCAGCCACTGGGTCGCTCAAAAATCCTATTCTTAAAACCCCTTCGCCACCTGCTGTTGAATAAGGAATGGTGAATTTAGTCCATCCGTAACTTGTAACAGAGGATGTATTAATGTACATAGGAGATGAATAACTTGGAAATTCAACACCAAATCTGTTTTGTATGTTATATTGCATTTTATCAGCAAGAGATATATAAAATGAAATTTCATAATCACCAGAAGGTAGATTAGTAAGTAAGTTTGTTTGAATAGCTTCTTTCCAGCCACCACTGCCAGTATGACCATAAACACCTGCGTATCCATCGTCAAATTGGAAATTTTCTGTGCCATTGAGATTACACGGTATGTCAACATTAGAAGGAGCTGTGGATAAAAAGTAATCCGCCGTTGTTCCAGAAAAAACATTACTCCATCCACAGGCATGAGAGATTTCTTGGAACCCACCAACTTGAGTAAAATCAGTAGGCGCGGCGTTATTAATATTGAAACCACCATTACACACGTATTCGCATGCAAGTGGTGCGGGTGAACATGGATCTGCTGTACAAGCCGTTTGAGCTTTTGCCAACCACGTACTTGCTGCAAGCAAGATGGTTGTGAGAACGATTTTTGTTTTTTTCATTTATTGGTTTTTATGGTTTTTAAAATCAGAACATATTTATTTCATTCATATAATTTTCATTAACTGTTAATTTATTAAAGCATTAAATAATCAAACCCAATAAAATCAACCCAAAGGAAATTTGAGAGTATTAATTAGAAGGTGACAAGTACAGAACAGTGATAGAGAGAAGAAAAATATAATTTCTCAGAACAAGAACATCACGCGGGTAAATGTATTGTAAAAAACATGCGCTTGTATTAACGCAAAGTTATATTTAGACGAAAAAAACGAGAAGGGGTGAAAACACCCCAAAAACGGGCACTTTTTTAGGTATAAATACCTATGTTTTTACATAGATGAATCTACGAATGCTTGAATTTATTCGACGGCACTTTTTAGAAACTCGTATAAAAGACGTAGAGAAAATGTATAAAATAAAATACCTATTTGCCGATAAGCGCACCTTTTGGCGCGGAGCGCACGTGCATTAAACGTGGCGCTTGCGCCACACCTTATATAAAAGTGCGAAGGCGCTTAACTGATTTTGTTTTTGCCTGCCTTTTGCAAAAACAAATTGAGTTAAGCAGTGTGATAGCTGTTCTACGGCTTCGCCGAAAAGTGCGTTGGCATGTGAGATAGCCGTCCTACCGGCTTTTCAAGCCGAGAGCGTCGAAGAGCAATAACATATACTTTTGTCTAACTACCACTACTTGACTTTGAAACATCACGCCTGCCTTTTAAAAGCCCATAACGAAAAGATTAATTGAACCGAGGAGTTGTCTACAGAGAAAAAGTCTGCGCGCATTGAACATAACGTTTTGGGTATTGGCGAAGAAGGGGCATTTGAAAACCGTCAGCCAATATTAGCACAAATGTACAATAGAATTACAAATGCTCAATTACTTCCATCAGCCCCTTTTTTGCCAATACCTTGTTAGGCGTTCGGCTATATTTTCGCCAATTCTTCCATTACTTTTTTCTCCTTTGTTGAAAGTTGTTTTAAAATGTCTGTCGCTTGTTCAATATATTTTCTGTCTTTGGTTTTGCTGACTTGTAAAAACAGATTTGAAATTTCTGTCCATAAGTTAGCAATTTCAATAAATTGTTTCTGTGCTTGTTTTAAAGTGTCAATTTTTAAAAGTTCGTAACTCTCTTTTAGAAAATCTCTGTACAAATTTCTGAATAAAGCACCACCTGTTCCTGCTTTTTCCATAATCATTGCACTTGCTTTAAATTCGTTTTCAATGTCATTACTTGTGTCAAACCACTTTTGTATTTCTTTGCTTGTTTTTAAAATTCCTTTATAGCCAATATTGTTGATTGGTGGATTTATATAATCTGTCGCATTGTTACGAATTGCAGTACGAATGGCACTTTGTAAGTCATATTTTTTGTCTGTCTTGCTTAGAGTGTAATACAAATTTTTTGAGGACATTGGTCCTTTTTCATTTCGTGCTAATGCTAAACTTTGCAAACTGGTTTTTACTTGTCCGCCTTGTTGCTTTGTGTCTACCAAAAAAGCAGTATCGTTGTCGTAACCATAAATTGCTGCATAGTGTCCTGCAAAATGAAATGGGTTTGAGAAATATTCTAAATGATAACAGTCTAATTTAAGTCCTACAACTTTTCCGTTGTCAAGAAGTTGTTTTACGTTTTCCCAAGCCTTTAGAGTTGAGGAAGTTTCTTTAATGGTCAATTCAAGGTTTAAGTTCTTTGCAAGGTTCTGTGTCAGTAAATCAGTTTTAATTCGTCCACCAATGAAAGGAAAGTTCATTGTTTTCATATTCCAATAAATGAAACCAAGTCCTTGCCCAAGCCCAAAAAGCATTGGTTCAGAAAGTTCAATGTCAAGTTGTCGCAACAAAGTTCCTGTTGCTGTCGTTTCACAATGTTGTCCGTCAAATGGTTTTATATTCTCTAATTTCATTTTGTGTACACGGTCTTTCTTAGCTGACGCCTAACGTTT
>JAGNIU010000059.1 GCA_018000995.1 Bacteroidia bacterium
TTGAGAAAATACCTCACTATTTCAGCCATTTTATTGTCGTTTGCCTTTAAAGCTCAAGACCATGGCTTTTTTAACCAGGTTTGGCTCGAACAAGGCCTATCTCAAAGTAGTATCAGCTCCATTTTACAAGATAACAAAGGCTTTATTTGGTTTGGAACGCAAGACGGATTAAACCGTTACGACGGTCGTATTATTGATCACTACAACTTTAAACCTTTCGATTCGAAAACAATTTCAGGCGATGATATTTTTTCGTTTTGTAGCGACAACACCAACTTGTGGACTTTAAGCGCCGGAGGTTTGGACAAAATGGACTTGAACACCTCAAGGGTTACACACTTTAAAGAAGAAATAAAAGAGGGCGAAAAAGCAACATCACTTTACAAAATTTGGTTTGTAAATAATAAACTACTGCTTTATACAGCTAAAGGTCTGGCGCAAATTGATATTAATAGTAAAAATATTTTTTGTCTAAAGCCATTTGTGTTTGAAGAAAATACAAAAACCGAATTACGTACTGTTACTTATGCCGTTTGTAATGACTCGAAAAACAATTTATATGCAGCTACCAATAAAGGTGTTTTTAGTTTTAATACCATCAGCAATACATTCAAGCCACTATTAGATTTTTATGCCTTGTCTAAAACTGAGATAGGAACACCAATAGAATGTAACACGGTATTAAGCAAAAGTAATTTCGTTTATTTCTCTATTGGTAATCTGTTTTACAACTACAATCTCGATACCAAAAAACTAACCATGGTTTCACTTGGTAAAACACAAACCGCCACTATTGTACATTCATTAATCGATAATCAAAATAAAATTTGGTTAGGAACCAACAGTGGCTTGTACCGCATTGCTATTAGCAACGATTCTTTATTTATTGACAAAAATTTTTACAAAAACCCAAACAACCGTTTTGGTTTACAGAGTAACGATATCACCTCCTTATATCAAAATCCAAACTCGAAAGATGATATTGTTTGGATAGGGACACGCGACGCCGGTGCTTTTAATTACAGCTATTCTAAAAATTCATTCTCAATGGCATCGGCCATGATTAGCAGTAATGATTTAAATTTTTTCGGAACTGTAAAAGATAAAGACGGCATTATTTGGGCCGGATTAAATTATGGCTTATGCCGACTAGACCGTAAAAACAAAACCTATAACATCATTAATCTTAATTCTCAACTGGCTAAATTAAACCGCTTTGTCGAAGCTATTTATTGCGATGAAGAAAACAATATCTGGACTGCCTTCGGTAATGGATTATACAAAGTAGATAAAAAAACAAATACCATTAAACCTATATTAGAACCTCTATCCCCTAACAAAAGAAATCACATCGTTCGAATTGTAAAATACACCAAGGATGAATTGATTTTATGTACATGGCAAGGCATAGTTATTTATAATACCGTTACAGGCAAAGCTACCACCATTAGCGAAGTAGAAATTAACGGAAAGAAACAAAAGTTTGAATCACCCAGTTGTTTTTATATTGATACTAAAAATAATTGGTGGCTGGGAACTTCTAAAGGTTTGTATTGCATTAACATCATCACCAACATTAATAAATTTTACAGCAACAACGTTGCTGATACAAACAGTTTAGTGTTTAACCGTGTGATGGATGTAAACGAAACTTCAAAAGGAGAAATTATTGTTGCCACCACAAAAGGCTTAAGTATTTTAAAAAATCCGGAAGGAAAAAGTTCATTTAAAAATTATTATTTCGTAAAAGGCTTATCCAATAGTTTTATTTACGGACTATTACGCGATGATAAAGGTTTATTTTGGATGACAACTAACTTCGGTCTTTCAGTTTTCAATCCCGAGACACAGGAATTTAAAAGTTACAGCGCTTCCGATGGGGTTTGTATTAACGAGTTCAACTCGGCGGGTTTCCATAAAGCTTTTGATGGTGAATTGTTGTTTGGCGGAATTGGCGGATTAGTTAGCGTGTATCCCGACAAACAAATTATTAATAAAAACACACCCGATATATTTTTAAAATCATTACGCATCGATAATTTTACTGATAGCATTTCCACCACAGCTAATTCATTTTTAAATTTAAGTCATAACCAAAACAGATTATTTTTCGAATTTTCTGTTCCTGATTTTTCAGGTGCTGATAATCTTAACTTGTTTTATCACATTCAACAAAACTCAAATACCTGGACGAAAGTAAATCCATCTCAAATATTTTCACTAGCCTTTACCAATTTAGCGCCGGGCTCTTATAACTTAGTGGTGAAAGCAGTCACTTCAGAGGGAATAGAATCAAAACCATTTACTTTCCCATTTGTTATTTCGCCACCGTTTTGGAATACAAGCTGGTTTTTACTTTTGATTATTGCGTTTGTAATTGTTGTTTCCTGGGCCGTTTACCGAATCCGTTTACGTAATAAAATTGCACACTTAAAAGAAGTGGAAGAAATTAGAAAAGAAGAAAATGAAAAAGTGCGTAAAGCCGCTGCCTTAGATTTACATGATGAATTTGGAAATGGCTTAACACGGATTTCGATGTTAGTGGAAATGGCACGCATTCACATTCCAAAGGAAAACAAAGAAGCCCTTGGCATTTTAGATGTGATATCACAAAATACATCCCGCTTATATCAGGGTACAAAAGATTTTATTTGGTCTATTAATCCAGGCAACGACAATTTATACGAAATTATTATTCGCATTAAAGATTTTGGTGATGAATTGTTTTACGGCACCGGTTGCGAATTTGAAGTGAAAGGATTACAGGAAGAATTTAAAAATATAAAACAACATCCAAGTTCGGGAAGAAATATCGCTATGATTTTTAAAGAAGCATTGTCTAATACAACAAAACATTCTAAAGCCAATAAAGTAACTTTGAGTATTGAACCCAATGGAGTTGCTGTTGCTGTAAAACTAAAAGATAATGGCACAGGATTTGAAATGAAGGCTGACAAAAACAGTTTTGGTTTATCAAACATGCAGCAACGCGCTTCAAAAGCAGGAGCAACACTTCAAATTCAATCCGAAAAAGAAAACGGAACTGAAATTATATTAAAGATTAATAAAAACAGTTAAACTCATTCGTATGAAGACTCAATTACCAAAAAGAATAATTATTGTTGAAGACGACCATATTATTCGCAATGCTTTTGTTACACTTATTCAACAAAGTGGTGATTACACTGTAGCGAATGCCTACTCAAATGCAGAGGCTGCCATCAAAAATGTTAAAGATGATGCGCCGGATATTTGTTTAATGGATATTGAATTACCCGGGATGAATGGCATCGAAGCGATTCCAAAAATAAAAGCTCTATCGCCCAATACACAAGTGGTTGTAGTTACCGTTTACGAAAATGATGATTTAGTGTTTAAAGCTTTATGCGAAGGTGCCAGCGGTTACTTAACTAAAAATATGCCACCACAAAAATTAATTGATTCGCTAAAAGAATTAGAAAACGGCGGCGCACCAATGAGTACAAACATTGCGCGCTTAGTGGTTTCTTCTTTTCATAAAAACAGACAAAGTCCTTTAACGGCTCGTGAATTAGAAGTGTTAGAATTGTTATCCTCAGGTAAAAGTTATTCTACAATAGCCGATCAATTATTTGTAGATAAAGAAACTGTTAAATCACACATCAAAAACATTTACCTGAAACTGGAAGTACATTCGAAGGCGGAAGCCATCGAAAAAGCTAAAAAAAGTAAGTATATTTAACTTTTATCACGTTTTTCCTTTTTTAGACAGAGTCATCCTGAGCTTGCCGAAGGGCTAAATTGTTTTAATAAATGTCTTATAACACAACTAATGCCTTATTGTTGTACATTCGTGAGGCATGAAAAAAATTTACATTTCTCTTCTTACATTATTTAGTTTAAGCGTTGTTTCACAAACAGCATTTAAATCTATCATGCAAGAGCAATCTGAATTTTACAGCAATTATAAATTCACCAACGACCAATCGTGGGATAGTTTAAATAATATAATTAATTCACAATCACCCTCTCAAAAAAAATCTTCAGCCTGCACCTTAAAAAAGAAAGTTTATGGCTGGCATCCTTATTGGAGCGGAACTTCTTACACAGCTTACGATTGGGCTATGCTAAGCGATTTTTCGTATTTCGATTATGCTGTTTCACCAACAACCGGACAAAACACTAATTCATCTTTTGCATGGAGTACAAGTGCAGCAGTAACAACAGCAAAAGCAAACGGTAAAAAAATTCACATCTGCGCTACTTTATTTGGAAGTCATTCTACATTCTGGGCTACACCTGCAGCACAAACTACTTTCATAAACAATATGGTTTCATTATTGAATAGTAGAGGTGGTAATGGTGTGAATATTGATTTTGAAGGGATGGGCAGTGCAGACAAAACTCCTTTCAAAAATTTCATGACTAATTTAAAAGCTGCGCTAGTTGCTGCTAATCCTAATTACGAATTAAGTATGGCGCTTTACGCTGTTGATTGGAGTGGATCATTTGATATTCCCGGATTAAATCCTATTGTAAATGATTTTATTATTATGGGTTATGATTATTATTACTCAGGCAGCACAACAGCAGGGCCTGAATCTCCTCTTTATAATTTTCAAACTACCTACAATTATACTTGTACAAAATCCATTACCTATTATATAAAGCAAGGCGTAACACCTTCAAAATTATTATTAGGATTGCCGTATTACGGAAGAGAATGGTCAACCGCCGGACCCAATGCCCCCTCTGCAACAACAGGTGCTTTTGCATCTTCACGTACTTACGCTTATGTAAAAAATAATCCGGGAACTTACTCAACCACCAATAAAAAATGGGAAGCCAATTGCTTTAATCCCTACTACTCTTATTCCAGCGCCGGACAACAACGTCAATGTTGGATTGATGATATTTATAGTATGGGACGAAAATACGATATGGTAAATCAAAGAGGCATTGGCGGTATTGGCATTTGGGCTTTAGGTTACGATAATGGTTATAATGATTTATGGCAATTACTGGAAGATAAATTTTCAAATTGCGAAGTAAAGCCTTGCACAGATAGTTTATTTGATATGGGCGGTCCCAACAGAAATTATTACGATAATGAAACTTATACTTTTAGCATTGCGCCAAGTAGTGTAAACAAAGTACAATTACAATTTAAAAGTTTTACTACTGAATCAAATTACGATTCGCTTTATGTTTATAACGGACCAACTACCGCATCACCGATTCTCGGAGCCTATTCAGGTTCTACAACACCGGCAAACGTAACTTCAACAGGAACAGTTATTACTTTAAGATTTAAATCGGATGTTGGTATTGTAACAAGTGGTTTTAAAATAATTTACAATTGCGTTTCAATTACTGATGTAAATGAAAATAATTGGAATGATGATTTACTTTCCATTTTCCCAAACCCAACAAATGGCAGTTTTGAAATAAGAACAAAATCTAATCCTATCATAACTTCAATTTATAATTCGCTTGGAGAATTAGTTTATAAAACACAATTCGAAAAAATAATTAATCTAAGCACTTTGAATTTGAATTCAGGCGTCTATTTTGTAGAGATAAATTCTACTGATCGAAAAGTGGTGAAGAAGTTGGTTTATCAACGCTAGGTCATTCCGAACTTGTTTCGGAATCTTTAAGATGCTGAAATAAATTCAGCATGACCACTACATTCTCCTAAACAAATCTTTAATGTAATCTAAAGTAGCAATCTCTTTGTAGTTATCACCGAATGCGTGATTCCACATGAAAGGAAGATTATAAGAAACTTGTGCCATGGCATCTAAAGTTTTTTCATCCCACTCTTTGCTTAAGCCTTGAGGTAAAACAATTTTATGTTTCTTAATCATTTCACTAAACTCCGCATGACCTTTTGGATACACATCAGCTAAATGCTGAAAAATAACACAGTTTGCGTAACAATGACGAGTGCCGTGAATTTTTGAAAGTCCATAACTTAATGCATGACATACTCCTACTTCACTATACGTTAAACTTAATCCGCCCATTAAAGAAGCCACCATTAATTTATCGTTGTTCTCAGGTGTTTGTCCCGATTTATCTCCTAAATAAACTTCTCTGCATAATTTTAAAGCTTGCTCGCCATACGCTAAACTAAATGCGTTGTTACGAATGCCGCTTTCACTTTCTATACAATGAATATAAGTATCCATACCTGTATAAAACCACCAGTCAATAGGAACAGAAGCAATTAATTCAGGATCTAAAATCACTTGATTAAAAACAGTCCAATCACATTTTAATCCTAATTTCTTTTCTGGTCCGGTTAAAACTGCTGTCATACTCACCTCAGCACCTGTTCCTGAAATTGTTGGAACACCTAAGTGATAAATGCCCGGTTTCTTAATTAAATTTAATCCTTGATATAAAGTGGAAGAGCCTTCATTGGTTAACATGAGTGATAATGCTTTTGCAATATCCATAATACTGCCGCCACCAATGCCAATTACTCCACTTGGTAAACCTTTTGCTTTTAAAATTTCATCGCGCAACTCATCAATGTGTTCTGTAGTTGGTTCGTGCGGATCAACATCAATAAAGTAAACTAAATCTTCAGGTTTGTTTTGTAATTTTTTCGAAAGATCTTTTCCTTTAAAATAATTATCTACAACGTAAACAAAATAATTTTTGTTTTCTTTTCTTACAGGCTCAACAGTTTCTGCTAATTGAGAAAATGCACCACGACCGTAAGTTACTTTATCTATGTTCTTGAAATTTTTGTGAAGCATTATGCGTTTACAGGTTTAGTTGCTTTAATAACACACTCCGAAATTTGTTTCGCCAGCGCTTCCATTTCTTCTTTAGTCCAGGTACAACGTACTCCAAAAGAAATTAAACGACCAACTACTTCTTGTGTTTTTGGTAAGTTCAAATTTTTATAATCTTGAGGCGCACCTAAAACTTGTATTGGTAATTTGCTAACCGTTTTTAATTCTTTAATATGATCCCACTGATTAATGAAGTGATACATATTTAAAAACCAATAATCAAAACCTGCAACACCTGCGGCTTTAAATTCAGCAACGGTGCGTTTTGCGGTTTCAGTATCCGGTAATAAAATATTTAAGAAGGTTGCAGAATCTCCTGAAGGATCAGCAATTTTTGCAAATGAAATTCCGGGGGTTTTAGATAACAAATCCGTTAAGAATTTTTTATGCTCCTGATTTTTTTGTTTAATGAAAGGTACTTTTCGTGTTTGCGCCACACCAATTCCGGCGTGTAATTCAGAAATACGATAATTGAAACCTAAATAAGGGTGATTTTCCATACCGCGTAAATTTCCTTCGTGATTGTGGCCGTGATCGCTATACACGTCTGCTTTTTTGTAAACGCTTTCATCGTTCGTTACTAAAACTCCACCTTCACCTGCTGTAGCAATTTTGAAAAAGTCGAATGAGAAAGAACCAGCAGTTCCAAATAAACCTGTAAACGTTCCTTTATATGATGATGCGAATGCTTGTCCTGCATCTTCTACTAAAATTAAATTCTTTTCTTTAATAACAGCCATAATGCTGTCCATTTCTGCCATACCGCCACACATGTGAACTAAACAAACGGCTTTTGTTTTTGGCGTGCATGCTTTTCTAATTCCCTCTGCGCTTAAACAAAGTGTTTCATCAATTTCAGCAAATACAGGAAGTGCGCCAATAAATAAAACAGCTTCAATAGTTGCCATAAATGTAAACGGAGGAACAATTACTTCATCACCTGTTCCAATTCCACTTGCAGCCAGTGCAGTTGCAATAGCAGTTGAGCCGCTGCTCATCGCATGTGCATATTTTGCGTTGGTGATTTTTTTCACTTCCGCCTCAAAATCTTTTGCTTTCC
>JAGNIU010000060.1 GCA_018000995.1 Bacteroidia bacterium
AAATGGTTGGTGGATGTTGATTTTTACATTCAATACCTAAAACACTCCTCATTCTCTTATATAAACGAAGCTTTAATCTGTACAGCTCACGAAACACCCGGACAAGTGACACAAGAGGTTCAACATGATAAAGCTGTTCAGATTAAAGAGCATGTTCTTGTTTTTTCTAAAATAATCGAAAGCGTAAAAGATAAAACCAAATGGGAATCGTTTTTTGGATATTTGTTCAGAGATTATAAAGTGAATTCATTAGAGGAACTAAAAAGTATTGTGACTATTGATTCGAAGGTCGAAGCATTTTTCAAGAGCGTGTTTGGTAATATGAACAAAAGTGTTGGATTTAAGAGCTTGATAAGGAAATTATATAATAGTAGGTTTAATGTGTTAAAGAGCGAACAGTTTTAAAATGATTATTGTAAAACTAATGGGTGGACTGGGAAACCAGATG
Source organism: Bacteroidia bacterium (assembly GCA_018000995.1). Lineage (GTDB taxonomy): Bacteria > Bacteroidota > Bacteroidia > B-17B0 > Aurantibacillaceae > JAHEYG01. The sequence continues at coordinate 449 of JAGNIU010000060.1, forward strand.
TTTCAGTACGCAGCAGGGCGTTGTCTGGCGCATTTACATAAAACCGAACTAAAACTCGACTTATCGTATTTAAATGCTGATCCCAAAAAACAATACACCAAACGCGATTATAAACTGGATGTTTTAAATCTTAATGCCGAAATTGTAAATGAATCTGATTTAAAACCATTTCTTCCTTTAGAAAAAGGTAAAATCACAAGAACTTTAATGCGTAAGCTGCCAATTCTCTTTTCAAGATTAATTGCAAACGAAAGCGGACATTTATTTCATAAAGAATTTTATTCTTACCCAAAACACGTTTACTTAAACGGCTTTTGGCAATCCGAAAAATATTTTGAACCTGTAAAGGATATTTTGCTCAAAGAATTTTCTTTGAAAGAGCAATTGAATAAAGAAAATGAAGAATTAGCAGGAAAAATCAGAAACTCGAATTCTGTTAGTCTGCATATTCGCCGCGGCGATTACGTTGATAACAAAGAGGCACGTGATTTCCATGGTTCTTGTTCATTAGAATACTATAAGGAAGCCATTAATTATTTAAAGAATAAATCAACAGGTACAAGTCTCTTTGTTTTTTCAGATGATGTGGCTTGGGCAAAAGGTAACTTAAAGGTGGATGTTCCTGTTCATTTTGTGGATATGGATAATCCCGGTTACATCGATATGCATTTAATGTCGCTATGTAAACATAATATTATTGCTAATAGTAGTTTTAGTTGGTGGGCGGCCTGGCTCAATCAAAACCCGGGTAAGATAGTAGTGTCTCCGATTAAGTGGTTTGCAAGTGAAAATCAACGTACTCCCGATATCTATCCGGATACATGGGTTAAGTTATAAGGTTATAAGTTATTGGTTAGCTCAATTTAACCCCATAATCTTGTAACTTTATAACACAATAACCTTATAACTTCTGACCAAAAATCATTAAATTTAACTCCTAAATCCTAATTAGTATGAATACTGAAAAGCCGAAGAAAAGTTTGTTTAAACGCATTTTAAAATGGACAGGAATTACATTCCTTTTATTAATCATTTTAATTATTGCAGCTCCTTTTATTTTTAAGGATAAAATTATTGCTTTAGTAAAAGAAGAAGCCAATAAAAACCTGAACGCAAAAGTAGATTTCGGGGAGTTCGATTTAACTTTAATCAGCACCTTTCCGGATTTTCATTTCGTAATTAATAACGTTAGTGTTATTGGTGTGAATGAATTTGAAGGCGATACTTTAGCTTTCATTTCTCAGCTAAGCACAAACATTAATTTGAAAAGTGTAATTGCAGGGGATAAGTACCAGATTAATTCGGTAGTGATTGATAAAGCCAGAATTTTAGGAAAAGTTTTAAGTGATGGAAAAGCCAATTGGGATATAGCTAAACCAAGTGCTGATACAACAGCGGCTGCACCAAGTGAACCAACAAAATTCGCTCTTAAACTTAAGAAATTAAAAATCTCTAATACTTATATTGTGTATGATGATCAACAAGGAAGTATGTACGGAAAGCTAGAAGGCTTTAACTACGAGTTGGCCGGTGATTTTACCCAAGATGTTTTTGTAATGGAGAACTTATTGGAAATTGCTAAAACCACTTTCAATATGGGTGGAGTAGGTTATTTAACCAATGTACATATTAAATCGAAAGCGGATTTGGATATGGACATGACCGCAATGAAATTTAAGTTTAAAGAAAATGAATTCAGCTTAAATGATTTGACTTTAGGTTTTGATGGTGAATTATCTATGCCGAAAGATGATATCGACATGAACATCACTTTTAAAGCTAAGCAAACCGAGTTTAAATCTATTTTATCTTTAATTCCAAGTGTGTACTCAAAAGATTTTGCGAGTGTACAAACCAAAGGAAAATTAGCTTTGAATGGATATGCTAAAGGAACTTATAACGATAAAACTTATCCGGCTTTTGGAATTGATTTAAGTATTGCGGATGCAATGTTTAAATATCCTTCATTACCAAAATCGGTAAACAATATTAATATCGATGTTAAAGTTCAAAATCCAACAGGTGTTTTAGATGCAACAACTATCGATGTAAATAAATTCCACATGGAAATGGCGGGTAATCCAATTAACATGACAGCGCATATTAAAACGCCAATCTCTGATCCGGATATTAAAGCTGAAATTAAAGCATTGATTGTTTTAGCTTCAGTTAAAGAATTTGTTCCAATGGAAGTGGGTGATGAAATGAACGGAACCATTAAAGCGGATATCGCAATGGCAGGACGATTAAGCGCCATTGAAAAACAACAATACGAAAACTTCAAAGCTTCTGGTGCATTAGAAATCATGCAAATGAAATACAAAACGGCTTCCTTACCTTACGAAGTCTTGTTAAACTCAATGAAATTAAATTTCACCAATCAATTTGTAGAATTAGCAGGCTTTGATGTGAAAATGGGTAATACCGATTTACAAGCAAACGGTAAAATCGAAAACTTTTTACAATATGTGTTTAAAGACGATTTAATTAAAGGCGCATTTAATGTTACAGGTAATTTAATCGACTTAAACCAATTAATGGGACCAGAATCAACTGAGACAGCGGCAGCGACTCCAAGTGCCGCAGCAACATCTACAGCTGTAGCCAGTGTAGTGGAAGTGCCGGGTAATATTGATTTCAATTTAAATGCGAAGTTCGGTAAAGTACTTTACACCAATTTAACTCTCGATAATTTAACAGGTAATATTTTAGTGAGAGATAGAAAAGTGGACATGACCAATTTAAAAATGAACACTATGGGTGGTGGTTTAGGTATGAGTGGTTATTACGAAACTACAAATCCTAAAAAACCAACTGCTAATTTTAATTTGGATGTTACTAACTTCGATATTCAAAATACATTCAACACATTTAATTCTATTAAGAAATTGGCGCCTATTGGTCAGTATGCTAAAGGAATGTTCTCTGCTCATATTGAAGATTTCAAAATGGCATTGAATGATAAAATGGAGCCGGATTTAAATACTGCAACTTGTAATGGTAAATTAAAAACCAATAAAGTAAGTGTTGGTGGATACGAGCCTTTCAATAAATTAGGTGATGCTTTAAAAATTAAAGAATTAAAAAATCTTGAATTCTCCAATATGGATATTTCATTTGAAATGGCTGATGGTCGCGTTAAGACTATGCCATTTGACGTGAAAGTAAATCAAATCAATACTAATATTAGTGGAAGTACAGGTTTAGATCAAACTATAGATTACAAATGGAAAATGGACATTCCACGTGCGATGTTTGGTAAAGAAGCTAACACTGCATTAACGGGTTTAATGGCACAAGCTAATGCTGCAGCTGGAACAAATGTTTCTTTGGGTGAGAAAATTAAAGTCACTATCAATTTTGGTGGTACTGTTACAAATCCTACACTTAAAACAGGTTTAAAAGATGATGGCGGAAAATCAACTACTGAAGCGGTGAAAGACCAAGTAGTAACTGCTGTTGCTGATAAAGCTAATGAGGAAGCACAGAAAATTTTAGATGATGCTAAAGCACAAGTAGAAAAAATAAAAGCAGAAACACAAGTGCAAGTTGACAAAATGAAAGCGGAAGGTTATGCTAATGCAGACAAATTAGTTGAAGAAGCAAAGAACCCAATCGCAAAAATTGCTGCTAAGAAAGCTGCGGAAGTAGCTAAGAAAGAAGTTGACAAGCAAGCGCAAAAAGTGGTTGATGAAAGCGAAGTTCGTTGCCAGAAAATATTAGACGACGCTAAAAAGAAATCGGAAGAAACAGCTAACAAGAATAAGAAGTAATGTTCTTATTCCGTTGGATAAATACGGTTGTTGTTCTGTGTTGCGCTGTAAGTTTTTCTTACGGACAAATAAATCTTGATTCTTTAAGTAAAGAATTGGACAATTTGGCTGTGGATACATCTTCTATTAATTATCAAATCCGTACAGGTTTACAATACAGAAAAATTAATTTGGACGCTTCGGTGCGTTGTTTTAAATCAGCATTAGAAAATTCTAAAAAAATAAATAACAAGTATTTCATTGCCAAATCGGCTGTATGTTTAGGTGCTAATTATAATTTATTAGGTGACTTCGGTAGTGCAGCTGAAAGTCTTATTCTGTCTTTAAAATTAGCAGAAGAATTAAACGATAAAGAATTAATTACGAAATGTCTCCTTACCATTGGGAATATGTATTCGTATAGCCAACAAACTAAATTGGCAAAGGGAATGTATCTAAAAGCTTTAAAAATGTCGGAAGCAGCAGGCAATGAATTAGAGCGCGCTACCATATTGAATAATTTAGGTGCCTTAACATACAGAGAAAGCAATTTAAATGAGGATCAGTTGCATCAGGCTGTATCTTATTTTCTTCGTGCTTTACAAATTGTAGAAAAAACCGGTAACAAAGAAGAATTGATTACTAAGTATAATAATTTAGGATTAGTGTATTGCGATATGGGAAAGAATGATTCCGCTTTACATTTTCTTAAGAAATCAAAACAATTAATAGACTTAAACAGCAATTATGACGATTTAATTACATACCACAGTTATATGGGACGGATTTATGTGAGCATGAAAGAATTTAATTTAGCTGAAATAAATTATCAGGCATCCTTAAATGAAGCGAAGGAGTTGAATAATAAAGAATGGGTATATGAAGCTTATCTTTCTTTAGCCGGTATGTATGAAGCGATGGGAAATTTTGAAAAAGCATTTACGTTTTACAGACAATACAGTTTATTAAAGGATTCTGCAATGAACGAGTCTAATTTCGCCATAGCCTCTGATATTAAAAATAAATTTGAGCGAGAGAAGAAGGAAGTAGAATTAAATCAATTAAAAACAGAACAATCCAAACAAAAAATATTTAATATAGCACTGATTCTTGTTTCTATTCTTACGGTTATTTCGGGTATCATGATGTACAGTCGTTTTAAAATTAAATCGGTATCTGAAGGAAAATTAAAAATTCAGAACGACATCATTACCCAAAAAAATAAAGACATTACCGACAGTATTAATTACGCCCGTAAAATACAGCAATCCGCACTTCCTCAAGAAAAATATATTGAGCGGGAACTAAAAAAGTTAAAAGGGTAGGGAAGTAACGTATTGTAGATTTGCGATGGGCTGGATTTTTACCACAAATGTTTATGCGGAGCACGAAACTCTGCCTATTGCAAATCTGCTGCTATAGGTTGTGGCTATTTTATTCTTAATCTATTTTCAATTATTTATCATTTGATTAAATAACTTCATGGTTTTTGAAGCGCTCAAAAATCCAGAGAACGAAATCAAAAAGGCAATTCCAAAAAACAAATTTCCTATTACCATCAGAGTGGTGAATGCAACAAATATGTCTTTTTTGATTATAACTACAATGTTAAAAGCAATCCATAATACCAAGGCAATGATATAATCTTTTCTTGGTTTACCATAAATTTTATTATTAGTTTTATCTTTAATGATGTACGCAACCTTATTTTCTGTCAATGCCACTATTTCCGTATTCGGTTTAATATGTTTGCCAATCGTTTCATGTACTCTGAAGCTTTTTTCCGGTAAAATAATTGTATAAGTGACGACCGACTTTGTATTTGAATTATTATAATCGGTATGAGCCCCACTTACATTAAATTTTTCCTTCTGTTTTTCCAAAACAACACCTTCAGCTATCTCATACGCATCTGTTGGTTGAACGACACTTTCAATTACTTTAGTTTTGCCCCACTTGAAACCTTTTTTTGGACATAGACCGGCAACGGCAATACTTTTTTCATTAACATAAAGTATAACTTCATCCCTATTTTCTAAATAAAAATTTAAACCTTTTGCCAAGCTAAAAGTATATTTTGCATTATTTACTCTGATCCAATAATTAATAATTTTGTTGCCATCATCATCATAAGCTTCAATTCTTTCATGATCTTCAATTTTTCCTTTGATTGTTTTATTCGACATATATTTGGATTAATTTGTTAGCCTGTTATTCTATCGATTGACACCGAATTTAGTTGTTTTCCTATTTGTTATCGTTTTTAGGTACGTTTGTCATAGCCTATAACGTTTTGCAAATTGGCGACGTTGGGCTTAAAAGCTTCATTTGTCTACCTGTACAAAAGTTTATTAAATGTACAAATGTTTTTTAGTGAGGGCAAACGAAAATTAAACGCGCGATAGCGCACCTTAGATTGCCCGAACGATGACCGAGTCCGCCCAATGGCCGCCAGATTTGCTGTTATAGGTTGCCAGCCGCACACAGTTTATTCTTGTTGTGTTTCAGTCAGGTCTGTGGTCTTTTTTATATCAGGAAAGTATTTTTTAAGCAATAACTCAATTCGCATTTTGTCCTTAGGTTTAGCTTTAAACAATACAAATGTCCAGTCGATGATAATTTTATTTGTTGCCCATAGTAATGTCCCTAATAAAACGACAAGAAGTCTGTAGTCGTCGGATTGATAAAAGGGAGTGTCGTGATAAGTACTTTCTAAATTTACTTGTTCAGCAGTCCAAAGAATAAAATTTAAGAAGAAACTTAGAATGGTCAGGCTGAACTTAAATAAATTCGTCAGATGGTAATGAGCTAAAAGTCCACCTAGAATAAAGAACATATAAAAATAGCAAAAAAATGGAATAAGAGTAACGAGAATTAGGGTCACTGTCAGCATTACTGAAACGCTGTAATTCAATAAAAAATATTTTAAAGAAAAAATTTTATTCATTGTCGTTTTTTATCTACCATATTGAGTCTCGATAGAAGTTTTTGTACCCACCTTTCAAAGCGAAGAATTGTCCAAGGTTACAAAGGTCCATGTTTTTTGAATTACGAGCTGAAACACTATGATATTGTCTTCTTGTCTCGAAGATACTTTTTGTAGTTGAAGGCTTAGGCAATTTGCATTCGTAAGTATAAGCAATGCCGTCGATTGCAATATAGGGATACACCGCTTTGTCTAACGACCAGAAAAGTGAATTTGTAACTAATTTGTCTAGCGTCTTAAGGTCTTCGGTAGTAAATTTAATAGTCCGTGAAGAAAATAATGTGTCCTTTCCAGATCCATCAGGTAATTTAGTCCGATATTCTTTTATGGTCACAATACTGTCCGCGAAGTTTAATCGGAAGTATTTATAATTTTCTAGCTGAGGCATATAATAGCATCGGAACTCATGTGTGTTATTAATAGAATCCCTTAAGTCCTTTTCCTGAAGCAGTCTAAGGGTTTGCGAAAGTTCATTGTCAATATACTGGTCCAACTTACCTGAGTCGGCACGCTGTAATGGAAACAATGATACTGTTGAATTGTCATTCGTGTCTTGACGGCAAGAGGTCAAGATAGCTATTAGTAATATTGAAGTCAGTGTTGTTTTCACGAGATATTTTTGTCTGCCGGAATGTCGTCCGGCTGGTTACCTATAAC
>JAGNIU010000034.1 GCA_018000995.1 Bacteroidia bacterium
AGGATTTTTTTTCTGCGAGCCCTGCTGGCTTCGTGGTTGACGCTTCTTGGCATTTCTTTGTTTTTTTAGTTTTGGAATTCAGTGGCTTTCGCTCTTGTTACTGAAATCCGGGTTAAACATTTTGTTTTACTAACCGATCTCGATTTAATTAATTGGATTATTTACCTAAGCAAAGTAACATTTTCACGTTACCTAAGTCTTCTTTACTTACAATCGCCATCTTACCTAAAGCTCTTTTACGATCTTTTTCTTTTTTGGTAAGGATATGGTTTTTGAAAGCCTTTTTCCTTTTAATCTTACCGCTTCCAGTGAAAGCGAAACGCTTTTTAGCACTGGAGTTTGTTTTCATTTTTGGCATTTTCTGTTTTTATCTATTTTATTTATTTATTCTCTTTATTTCTTTCTAGGAGCAAGAACCATTAACATCTTCTTTCCTTCTAACAATGGTAATTGTTCTGCCTTACCCCACTCTTCTAATTCATTTGCAAACCTCAACAACAATAATTCACCTTGTTCTTTAAATACAATTTCACGTCCTCTAAACATTACAAAGGCTTTTACTTTGCAACCGTCTTGTAAAAACTTCATAGCGTGATTTTTTTTGAAATTATAATCATGCTCATCAGTATGCGGACCAAAACGAATATCCTTTACAACAACTTTAGCGGCTTTGGCTTTTATTTCCTTAGCCTTTTTCTTTTGCTCGTATAAGAATTTACCATAATCGATAACTTTACATACAGGCGGATCAACATTCGGAGCAATCTCCACTAAATCTAATCCCGCCTCTCTTGCAATCTCCAACGCTTTACCAATCATTACAACACCCGACTCGATACCATCACCTACTAAACGAACTTTAATTGCAGTAATTTTTTCGTTAATACGATGCTGTTCTTCCTTTACACCTGGTCTTTTAAAACCTGCTTTTAAACCTCTTGGAGGTCGTGGTGTTAATGGCTTACCTGCCGTGCTATTTGTATTAGGACCTGTTCCTGGTTTAACAAATGGTTTGTTAAAGTTCTGTCCTGGTTTCTTAAATCCGCTAATAGTTACCTCCGCTTTTTTTGTTATTGTTTCTTTATAAAATCATTTTCTATCGTTGTGTTAATCAACTTGGCAAACTCTTCAATCGACATTACACCGATATCTCCTTTACCATGTTCACGTACCGCAACTTTTCCTTCTGCTTCTTCTTTTTCACCTACAACAAGCATATAAGGAACCTTGTTTAACTCATTGTCTCTTATCTTCTTGCCTATCTTCTCGTTACGGTCATCAACGAGGCCGCGAATATCGGAAATATTTAGCAATTCTAAAACTTTTTTCCCGTAATCATTATACTTTTCGCTTATTGGTAAAATAGCCACTTGATCAGGGGTTAACCACAATGGGAAATTACCTCCACAATGTTCTATTAAAACAGCTATAAAACGCTCTAAACTACCAAACGGAGCACGGTGAATCATTACTGGTCTATGTTTCTGATTATCAGAGCCTGTGTACTCTAATTGGAAGCGTTCAGGTAGGTTATAATCCACCTGAATAGTACCCAATTGCCACTTACGACCAAGAGCATCTTTCACCATAAAATCGAGTTTCGGACCGTAAAAAGCAGCCTCTCCTAGTTCAACTACAGTTCTTAACCCTTTCTCGGCTGCCGACTCGATAATGGCTTGTTCGGCCAATTTCCAGTTTTCATCGGTTCCGATGTATTTAGTCTTGTTATCAGGATCACGTAACGAAATTTGAGCCGTGTAATCTTTAAAATCTAAAGCATTAAAAACATGCAATACTAAATCGATTACTTTACAAAACTCTTCTTTTACCTGATCAGGACGAACAAATAAATGCGCATCATCCTGAGTAAATCCGCGAACGCGGGTTAAGCCATGTAATTCTCCATGTTGTTCGTAACGGTAAACAGTTCCGAACTCAGCAAAACGCACCGGTAAATCTTTATATGATTTCGGTGATGATTTATAAATTTCGCAATGGTGCGGACAATTCATTGGTTTTAAAAAGAACTGTTCTCCCTCTTGCGGCGTATTGATTGGTTGGAAAGAATCAGCACCATATTTTTCATAGTGACCAGAACAAACATAAAGTTCTTTCAATGCAATGTGCGGCGTAACAACAGGAAGATATCCTGATTTAGTTTGCGCTTTTTGCATGAACTGAATTAAACGTTCACGAAGCATTGCTCCTTTTGGTAACCACAATGGTAAACCCATTCCCACTTTTTCTGAGAAGGTGAATAATTCTAATTCCTTACCTAATTTTCTGTGATCGCGTTTTTTTGCTTCCTCTAACAGAACTAAATATTCTTTTAATTCTTTTTCTTTCGGGAAAGTAATTCCGTAAACACGTGTTAACTGTTTGTTTTTTTCATCACCGCGCCAATATGCACCGGCAACGCGTAATAATTTTACAGCTTTAATGAAACCAGTATTCGGAATATGTGGTCCGCGGCACAAATCAGTAAAATCACCTTGAGTGTAAAACGTAATTGTACCATCTGCTAAACCGTCAATTAATTCTAATTTGTATGGATCTGCTTTATCCGTAAAATATTTTATTGCATCTGCTTTAGAAACATCTTTACGAACGTACTCGCTATTTTTACGGGCGAGTTCAATCATCTTTTTTTCTATTTGCTCGAGATGATCGGTTGAAAAAGTTTTATCACCGAAATCGATATCGTAATAAAATCCATTTTCAACGGGCGGACCAATGGCGAATTTTGCTCCGGGGAAAACACTTTCAATAGCTTCAGCCATTAAATGGGCAGATGAATGCCATAGTGTAGATTTTCCTTCAAGGTCATTCCACGTTAATAAACTTACAGTGCTGTCAGAATTAATCGGACGGTTGGCGTCGATAACTTCGCCGTTTACTTTTGCCGATAAAACATTTCGTGCTAATCCTTCGCTGATGCTTAATGCTACTTGCATTGAGGTGGTTCCTTTTGGGTATTCGCGAACGGAACCATCGGGTAGAGTTACTTTTATCATATTATTTCTCACTTACAACGTGAGTGTTTAAAATTTGGACTACAAAGATAGGAGAATTTACGAATTACGATTGACGAACTACGATTTATTTCTGTTTTGGTTATTCGTACCTCGTCCTTCGTAATTCTAACTTTCTTCACCACTTGTGCAAAAAGCAATACCACTTGTTAGAAGTCGTAAACCTTAACAGGATTAAGGGAGTATACTTGTAATAGATAAACCAATTAAACCATCCTAATATGAAAAAGTTTCTACTTCTGTTATTGTTTTTTGCAGCAAAGAACATAATATCTCAAAATGGTTGGACTACTTATACAACATCTGTTCCAACCGGGACAACTATAAGTCAGGAAACCGTAATCTTTATTGATAATGCAGGAAATAAATGGGTGGGTTTTAATGGCGCAGGGTTATCCGGTGCGGCATTCGCTAAATATGATAACGCTTCAAGTTCATGGACTTTTTGGAACAGATCAACAATGGCAATTTTTAGTTCGACAGTATCCAGCAATGTAAAAGCTTTTGCGCAAGATAATTTAGGTGATATTTGGATAGGAACCGCTAGTGGTTTAATAAAATATAATGGCGTAAGTTTTACAGTATATAATACAGCCAGTGGATTACCAAGTAACGCCATCAATTGTCTTGAGTACAGTAATAATATGCTTTATATTGGTACTCAAAATGGTTTATCAAGATATGATGGAACTACCTTTACAAATTATACAGTTGCCAATACACTTTTTCCTATCACAAACATTCTTGACGTAAAAGCTGAAAACGCAAATACTATTTGGGCTACTAGTGTTAACACATTGGTAAAATTCTTTATAAATTCAACTTTTACTTCTACATCTTATACCTCCGCTGTTGCGACAAATTCTTTAAGTAAAATATATATTGACGCAGTAGGCACAAAATGGCTTTCAAGTTATAGTGGAATTATAAAGTACGATAACGTGAATTTTACTTATTTCAATACACTTTACCCGAACTTTATAGGAGGCGGTTTTGATGGATTAGATATTGGTAAAGGACCAAACAACGGAATTCTTGTTACTGCACCCTCAAATGCACCGGGTAATACAAGATGTTTTATAGAATTTTTATCGGGCGGAAATTATAATTTCTATTACACACCACTTAATATGTTTATAGGAACTTCTTTTGAAAGTGACGCTAGTGGAAAATTATGGGTTACAGGTTTAACAGCAAGTTTAACTGTAAGAATGCATTCTATTGATGCTTCTTTATACAATGCTTCTGTAGGATATTGGTGGGGACCAGGAATCACATCAGACAATTACAAGTATCTTGATGTAAACAGAGTGAAGGCCGGAATTATGAACCGTGGTGATATGTGGTGGGATATTGGTGGGGGTGGTAATGCGAGTTACGAAGTGCCGAAAGGCTCAGGTATTCATAGTGGGTTTGGAGGATCACTTTGGATGGGAGGTTTGGATGCAAGCAATCAATTGCATATAGCCGGACAAACTTACAGACAAACCGGAAATGATTTTTGGCCGGGGCCATTAGACACAACTAACGCATCGATTGATTCTACAACTGTAATGAACTATGATAAGATTTGGAAAGTAGATTACAATGATATCAATACATTTATCACTCAGTTTAATTTAGGAAATGTCCCTCTCACCTACACACCTACCACTGATATTATGAGTTGGCCCGCAAAAGGAACAGGAAACAAAGCAAAAAATTTAGCGCCATTTGTAGATGTAAATAATAATGGAATTTACGATCCGTTAGTTGGTGGTGATTATCCAAAAATTAAAGGTGATCAAACTTTATATTTTATTTTCAACGATAATTTTACTACACACTCTCAAACCGGTGGTTTAGCTTTTGGTGTAGAAGTTCATGCTATGGCTTATGCTTACGGCTGCTCCTCAATTGTAAACGGAAGAAATGAGTTAGCCTATACAACCTTTTACGATTACAAAATTTACAACCGCTCTTCAAACAATTATCACGATATGTACATCGGATTTTGGAATGATGTTGATTTAGGAGGTTATTTAGATGATTATGTTGGCAGCAGTGTTCATGACAATTTAGGTTTCTCTTATAATTCAGACTCACTCGATCAATCTTCTTCAGGCTCGAATGGTTATAACAATTACCCGCCAGCGGCAGGTACAACAATTCTAAAAGGACCTTTAGCTAGTTCTATGGATGGATTAGATAACGACAACGATAGTATAGTAGATGAAATCGGAGAAGAATGTTTGTTGAATATTTTCGATTACTATAACAACAATATCTCTTTCCCGGTTTCTTTAACTAATCCAAATAACAAATACCATGTACACAATTATTTAACCGGAAGATGGAAAGATAGTACATTTTACACTTGCGGGGGAAATGCTTACGGCGGAACAACACCAACAAAACATGTTTTTCCTTGGACAAACTATCTTGGTAATCCCTGCGGCGTTGCACCATGGTCTGAATCTACTGCTGGAAATTTAGCAGGAGATAGAAGATATGTTGCCTCTAGTGGGCCATTCAATTTTCCTGCAAATAGTATGACAGAATTTGAATATGCGTATGTTTGGTCGGTTGACAGCAGTGCAACAAGCAACATAAATATTGCAAGTGTAAATAAATTGATAAGCGACACACGCAAAATTAGAAGCTTTTATAAAACAGGGGCGCCAAACTGTTTGTCATCAATTAATATTGGTGTCGAAGAAAATGTGCTAAACGACCAACTATTAATTTATCCAAACCCGGCTAACTCCGTTCTAAACATAAAATCAGAAAACAGTTTAGGAAAAAGTGTAATTCTCATTACAGATGTATTAGGAAAAACTATCATCGAAACAAAAAACAACGACTTATACCAAACTTCAATTAACATAGAACTACTTAGCAGCGGTGTTTACTTGCTGCAATTAAAGTCAGAAAAAGGCATTATTGTTAAGAAGTTTGTTAAAGAGTAGATGTTTAACGCTTCTTTCAATAAAGGGGGACTCAATGAGTCTCCCTTTTTTTATACCTTTATTCTCACTAAAAATTTAAATATGAAAAAAGTAGGAATATTAGGTTCAGGAGCTGTTGCAAAAGTTTTAGCGACAGGTTTTATAAAAAACGGATACGAAGTTATGTTGGGTACACGCGACCCGAATAAATTAGCGGATTGGCAAAAACAAAATCCAACCGGAAAAGTTGGAAGCTTTTGGGATGCAACTGTATTCGGTGATACTATTGTTTTAGCAGTGAAAGGAACCGTTGCCAAATTGGCTTTAGATTTAGCAGGTACTGCGAATTTAAAAGGGAAAACAATTATAGATGCAACTAATCCTATTGCTGAAACGCCTCCTGTAAATGGGGTGCTTAATTTTTTCACTACTTTAAATTCTTCATTTATGGAAGATCTTCAAGCTGCATATCCTGAAGCGCATTTTGTAAAAGCATTTAACTCGGTTGGTAGTGCCTTTATGGTAAATCCTGATTTTGGCGGAATAAAACCAAGCATGTTTATTTGTGGCAATAACGATTTAGCTAAAGCAGAAGTAAAAGATATCCTCACCAAATTTGGTTGGGAAACAGAAGACATGGGTAAAGCAGAAGCCGCACGTGCTATTGAACCACTTTGTATGTTATGGTGTATCCCCGGTTTCTTAAACAATCAATGGACTCATGCCTTTAAACTCCTTAAGAAATAAGAAATAAACCCCTTTTTTAGGGGTTTTTGTATTTTTAACACTTTTATTTGTTGTAACAACTATTGTTATTACTAAATTTGTATCATGAAACTGGAAGATGAAATAAAACAGAGCAAATTTGAGAGCTCTTACCAAAAGGCGATAATTAATATTATTTACACTTCCAATTGGTTACGCGATCAACAAATGGATGTTTTCAGAGCGTTTGATGTACTGCCTCAACATTATAATGTACTACGCATTATAAAAGGTAAACACCCTAAGCCCTGCTCGCCCGGCGAAATAAAAGAAGTGATGCTTGATAAGGGAAATGATGTAACCCGTTTAGTAGATAAATTAGTGAAGAAAGGTTTAGTAAAACGTAATTTATGCGAAAGTAATCGAAGAAAAATCGATATCACCATCACCGAAAAAGGATTAACCTTTATTAAAGAACTAAACGACCCGATGAAAAAACATCTTGCAGTAATGAAAAAACTAGTGTCGGAAAAAGAAGCAGAATACTTGAGTGATATTTTAGACAGATTACGGGCTTAAAAAAATTTATATAAACATTTGTTACAACAAATAAATGAAAAGAGACGACTTTATAAAGAAAGGATTATTAGGAGCAGCCTTTATAGCGAGCTCAGGAAGTGTAAGTAAATTACTTGCTAACCAAAACGACGAATTAAAAGAATTAGAATTAATAGGATTTAATCATTTACCCAATAAAAAATCAGAAATCATGGCAAATACAATATTACACAAAGCCGATACACGTGGTCATGCTAATCACGGTTGGCTAAATTCGCATCACACTTTTAGTTTTGCAAATTATTATAATCCCGATAGAATGCACTTTGGCGTATTACGTGTGCTTAACGATGATACAGTTTCGGCTGGAATGGGTTTCGGTACTCACCCTCACGATAACATGGAAATTATTTCTATCCCCCTTGAAGGTGATTTAGAACACAAAGACAGCCTGGGAACTGTTTCCGTAATTAAACATGGCGACATACAAGTGATGAGCGCAGGAACAGGCATCACGCATAGCGAATACAATAAAAATAAAGACAGCGAGGTAAAGTTTCTACAAATTTGGGTTTTCCCCAATAAGAAAAACGTTACACCACGTTACGATCAAATGACGCTTAATTTAAAAGACCGTGAAAATAAATTTCAGCAAATTGTTTCACCTAATGCTGATGACGCCGGTGTTTGGATTCATCAAGATGCATGGTTTAACTTAGGAAAGTTTGATAAAAACAAAACGGCTGAATACAGCATCAAACGCAAAACAAATGGCGTGTATGCTTTTATCTTAAACGGAGAAGCAACCATTAACGGAACCGCAGTTAGTAAACGAGATGGTTTCGGAATTTGGGATACTGATAAATTAACGATAACAATTAATTCAGACAATACAGAAATCTTATTGATGGATGTACCAATGACAATGTAAAAGAAAGAAAGGATCACAAATGA
This sequence comes from Bacteroidia bacterium, assembly GCA_018000995.1. GTDB lineage: Bacteria > Bacteroidota > Bacteroidia > B-17B0 > Aurantibacillaceae > JAHEYG01. Next base: position 8,177 of record JAGNIU010000034.1, read on the forward strand.
GAACAATAAATAAAATAATTCCTGCCCGCATGCAAAATATGGGCGAATTAAAAGTTAGACAACCATTACCTTCAGCAGAATTAGAATATCTTGACCCTTTTGTATTATTACATCATGGTCATATGTTCACTGACCCGAATGATGATATGAAAAAAGCAGGAGTTGGTCCGCACCCTCACAAAGGGTTTGCACCGGTTACGTTTTTATTCAAAGGCAGCGTAAATCATCGTGATAGTCGCGGTAACAACAAATCTGTTAGCGCAGGCGGTACACAATGGATGCACGCCGGCATGGGAATCATTCACAGCGAAAGACCAACTGATACGGAGCAAGAATTAATTCAAATGTGGATTAACTCTCCCGCTAAAAATAAAAACGACCAACCCTATTATCATCCTTTAACTAAGGAAGAAACTCCTTCTTACAAAAGTGAAGATGGTAAAATAACTGTAAACGTAGTTACGGGTGAATTAGGTGGGACAAAAGGTCCAATCCCTACTCTTACTCCAATCAACTCAGCCACAATTTATGCTTTAAAAGGCGGAAAAATCACAATTAATATAGCAAAAACACATAATGCTTTTTTATATTTGTTGGACGGGGTTTTGAAAGTGGATGGAAAAGAAATTACCGGCAAAAACTTTATAGAGTTTAAGAACGACGGTGATAACATTAGCTTTGAAGCTTTAGAAGATACCCGCGCTTTATTAATGAGTGGCGAACCAATTAATGAAAAAATTGTAGCACATGGTCCTTTTGTAATGAATACCGAAACCGAAATTATGGAAGCGTTTCGTGATTACAGAATGGGAAAAATGGGTGTTTTAATTGAAGATTAAAAATTAGAATTATGAGCATTAAAATTGCAAAAACAAAACACGATGTTATCGATGTGATAAAAAACAGATGGAGCGCACGATCGTTTTCAGATAAAGCCATTTCTGAAAATGATTTGCACACTTTGTTTGAAGCTGCCTCTTGGGCCTTTAGTGCCAATAATGCACAGCCATGGGAATATATTTACGCTCACAGAGAAGATTCTGAAGCGTTTCATAAATTAGACAGCTGTTTAATGGGAGGCAATCAACCGTGGACGAAAAACGCTGCTGTGTTAATAGCAGTTCTAGCTCATAAAAAACTAGATAACGGTCACGAAAACAAGGCCGCGAAACATGATGTTGGTTCTGCTAATGCCACTTTAATGTTACAAGCAACCAGCATGAATATTTACGGACATGTGATGGGAGGTTTTGATACGAATAAAGCAATTGACATATTAAACATAAACACTGAAGTGCATGAACCGGTTGTTTTTATTGCTTTAGGATATCTTGATGAGGCCGAAAAACTGGAAGAGCCTTTCAAAACCCGTGAACTAACTCCACGCACAAGAAAGCCATTGGTCGAAATAATAAAACGACTTCAGTAATATCCGTTTTATATACCTACCTTTTGAGTATGACAAGTACTAATAAATATGGTAACGAAGAAATAGAAATTGCATGGAAACCTTCTCTATGTATTCACTCTAAACAATGTTGGAAAAATTTACCTGAAGTTTTTAATCCAAAAGGCAGACCTTGGATAAATGCAGGAGCAGTTGAAACCAAAAAAATTACAGATCAAATTGATAAATGTCCTTCGGGAGCTTTAAGTTATACTCACCTCAAAAAAACAGAAACAAAAATGGAAAACAACACAAACAAAATCGAAATCGCAGCAAACGGACCAATATTAGTTCACGGAACTTGTGAAATTAAACATGCTGACGGTACAGTAGAGACAAAAGAAAAAATGACGGCGCTTTGTCGTTGTGGTGCCTCTGCCAACAAACCATTTTGCGATGGTACTCACCGCAAAATAGAATTCAAAGGATAATTTCAAAAGCACCCGGGAAATGATTCCGTTATTCGTGAAAATAAAACCGGGTGCTTTTAAAGATGAGATCAGTTTTGACTCAGAAAACAATCTCATTATAAAGATTCGCGAAAAACCTATCGACGGTGCAGCGAACGATTACCTTATAAAATTCCTCTCAAAAGAATTTAAAATCAGCAAAAGCAATATTGTTTTAGAAAAAGGACAAACTAGTCCTTTTAAGAAATTACTCATCAACTTAAGTTCAACCGAACTTGAAGAAATTTTAAGCCGTTACAAAAAATAATTTTATTGGCCATTTTCATTGGTAAAAGAAGCGCTCGAACAGTTTTCCTAAATCGTTTTGCAATTGCTTGCCTGAAAATAAATTTGGAATTAACGAAAATAATATGAAATATTTGCGAAACAATTATTAAAAACAAAAACGCCAGAGCACAAAAACAGAAAATGAAAACATTTAATTTCATTCTATGCTCGACCGGTTTCGCCGGAAAATTTAGCTCCTTGAGCAAGAGTGTGTTTTTTTCAACAGCTAACCTGTTGTTTGTTTTACCCGTACGCCCCATTTTTTATATCCGACGTTGATTAGAGCCCGTTCTCTGATTAAAAATTAACTCTGCAGGTCTGTTGAGTTAGTCTTCTTTTATTTTTTTATTTCATAATTCTCAAATTTTAATTTGAAATGCAACATTTTGTTGTGCAAGTAGCTAATGAGCTTCACTTGCAGCATGCAGATATTATCTGCAACGAAATGGAGTCTTCAGCAAAAGCGCGGGGAACCGGCATTGCTAAAAGAACTCCTGATTATATCCGGCAAAAAATGCTGGAAGGAAAAGCAGTTATCGCCCTAACAAAACAAGGCGATTGGGCCGGCTTTTGCTACATCGAAACTTGGAGTCATGGTAATTACGTGGCTAACTCCGGGTTAATTGTCTCTCCCCATTTTAGAAAAAGTGGACTGGCTACCGATATCAAAAAGAAAATTTTCGAATTATCGAAGACCAAATATCCCGAAGCTAAAATTTTTGGTTTAACAACAGGATTGGCGGTAATGAAAATCAATTCGGATTTAGGTTACGAACCTGTTACTTACTCTGAGTTAACACAAGACGAAGCCTTCTGGAAAGGTTGTCAGAGTTGCGTGAATTTCGAAATCTTAAAAAGTAAAGAACGGAAAAACTGTTTATGCACAGCCATGCTTTACAATCCTTCCGAAAAAAATAAACCGAAATGGTTTGATTTTGTGAGTAAGAAAAAAGTAATGGAGCGTTTACTCAGAATTAAACAGAACACCTTTCTCAAAAAATTAATTATTAAAAAAGAAGAAATACTAAATACATTTTTATGAAAAACAACAATGTCTTATTAGCATTCAGCGGAGGCTTAGATACTACATTCTGTGCCATCTACCTGAAAAAAGAATTAAACCTTAATGTTCATGCTGTAACAGTAGATACAGGAGGTTTTACAAATGAAGAAAAAATAAAATTAGAACAACACGCCGAAAACTTAGGAGTAGCTTCTTTCAAAATTATAGATGCCAAACAAGCCTATTACGATAAAATCATAAAGTATTTGGTTTTTGGAAATGTTTTGAAAAACAACACCTATCCTCTTTCTGTAAGCGCCGAAAGAATAATTCAGTCTCTTGCTATTGCTGATTATGCGAAACTATTAGGAACAGAAGCTATTGCTCACGGTAGCACCGGCGCAGGAAACGATCAGGTTCGGTTTGATATGGCTTTTCAGATTCTTTTGCCGGAAGCAAAAATCATCACACCAATACGGGATTTAAAATTATCGAGACAAGATGAAATTGAATTTCTGAAAAAGAATGGTGTTGATATGAATTTTGAAAAAGCTTTATACAGCGTAAATAAAGGCATTTGGGGAAATTCCGTAGGCGGTAAAGAGACATTAACATCTCATTTACCATTGGCCGATGAAGCCTGGCCTACTCCATTAGGCAAAACTGGTTCCGAAAAAATAAAACTAGTATTTGAAAAAGGTGAATTGATACAGATAAACGACATAGAATTTAAAAGTTCTGTTGAAGCCATTGAAGCATTGAGCAAAATCGCCTCTCCTTATGGAATTGGAAGAGATATACATGTTGGCGATACGATTATCGGTATTAAAGGAAGAGTTGGATTTGAAGCAGCAGCTTCTCTCATCATAATAAAAGCACACCACGCCTTAGAAAAACATGTTCTCACTAAATGGCAATTGTATTGGAAAGACCAATTAGCGCTTTGGTATGGTAACTGGCTGCACGAAGGTCAGTATTTAGACCCGGCCATGAGAGATATGGAAGCTTTTTTTGAAAACACACAGCAAAATGTAAACGGTGAAGTTTTTGTAATGCTTCATCCATTCAGATTTATGATTGATGGTATTTCTTCACCGCACGATTTAATGAATGATAAGTTTGGTTCGTATGGCGAAATGAATAAATCCTTTACAGGCGAAGATGTAAAAGGTTTCACGAAAATATTCGGTAACCAAACCGCCATTTATTATAAAGTAAACGAATTACAGAACAACTTAATTCTCAACTCTAATGATTAAAGCGGGAATTATAGGCGCAGCAGGTTATACAGGAGGAGAAGTAGCAAGACTCCTTCTCCATCATCCGGATGTTGAGCTGAGTTTTGTTCAGAGTGAAAGTCAGCACGGCAAAAAAGTTTACGAAACACATAACGATTTGTTTGGTGCAACTGAATTACAATTTCAAAAAGAAATTGGACAAGCAGATGTATTGTTCTTGTGCAAAGGTCATGGCGAATCGAAATTGTTTCTGGAAAAGAATAAAGTTTCCGATTCAACAAAAATTATTGATTTGAGTCAGGACTTCAGACATAAAGAAAGTAATAACGGATTTGTTTACGGTCTGCCCGAATTGAATAAGGAAAAAATTCAGAAAGCAAATCACATTGCCAATCCAGGTTGCTTTGCTACTTGCATTCAATTAGCCTTATTACCTCTTGCCAACAAAGGGAATTTGAATTCAGATATTCATGTGAGTGCAACAACAGGCTCAACAGGGGCCGGACAAACTTTATCCGCAACCAATCATTTTTCGTGGAGAAGCAATAACCACAGCTCGTACAAAACTTTGAGTCATCAGCATGAAAAAGAAATTTTAGAATCGGTGAAGCTCTTGCAATCCTCTTTCATTTCCAATTTAAATTTCGTTCCGCAAAGAGGTGCCTTTACAAGAGGTATTTACGCGGTAAACTATTTAAAAGGAGATTTCGATTTGGAAACAGTAAAATCAGATTATGAAACATTTTATGGTGACTCACCTTTCACTCATATTGTACCGTTTGAGGTAGACGTGAAACAAGTAGTTAACACTAATAATTGTTTTATCTCTCTACAAAAAGAAAAAGACCATCTGATTATTATTTCTGTCATCGACAATTTGCTGAAAGGCGCGGCCGGACAAGCCGTTCAGAATATGAATTTGATGTTCGGAATAAATGAAACACAAGGGTTAACACTTAAACCAACTGCATTTTAATTATGAAAACATTCGACGTATATCCATTAACAGCTATCACACCCATAAAAGCACAAGGCTCATGGTTGTGGGACAATAAAAATGAAAAATATCTTGATTTGTATGGAGGTCATGCCGTAATTTCTATTGGACATAGTCATCCTCATTACGTTCAAAAAATTACCGAGCAATTAAACAACATTGGATTTTATTCTAATTCAGTTATAAATCCTTTGCAAGAAGAGCTAGCCTACAAATTAGGTGAATTAAGCGGTTATTCGGATTACAATTTGTTTTTGTGTAACTCAGGGGCTGAAGCCAATGAAAATGCTTTGAAGCTCGCTTCTTTTAAAATTGGAAGAAAGAAAATAATTGCCTTTGGAAAAAGTTTCCATGGTAGAACATCATTAGCAGTTGCCGCAACAAATGATTCTTCCATTCAAGCTGAAATAAATAAAACGCACGAAGTTGTGTTTTTACCTTTGAACGATGAAGAAACGTTCATTAAAACTATTGACGATTCGGTTTGTGCAGTTATTATTGAAGGGATTCAAGGCGTAGCAGGAATTCATACCCCAACCAATTCGTTTCTTCAATTATTAAGAAAGAAATGTAATGAAACGGGAGCTATTCTAATTTTAGATGAAGTTCAATCCGGTTACGGAAGGTCAGGGAAATTCTTTGCTCATCAATATGCCGGTATTAAACCTGATTTGATAACGATAGCCAAAGGTATGGGAAATGGTTTTCCGATTGCAGGTGTTTTGATTAATCCACACTTTAAAGCAAAATACGGTTTATTGGGAACGACCTTCGGAGGAAATCATTTAGCATGCGTTGCAGCTATTGCAGTACTGGATGTAATCAAAGAAGAAAATTTAATCGAATCTGCTTTTGCCTTAGGAGAGAAATGGATGAAAGAATTAAAATCCATTGAAGGTGTAAAAGAAGTAAGAGGAAAAGGTTTAATGATTGGAATTGAATTTAATTTTCATATTGCGGAATTGAAAAGCACATTAACAAACGAACATCATGTTTTGGTTGGGACAGCTTCCAATAAAAATGTAATCCGACTACTTCCCGCTTTAAATGTAAAACAAGTCGAAATCGATTTGTTTAATAATGCATTAATAAAATCACTTACCCTTGTCACGTCGAGCGTAGTCGAGACGCGGGCTTGAGAATGTTCTCGACTACGCTCGAACTGACAAATGAAACAATTACAAACATCAAACAATTAAACAATGAAACATTTTACAACTATATACGATGTGCCGGACCCCAATAAACTAATTGAGGAGGCTATACAATTAAAACAAAATCCCTTTGGGTTTTCTGAAATTGGAAAAAATAAAACATTAGGTTTAATATTTTTAAATCCAAGCTTAAGAACCAGACTCAGCACTCAAAAAGCAGCAAGAATGCTTGGCATGGAGGTTATGATTATGAATTTGGATAAAGAAAGCTGGGCGATAGAATGGAATGATGACGTAATTATGAATGGAAACACAGTTGAACATATTAAAGATGCAGCTGCTGTTTTAGGTTCGTACTGCGATATCATTGGCATGCGGTGCTTCCCTACTCTAACCAATAAAAAATTAGACTATAGCGAAAAGATTCTTGTTCAGTTAATGAAATATTGCAATGTGCCAGTTGTTAGTCTGGAATCAGCCACATTACATCCTTTACAAAGCTTAGCAGATGCAATCACCATTAAAGAAAATTGGAAACAAAGCCACAAACCGAAAGTAGTTTTAACCTGGGCACCACACATTAAAGCACTTCCACAAGCTGTTCCTAATTCCTTTTCAGAGTGGATGACAAAATTAGACGTTGATTTTATAATCACACATCCCAAAGGTTATGAATTGTGTGATGATTACACTAGAGGAGCCACCATTGAATACAATCAGGAAAAAGCTTTAGAGAATGCTGATTTTATTTATGTGAAGAATTGGTCGGCCTACCACGAATACGGCCTTATGCCAAAAGTAAATGATAATTGGATGATGGATTCAAATAAATATCAATTGACAAATAGTGCCGGCATTATGCATTGCCTTCCTGTAAGGAGAGATGTTGAATTAAGCAGCAAATTAATTGATCATCCTAATAGTTTAATTCAGCAACAAGCTGCTAACAGAGTTTATTCAGCACAAGCTGTATTGAAAAATATCTTAATGAAACTACCGGCGACAAAACAAATGAGTACGGAAAATTTAAGTCTGGAAGAAGTATGAAAACATTAACCATAATAAAAATCGGAGGCAATGTAATTGATGACGAGAAATCGTTGAAGAAATTCCTTTCCGACTTTTCAAAACTAAAAGGATTGAAAATTTTAGTTCACGGTGGAGGAAAATTAGCTACGCAATTATCTGAGCAGTTAGGAATAGAAACTAAAATGCTTGAAGGAAGAAGGATTACAGATGCGGAGACTCTAAAAACGGTAACCATGGTTTATGCGGGCTGGATTAACAAAACTATTACTGCTCAATTGAATTCAAAAAAAGTAAAAGCGATTGGTTTATGTGGCGCGGATTTGTTTTTAATTCCCGCTACAAAAAGAAAGAAAACTAAAATAGATTATGGTTTTGTTGGAGATGTATTAACAGACAAAATAAATATAAAGTATTTGGAATTGTTTCTCAGCCAAAATATTGTTCCTGTTATTGCACCGATAACTGCTGATAGTAAGGGACAATTATTAAATACCAACGCTGATACAATCGCCTCCTCTTTGGCGGTTGCCCTCTCAAAATTGTACAAAATAAAACTGGTTTATTGCTTTGAAAAGAATGGCGTGTTGAACGGTAAAAAAGTAATTAAATCTATTAATTCAGAAACCTTTATCAGCTTAAAAGAAAACCAAATTATTATAAATGGAATGATTCCAAAATTAGATAACGCTTTCTCCGCCCTAAAAAAAGGCGTGAAGGAAGTTGTCATAGGGAATTCATCACAATTATTAAAACAAAATGCAGGTACAAGAATTACATACTAATACAATTTCCGTTTTACAAAACGAAGCTATTGATTTACTTTCTCAACTAATTGAAACTCCAAGTTTCAGCAAAGAAGAGAACAAGACAGCAGACTTAATTGAAAATTTCTTTCACAAGAAAGGAATTGTCACTCAAAAACATTTAAATAATATTTGGGTTAAGAATAAATATTTTGATGAAAACAAACCTACTCTCTTGTTAAACTCTCATCATGATACCGTAAAACCAAATAAAGGCTACACTTTAAATCCGTTTGAAGCGATAGAGAAAGACGGAAAATTATTTGGATTAGGCAGTAATGATGCGGGAGGAGCTTTGGTTTCTTTAATGTTTGCATTTCTTCATTATTATGAGCATCAAAATTTAAAATACAATATCATTTTTGCCGCGAGTGCTGAAGAAGAAATTTCTGGGACAAACGGAATTGAGGCTTTATTACCTCATTTAGGAAATATAGAATTCGGGATTGTAGGCGAACCTACTTTAATGAATTTAGCTGTTGCCGAAAAAGGTTTATTGGTTTTGGATTGTGTTAATTATGGTACAGCCGGACATGCAGCGAGAGAAGAAAGCGATAACGCCCTTTATCACTCCTTAAAAGATATTGAATGGTTCAAAAATTATCAATTTGAAAAAGTATCTGAATTACTAGGTCCTGTTAAAATGAGTGTTACTTGCATCGAAACTGAAAACAAAGCACATAATGTTGTTCCGGCTACTTGCAAATTTGTGGTCGACATAAGAGTGAATGAGTTATATATGTTTGAAGAAATCATAAAAAAAATAAAACAAAACGTAAACTGTGAAATAAAACCAAGAAGCTTAAGAATGAAATCTTCTTCTATTTCTTTAAATCATCCTTTAATAAAAAGTGGATTAGAATTAGGAAGAATATCTTACGGTTCTCCAACTACCAGCGACAAAGCATTGATGCCCTTCCCTACTCTAAAAATGGGCCCGGGTGATAGTGCACGAAGTCATACAGCCGATGAGTTTATTTATTTAAACGAAATAAAAGAAGGAATTGAACTATACATAAAATTATTAAACAACATTTTATAAATCAAACAATCGCCACAGAAACACGAAAATACAAAATCCCATAAAAGAATTTGTGGAATTTAGTGCCTTGGTGTTTTAGTGGCAAAAAAAAAAATGAAACTATGAAAACAAAACTTTGGGAAAAAGAATTAAAAACCAATAACATCATCGAGAAATTCACCATCGGTAAGGATAAAGAATTGGATATGTTTATTGCACCATTTGATGTATTAGCTTCAAAGGCACACGCTAAGATGTTATGCAAAGTAAATTTGATTAATGAAATTGAATTGGAGCAGTTATTAGAAGGATTAGAGGAGATTGAACAACTTTTAAAAGAAGGCAAATTTAAAATTGAAGATGGTGTTGAAGACATTCACTCACAAATTGAATTTTATCTTACTAATAAATACGGTGAGACAGGAAAGAAAATCCACACGGGAAGGTCGAGAAACGACCAAGTGCTAACAGCTATTAAATTATATCTGAAGCACGAACTGAAAATTATAAAAGAAAAAAGTTTAGAACTTCAATCCATTTTTATAGAATTAAGCTCGAAGTATGAGAATAATTTATTGCCCGGCTATACGCATTTTCAAATTGCCATGCCTTCTTCCTTTGGTATGTGGCTTGGTGCTTATGCAGAAAGCATAGAAGATGATTTGGAATTACTGGACGCGGCTTACAAAATATGTGATAAAAATCCCTTAGGGAGCGGCGCAGGTTATGGCTCATCTTTTAATATCGATAAAGAATTCACGACTAAAGAAATGGGCTTTGCAACCCTAAATAAAAGTGCTGTTTATGCACAAATGACAAGAGGGAAATCTGAAAAAGTTACAGCCATCGCCATTTCATCCTTAGCACATACATTTTCTAAATTCTCGTATGATGTATGTTTGTACTTATGTCAGAATTTCGGTTTTATTTCTTTTCCGGATGAATTAACAACAGGAAGCAGCATCATGCCACATAAAAAAAATCCGGATGTGTTTGAATTGATTCGGGCGAAATGTAATGTACTTCAAGGATTACCAAATCAACTAACACTTCTTACTAATAATTTGCCTAGCGGTTATCACAGAGACATGCAGCTCACCAAAGAATTAATTTTTCCGGCCATAGAGCAATTTAAAGAATGTTTGGATGTTTTAATTTATACTTTACCGCAAATGCAAATAAATGAAAATTGCATTGAAGATGAAAAATACAAATATATGTTCAGCGTGGAGGAAGTAAACAAACTCGTTCAGGCAGGAATTCCATTCAGAGATGCATACCAGTTAATTGGTAAGCAAATTCAGGACGGAAAATTTAATCCTGATAAAATAATAATAAGAAATTAGTTCTGAGTAACCAGCTTTTTACTCTTCACAATATTCTCTACAAACTGATCAAACAAGTAGCGACTATCATGTGGACCGGGACAAGCTTCAGGGTGATATTGAACTGAGAACACCGCTTTGTTCTTTAAACGAATGCCTTCAATTGTTTTATCATTTAAGTTTACGTGTGTTGCTTCAATATTTGGATTTTTATCTATGTCTTCAGCTTTAATACTGAAACCATGATTTTGAGAAGTAATTTCACATTTACCGGTAACTAAATTTTTCACAGGGTGATTAATTCCTCTGTGACCGGCATGCATTTTGTAAGTTTTGATACCTTGTGATTCAGCTAATAACTGATGCCCTAAACAAATTCCGAAAACAGGTTTACCGCTTTCAACAACTTCTTTCACCAAACTAATTTCATCCGTCATTACACTTGGATCACCGGGACCGTTACTCAACATAAATCCATCCGGATTAAAAGCCAGCATTTCCTTTAAAGTTGTTTTCATTGGGAAAACTCTCAAGTAACAACCTCTCTCGGCAAGAGAACGTAATATGTTTTTCTTTACACCAAAATCAATTACAGCTACTTTATGTTTAGCGCTTGGCTCTCCAACTTCGTAAGGTTTTGTTGTACAAACTTTAGATGACAACTCAAGACCTTCCATTTTCGGAACCTTAGCTAATATTTTCTTTAGAGCATCAACATCCGTGTTTTCGGAAGAGATAACACAATTCATTGCGCCTTTATCACGAATGTATCTTACAATAGCACGTGTATCCACATCACTAATAGAAACAATACCATTTTTTTCAAAATATTCTTGTAACGACATTTGTGCACGCTTGCGCGAAAAACCTTCATTGAATTTTTTACAAATCATTCCGGAGATTTTCACACTGTCGCTTTCTACTTCACTTTCTTCAATACCATAATTCCCAACATGAACGTTGTTCATCACAATAATTTGTCCGTAATACGATGGGTCGGTATAAATTTCCTGATAGCCGGTCATTCCGGTATTAAAACAGATTTCTCCGGTAGTGGTACCAATTTTTCCGGCGGCTTTTCCTTCAAAAACCTTTCCGTCTTCCAATAAAAGTATAGCTTTTTGCTTTTGGTGGTATTTCAGTTGCATGTTTTTAGAACTTGAATTCTAAAACGTGAAGCTCGGTATATTTAAGCGAATTTTAAAGGGATGTTAATAGGTTTTCAAAAATGTTAACATAAATGCAAAATGCCAAGTCCTGAGCTTGACGAAGGGCTAGCGTATTCCAATTTTGGTATCCTTTTTCTTAGGCTTAAACAAGGCCTTTAGCTTGTATTCGAAGCCCTGAGTTGGGCTCTGGGCAGGCGATTGCGCCAAATTCCCGTAACTATTTATAAAGAAGAAAGCCGGTAATCCTTTTACGTTATACTTATCATAAGCCGTGTAGCCTTTTGCAGCAGAGTTATTAAAAAGGATAGTCCAATTGTATTTTGGATTAGCCTTTAAATAGCTCTTATAGGTTCTAAGACTGTCATCTGTACAAATACTCACAAACAACACCTTATCGGCATACTTCTTCACTAAATCGGCTATTTTTGGCATTTCCTTTAAGCTTTCTATACTCTTAGTCGAGAAAAAATTAATATAAACATATCGTTTAGCAAAATCGTTCAAACTGATAATCTTTCCTGTTCTGTCGGCCGCTTCAAAAACCGGAGCGGGAGAACCAACACTTAATTTATAAGCGACTTGTAGAATATTATTGGCGATTTTTTTATGTTCCTGAATTTTGGTGGCTTCAAAAAACTGTTCAATCACCGCAAGTACTTGCTCTCTGGAAAATTGAGGGTTGTAATAATAATCCCACAAGCTTTTTATAATAACTAATTCGCAAAGTGTATCATTAACTAATAAAGGATCTTTTTTTACAAATGCTTTCACATCCTTGTATTGTCCGGTTGTATTAATTAAATGATGAATGTTTTCGCCGGCTTTTCCGCTTGAGTACCCTTCAAGATAACCTTTAAAAAAGGCATTAAAGAACCCCATGTATTCAAATTGATTGTGCTGAACGGGTTTATTAGCAATGAAAGTAGATGCCAAAAATGCTTTACTACGAGAGGCATTCGAATTTAATTCGGCAATATTATACTCGACATAACTTTTGAAATAGCGGTTTGTGTTTTTCTTATAACGCCAACTGCAAATCATTTTTAAAGTATCTAGTTTCTGAAAGATAACGTTCTTATTCAGGAATTGATTTCCGGCATTCGAAAAAACTGTATTAAACACCTTATTGAAATCAATTATGCGTGTATTTAATTCAGTTGTATCACCGGAAATAATTCCTATTTCAACAAACGATTCAGTTTCGCTGCGAACATCAAGTGTTGTATCCCTTTGCGGGAAAGTAACAGCGTAAACATAATCCGGTTGGATGTAAAGTTTACCTAATAAATTATCAATTTGTAGTTGTACAGGTTGCGTATGTTTTATTTGCAACTCTAACTCAAAAGTACCATCTGTAGCAACGGTATCAATCGCTTCGCGAACACGGGTATAGGTTATTAAATCGCTATACGCTAAAAGACTAATAGCCTTACCGGCGTGCGACGAATGTGCCTTGCCTTTAATTTTTACATTTTGTGAAAAAGAAAAAATCCCGCTGATAAGGAATATTATTAGCAGGATTTTTTTTAAAGTGTGTTGCATCATGTATGATAACGGAAAACCGTTAAATAGTTACAATATTATTCGGTAACCGGAATTTCAAATCCTGTTATTTCTTTTAGCATTTTTACTTTAAGAGAAATCCCTCCTTTAACAACATTGTTCGTTGTTCCAAGAGCAGGATCTACTCCAACAGCATAAAAATAATACTGACCACGGTAAATTTTATCAACTAAAAAATTACCATTATGATCAGCCTCCATAGTAACATCATATTTACTTACGTCTTCACCAGGAAACTCCGTTGCGTTAAATTTGATATAAATTTTTGCATGCGGGATAGCTGCATCATGATGCATTACTTTTCCTTTGATATTAGATTTTCCACCTAATTGATTTTTTTTGCAGCCAAAGAAACTTAAAGCGCAAAAAATTAAGAATATGTATTTAAAATTTTTCATAGAAAATTTGTTTCATCAAATTTAATGAAATAAACCGAGAATACCTTAATGGATTTCCTTAAATCTGGTATCAGCTTTAAAGCTATAATCGTTAAGTGTAGTTAAAAAACTTAACAAATCGCTCTTCTCCTGAGCGCTTAAAGGAATGCCACCATTTAACGAAGGATCCAGGTTTTGGGTAGAACTTATTCCACTCGAATAATGATTTAACACGTCGGTAAGCGTCTGAAATCTTCCATCGTGCATATAAGGAGCCGTGAATCCTAAATTGCGAAGTGACGGCATTTTAAATTTATAAATATCATTTGGATCTAATGTAATTCGGTAACGTCCACTATCCTGAAAAGAGTTAATCGGCAAACCATTATTTCTAAAACTATGATCGGTAAATAACGGCTCGGCGTGACAAGAAGCGCATTTGCTTTTGAAAACTGTGTATCCGCTATTCTCGGAAGCTGTGAAACTTTCATTACCGTTTTTCACTTTATCATATTTACTATTATACGATACCATTAAGCCCATAAATTGAGCGAACGATTTTAAAAAACGTTGCGAAGTTACAACTGTATCGCCATAAGCATTTTTAAAAAGAGCTTTATACTTTGCCGTACCCGCAATTCGCGATAGAGCCGTGCTATAATTCAAATTCATTTCAATAGGGTTTTGTATGGGACCTAAGGGTTGGTTTTCTAGATTATTCACGCCGCCATCCCACATGGTTTTTACTTGCCAGGTTAAATTAAATAATCCCGGTGAATTACGTTTACCTGTTAAATTATTTACGCCATGACTTGTTGCGTGACTAGGCCCATTGCTGAAACCAAATGTTTGCATATGACAACTTCCGCAAGAAATAGTAGAATCACCGGAAAGTAATGGCTCGTAAAATAAATGTCTTCCTAAAGTAAAAATATCATAAGTCACTTCATTTCCTGTAAAATCATAAACAGGACTTGGCCAACCGGTTGGTACTACAGGCGCGTATGTATTTTGATTATCTGTTGAAGCAGGAAGAATTATTTCAGGATCCTTTTTGCAAGAACTAAATACTGCTACAAACAATAAAGAAAAAATAAATAAGTTCGACTTCATTAATTTTGTATTAATGCCACAGAAAACATATCAGCATAATTTGCAGCAATTTCACTTGATTTTTTACCACCGCCTACTCCACTATAAGCCGACAAATCTATTGTTGAAGGATTTTTAAACCACTCTAATATATCAGCTTTTAAATAAACTTTTGAAACACCTGTATTTGTAACCTGAATCATATTTGTACCAAACGAAGGCGTTGATTTAACCAAGGCGTTATACTGCCCTGAAAACCCACCAATATGATGAAAGAATGAACCGAATTGACCTTTATTGCATAAACCCTCCATTTTCGCGAAGATATATCCTTGAGACCAATCCCAGAACATATCATGAACAGGATCAAGCGCTCCAGTTTGTGCGCCATCACAATTTCTTAAACTATCAACGCCAATAGTAAATTGCATACCAATATAGTTGCCGAGCGGAACATTTTTTATTGTGAATTTGCAACTCGTTGTGTCACTTTGATTAAGAAGACGATAACTTTCCGGTTCGTTAAATATATAACCGTCCTGTCTAAATAATCTAATATTACTGATATAATACTTAAAAACATTAACTGAAAAAGTATCAAGATTCTCGTTAATATAAGTTTGAGTATTTAAAGCAAGAAGAGAGTTTCCTGCAACATTTGTAATATTAAAATTTATATTATTAGTAGAAACCGGTGCACTATGAGAATGGTTATGACCATCATGCTCGTTTGTTGAAGGATCTTTTTTGCAAGAAAAAAAAACAAGTACCGACAGCGCTAAAACTATTTTTTCGATTTTTTGCATCTCCTAAAGTTAAGCAAAATTTTACACCTTTTGAGATGAGAAAGCTCAGGATTATTACAATCCTATTTAACAGGGTCGTAACCCTGTCCACCCCAAGGGTGACAAGTAATTATACGCCTAAATCCCAGCCAAATACCTTTAAAAATGCCATATTTGTTGATAGCATCTATACTGTATTGAGAGCAAGTTGGGGTATACCGACAAGAATTTGGCAATAATGGCGAAATGCTATATTGATAAAATTTAATGAAGAAAATGGGAATTATTTTCAGACTCCACTTCATTATTTAACGTTTAGTTTTAAAAACGATTTTCCATTTATAAAACCTTCCATTTGGTCGCCAATTTTTACAGGACCAACACCTTCAGGAGTTCCGGTATAAATTAAATCGCCGGTTTTAAGTGTAACGAATTGAGAGACGTAACTAATTACTTTATCAAAACTAAAAATCAAATCTTTCGAGTTACCAATTTGTCGGGATTCACCATTTATTTTTAATTCGAAATTGATATTTTTTAAATCTCCTAACTCTTCCTTTTTCACAAAATTACCAATGGGAGCTGAATTATCGAAAGCTTTTGCTTTTTCCCATGGTAAACCTTTTTCTTTACACTTAGCTTGAATATCGCGGGCCGTGAAATCGATTCCTAAACCAATTTCATCGTAATATTTATGAGCAAATTGTTCTTCAATACTTTTACCTGCTTTCGAGATTTTTAATACTAACTCAATTTCGTGATGCAAATCCTTTGTAAAATCAGGAATATAAAAATCGCCTTCTTTTAAAAGAGAAGTATCAGGTTTCATGAAATAAACAGGTTCAGTGGGCACATCACTCTTCATTTCTTTGGCGTGTTCGGCGTAATTACGGCCTATGCAGATAATTTTCATGTGGTAAAGGTATAATATTTATTAAAAATTAAATAACAAAGCGTCCCCCCTTCAATAAGCCTTAGTATATTTAGGCATGTTTAGCATCGACCCCTCGAAACGGTTTACATTACAGGATGTAAACACCATTCTTTCAAAAAACCAAAAAATACAGCTTTCTGATATTGCTAAAAAAAATATTACAGATTGCCGTAACTACTTAGATAAAAAAGTAAAATCTCAAGCCGCCCCTATTTACGGTATCAACACCGGCTTTGGCTCACTTTGTAACGTTGAGATTGCAGAATCTGATTTAGAAAAACTACAGGAAAATTTAGTAATGAGTCACGCCTGCGGTATGGGCGAGGAAGTGCCGCAACAAATTGTAAAACTAATGCTGCTTTTAAAAATTCAAGCGTTAAGTTATGGCAAAAGTGGAGTGCAATTGGTAACTGTTGAACGCTTAGTTGATTTTTTCAATAATGATATTCTTCCCGTTGTTTATAAACTAGGTTCTTTGGGTGCATCGGGCGATTTAGCACCTCTTGCACATTTATCTCTACCATTATTAGGAAAAGGTGAAGTGAATTATCAAAACAAAAAACAAAACGCCGCTGATGTTTTAAAAACTCTAAATCTTGAATCCGTAAAACTAAAATCGAAAGAAGGTTTAGCTTTATTAAACGGCACTCAATTTATGAGCGCTTACGGTGTCTATATTTTATTGAAAGCTGAAAAACTTAACTACAACGCTGATTTAATTGGCGCTATGTCTTTAGATGCATTCGATGGACGTATCGATCCGTTTAAAGATCATATTCATACTATTCGTCCACATACAGGACAATTACAAACTGCAAAAGCATTCAGAACAATTTTAGAGGGCAGTGAAATTTTAGCACAAGCAAAAAAACAAGTGCAAGACCCCTACTCCTTCCGTTGTATTCCACAAGTGCATGGTGCTACAAAAGACACAACTACTTATGTAAAATCAGTTTTTGAAACAGAAATAAACTCAGTGACAGATAATCCAACCATTTTCCCTGAGCATGATGAAATTATTTCTGGGGGGAATTTTCACGGACAACCGCTTGCATTGGCATTAGATTTTTTATGTATTGCTATTGCAGAATTAGGAAGTATTTCGGAACGCAGAACTTATCAATTAATTGCAGGGTTGAGAAATCTTCCCGCATTCTTAATTGCAAAACCGGGATTAGATTCAGGTTTTATGATTCCACAATATACCGCGGCTTCAATTGTGAGTCAGAATAAACAATTATGTACGCCGGCAAGTGCCGATAGTATTGTTTCATCAAACGGACAAGAAGATCATGTAAGCATGGGTGCCAATGCTGCCACAAAATGTTTAAAGGTGTTAGAAAATACTGAGCGTGTTTTAGCAATAGAATTAATGAACTCCGCACAAGCTTTAGAATTCAGAAGACCATTAAAATCTTCGAAAACCATTGAGAATTTACATGCTTCATTCCGCAAAAAAGTTGGTTTTATTGAAAACGATAAAATCATGTATAAAGAATTAGACGCGGCCCTTAATTTCTTATTAGAAAACTAAATGAAATTTAAACACTTCATACTTTTAATTACTTCGTCATTCGTACTTCTTACCTCTAACTTCGCCTCTGCTTGTCAGTGCCCCGTTACTAAATTATCGATTGAAGAATGCAATAAGTACCAATTAATTTTTAGAGGGAAAATAAAATCAGATAGTTTATTAGAAGGAAAAAAAGCGGAAGTTATTTTTGAAATATTAGAATTATACAAAGGTGTGGTTCCTGCCGAATTTAAAGTCTTGTTTGAGCATGACGTAGAATGTTCGCAGGCTTTTAATATTGGTGAAGAGTGGATTATCTACACCAATTATAAACAAGCTATGAATGCCCAAATGGATTGGTGTAGCCGCAGCCGGAAATATTTCAAAAATGAAAAATTAGATTTTTATACTGTTACTTACGGCAATGATTATGATACTGAATTGAAATTCCTACGCGATAATTTAGGTTTACACAAAGTTTTAAAGCCAATGGAAAACAATGCAGCCGGGCAACGTAATATTATCCCTACCCGCACTGAGTTTATTGTTTATTTACTTTTATCCATCGTAGGTATTGTATTGTTCTACTATCTTTTTAATAAATTTTTTAAATGAAGCCTCAACAATTTAAACTACATCCTTGGCATGGACTTTCTCCAGGTGAAAAATGTCCCGAACTGGTAACAGTTTATATTGAAATTGTTCCGGGAGATTCGGTGAAATATGAGATTGATAAAGTGAGTGGTTATTTAAAAGTTGATCGTCCCCAAAAATTCTCGAACAATGTTCCGGCTTTATATGGGTTTATCCCGAAAACATATTGTGGTGAAGAGACAGCTGCTTTTGCAAGATTAAAAAGTGGTAAGAACGTAACTAAAGGTGACGGCGACCCTCTGGATATTTGTGTACTCACCGAAAAACATATTAATAACGGTGATATTATTTTAGAAGCCATTCCTATTGGCGGATTGCGGATGATAGATAAAGATGAAGCTGATGATAAAATAATTGCAGTGTTGAAACAGGACGAAATCTACGGGAATTACAAAGATATTAATGATTGTCCTGAAGCCTTGATTAACCGTTTGAAACATTATTTTTTAACTTACAAAGCATTACCCGGAGAACCAAATGCGGTTGGGATTAGCAATGTTTACGGAAAAGAAGAAGCATTAGAGGTTATTCGTAAAAGCATGATCGATTATAACAATACTTATTCATCTTAAAATGGAAAAAACCACAGAAGCCGATTCATATTACAATAACCTCGAGAACATGAGTGTTGAGGAGTTGTTGCGTAACATGAATAAGGAAGATAAAACTGTTCCTAACGCTATCGAAAAAGTAATTCCAAACATTGAAGCTTTGGTAAATGTAATTACTGAGAAAATGAAACTTGGCGGACGTTTATTTTATTTAGGCGCAGGTACCAGCGGACGATTAGGAATTGTAGATGCTTCTGAATGTCCGCCAACTTATGGTATTGAGCACGGAAGAGTAATTGGATTAATTGCAGGTGGTGACGATGCTATACGTAAAGCGGTAGAATTTGCTGAAGATGATATTAACCAAGGCTGGAAAGATTTAAAAGAACATAAAGTAAATAGTAATGATGTGGTGATTGGCATTGCTGCGTCGGGCTCTACGCCTTATGTAGTTGGTGCTTTAGAACATTGTAATAAAAACAATATTGTTACTGGCTGTATTACTTGTAACGGTGGAAGCAACGTAGCTAAAGTTTCTAAATTACCAATTGAAGTTATTGTTGGTCCTGAGTTTGTAACAGGTTCTACCAGGATGAAATCAGGCACGGCTCAGAAATTAGTATTGAATATGATTTCTACTTCCGTAATGATTAAACTGGGAAGAGTAAAAGGAAATAAAATGGTTGACATGCAACTTAGCAATAATAAGCTCGTTGACCGTGGCACAAAAATGGTAATGAAAAATACCGGCCTTGAAGATTACGAAAAAGCCAAAGAACTTTTATTGAAACATGGAAGTGTGAGGAAGGCGACGGAGAGTTTCAAAAAATCATAAAACAAAAAAGCCCAAACAAATGTTTGGGCTCTTTTATAAGTACTAAAATATAATTAGTCTTTTTTCTCTTCTTTCTTTTCTTCAGCTTTTTTCTCGCCGCTGCATGCTTTAGAAGCATCTTTTTTGCAACATGCTTTAGTGTCTTTCTTGCAACACTCTTTTTTCTTGTCTTTATCTTTGTCATCACCTAAAGTGTTCGCAGATAAACCTCCAACCAATCCGGTTAAAGCTAATACTAATACTAATTTTTTCATTTTATAGGTTTTTAAGTTTTTTCGTATTACAAATATAGCAAATTAATCGAAGGGGGTATATGACTTTTGTTCCCTAAATATGTTAAAATCTAATGCCTTTTAGGCTCAGGCATCCTTACACAAAACACATAACCATTCTTTTGGTAAAGGATTTTTACTTGTGGATTTTTGAGTAAATCTTCAGCTGTATTTATTTTACAGACAAAAACTGCGGGCTTATCAATAACGCCATATTGCATCCAATTTAAATAAGCTAATGAGTACGATGTGAGGCGATTATAGCCCATCACTTCCATGTCATCTAAACCCTTCGTCACATACTTTATAGCTTCAGGATTTTGGTTTTGCTCAGGTTTCTTATCTGCGTAAAATAAGTACGCGTAACTTTTAAATCCAGCAGTTTCTACATAAAAACCTTTTTCGCCAACCGCTTTGTAAAATTCTATCATGGCGTGTTGCGAGTACTGTTCAATTTTTGGCGTGAAGGTGTTAACAGCTGCGATAATAAACACAATATAAAATCCATACAGATAATGAAGAAACTTAATTTTCCCGTTTTTAAATTGGAAATAACATAACAACGAAACCAAAATAAAAGTCAGTCCTATTACCCACTCCCAGCCTTGCCATTGTACATCAGCTTTCAAGTTTTCAACGGCAAACTTATCACCAATTAAATTATTGTCTAATAAAATGGGTTTTAATTGGTCTACAAAGCCTAAAGCTGTAAAAGCAATTCCAATTAATAAACTAATTACAATGAACGTCGGACCAAAATATTTTTTTAATCTATACTCGCCACTTTGCAATTTAAAAATACTGTAAGTGGCTAAAAACGTTAAAGGCAAATAACACAAGGAAGAATAATGCACGATTTTTGTTTTTACTAAAGTGAAAATAGCTAATACCACAAAAAACAAAATAACCATACCAAACTTAACATG
>JAGNIU010000061.1 GCA_018000995.1 Bacteroidia bacterium
GCATGGTATGCTTTAGAAAGTATGGAAAAACCAACTGTTTGGATTTGCGGTGGACAAGACAAAGGCAACGACTATAACGAATTAACTGAAATCGTTAAAGCAAAAGTAAAAGCTATTGTTTGTTTAGGTGTCGACAATTCAAAAATCATCAAAGCATTTGGTGGTTTAGTGGAGACAATTGTTGAAACTAAAACAGCAGCAGAAGCAGTTGCAGCATCTTACAAATTAGCAAAGAAAGGTGAAGCAGTATTGTTATCTCCGGCTTGTGCAAGTTTTGATTTGTTTCAAAACTATGAAGACCGTGGTATGCAATTTAAAGGAGCTGTAAGAGGATTATAAATTTAAAAGCGAAAGCGCTATGAAGTTTTTTAATTATTTAAAAGGCGATAAGGTGATATGGGCAATAATGATGTTATTGTCGCTTATCTCCATATTGGTGGTTTATAGCGCCATTGTAACGCTTGCGCATAAATTTAAGCAAGGAAACACGGAGTACTATTTAATAAAACATATGGCTATTATTTCATTGGGATTTGGTTTAGCCTACCTGTTTCATAAAATAAAGTACACGGTGTTCTCTAAAGTTGCGCAAATCGGATTTATACTTTCCATTCCTTTATTATTATATACATTATTAAGTGGTGTAAGTGCAGGGGAAGCTAACCGTTGGATACCAATTCCGGGTATAGGTTTAACGTTTCAATCTTCGGATGTAGCAAAGTTGATGTTGATTATGTATGTAGCTCGTGTACTAACCACTAAGCAAGAACAATTGGTAGAATTTAAAGCAGTCTTTAAATATCTTCTTGTTCCTATAGGAATAATATGCGCTTTAATATTACCAGCCAACTTTTCAACGGCAGCTTTATTGTTTTTGAATTGTTTGTTTTTAATGTTCGTTGGAAGAATAAAAGTGAAATTCATGCTTTTAATAGTTGGTGCTTGTATGTTATTTGCATTGCTATTAGGAGTTGTTGTTTATCAATTTCCAAATGCAATTCCACGCGGGGCAACTTGGAAGGCACGTATTGAAAATTTCTCGAAAGGCGATTCAAAAAGTAATTATCAAAGTGAACAAGCAAAAATTGCTATTGCGACCGGTGGTGTAATTGGTAAGGGACCAGGTAACAGTACTCAGCGCGCTTTTTTACCACAAGCATCTTCCGATTTTATTTACGCTATTATAATTGAGGAGTATGGATTGGCTTTAGGATTTTTAATGTTATTCCTATACATGATATTTTTATTCCGTGGCATAAAAATTATGCGGGATACCGATAAAACCTTCGGTGGATTTTTAGCAGGAGGATTAGCATTCAGTTTAGTGTTTCAGGCATTAATTAATATGGCGGTAGCAGTGAATTTATTTCCTGTTACGGGTCAGCCTTTGCCTTTAGTTAGTATGGGTGGAACTTCAATTTGGTTTACTTGTATTGCTATCGGCATTATTTTAAGTGTTAGTCGCAGCAGCGAAGATAAAACAGAAGAGAACCTTGAGTCGGCTTAAAATCATATTGAGTGGCGGCGGAACAGGCGGTCATATTTTTCCGGCAGTATCTATTGCTAATGAAATTAAATCCATAGTTCCGGATGTTGAAATTCTTTTTGTTGGTGCATTAGGAAAAATGGAAATGGAAAAAGTTCCTGCGGCTGGTTACAAAATAATTGGTTTACCAATTGCAGGCATTCAACGTAAGTTAACATTAGCCAATTTAAAATTCCCGTTTTTACTTCTTAAAAGTATTTTTAAAGCGCGTTCAATTGTAAAAGAATTTAAACCTGATGTTGTTGTGGGAACAGGCGGTTATGCAAGCGGACCACTATTAAGAGCAGCAACCTCAATGGGAATTCCTGCTTTAATTCAGGAACAAAATTCTTATGCGGGTGTAACTAATAAATGGCTCTCTAAAAAAGCAAGTAAGATTTGTGTGGCGTATGAAGGAATGGAACAATTCTTCCCAAAAGAAAAAATAATTTTAACGGGTAACCCGGTTCGGCAAGATATTAAAGACGTTGAACAGAAAAGAAACGAAGGACAAAAATTCTTTAATCTCGACCCCAACAAAAAAACATTATTGGTTGTTGGTGGAAGTTTAGGCGCCAAAGGAATTAACGAAGCAATAGGTTCCGGACTTCAAGCTTTAGCAGATAACAACATTCAACTCATTTGGCAAACTGGTAAGCCTTATTTTGAAACGGCAAAACAACAGACAACATCTTTTAAGGATAAGAATATTAATGCAGTCGATTTTATTTCGCGAATGGATTTAGGATATGCTGTAGCAGATTGTGTTATTTCGAGAGCAGGGGCGGGAGCAGTTTCGGAATTATGTATTGTAAAGAAGCCTGCGATTCTGGTTCCTTTATTAACTGCAGCCGAAGATCATCAAACTAAAAATGCTATGTCGTTGGTGAATAAGAACGCTGCAATTTTGGTTAGAGATAATGAAGCAAAAGAGAAGTTGGTAAAAGAAGCGATTGCTTTAATGAATGATTCAAACAAACAACGCGAATTACAAAAAAATATTGGTGCCTTAGCTCTGTTAAACTCAGCTAATGTTATCGCTAAAGAAGTATTGAAACTAGCCAACTATAAATGAAAGTTCTAGATTATAAACTATATTATTTCCTCGGCGTCGGTGGTATCGGCATGAGTGCTCTCGCCCGTTATTTTAATCATTACGGAAAAACAGTTTATGGTTACGATAAAACATCGAGTATCTTAACTCAAGAACTCGAAAACGAAAAAATCCCTTGTCATTATACCGAAGACGTTGAACTTCTCAAAAAAATCCTCTCCAATTATAAACCAGAGGAGGTTTTGATAGTTTACACCCCGGCCGTTCCTGTAAATCATGCCGAATATGTGTATTTAACCTCCAATAATTACGTTATAAAAAAGAGGTCGGAAGTTTTAGGTGAGATTACAAAACAATTTAAAACTATTGCCATTGCCGGAACGCATGGTAAAACAACAACAACAACGCTCGTTACTCACTTATTGAAGACGGCCGGCATTAATTGTTACTCTTTTATGGGAGGGATTTCGAAAAATTACGGCACTAATTTGCTTTTGGGCGACCCAAACGACAAAGATGCGTACGTAGTGGTAGAGGCTGATGAGTACGACCGTTCTTTCCTTACACTTTTTCCTCAAATAGCTGTTATTACAAGTGTTGATGCAGATCACTTAGACATTTACGGTAACAAGGATGCGATGCATGAAAGCTATCTTTTGTTCTCGAAACAGGTGAAAAAAGGAGGTGTTCTGATTGTTAAAAAAAATGTTGATAACGAATTGAAGCTCACCGATAAGAGGCTCATCTACTCACTAAATTTAAATACGGGATATTGTGCTGAATCAATTAAGGTGGAAGGTGGCGAATTTCATTACAATATAAAAAGCGAGGTAGAGGCTGTAACTGGCGTTACCATTGGGCTTCCGGGCTTACACAATGTTGAAAATTCAATTGCTGCAGTAGCAATTGCTCAACAGTTAGGAGTGAAAGCGGATAAAATTAAAGAAGCATTACGTTCTTTTCAAGGTGTAAAACGCAGATTCGATTACAGGGTAAAATCAAAAAACTTGGTTTATGTTGATGATTACGCTCATCATCCCGAAGAATTGAAAGCAGCTATCGGTGCAGCCAAGCAATTGTATCCCGATAAAAAGATTACAGGTGTATTTCAACCACACTTGTTCTCCAGAACCCGCGATTTTGCAGATGGTTTTGCTGAAAGTCTGGATTTATTAGACGAGTGCATTTTGCTCGACATCTATCCGGCACGCGAATTACCGATGGAAGGGGTAACATCACAAATGTTGCTTGATAAAATGAAATCGAAACAAAAGCATTTAGTGAAAAAGGAAAATTTGCTTGAGTTTTTAAAGGAGAAACCTCTTGAAGTGTTGTTAACGATGGGAGCAGGAGATATAGACAAGTTTGTACAACCGATAGAGGAAATGCTGAAGAAAAGATAAATGAAGATCAATTATAAAAAAATATTAGTTACAGTTCTTTGGATTATTGCATTATCGGGCCTAATGACCTCTTTAGCTTTCGTTAGTAAGAAAGAAAGAGAAGTTAGAGCGGAAAATATTGACATCACAGTTAACGCAACCGGACAAAATGATTTTGTGGATGAAGACGATGTGAAAGAATTTTTTAATGAGCGTCAGGATATTCTCCTAAACGCAGAAGTAAAAAACATCAACGTCAATGCTTTGGAAAAAGCTTTAAACTCTCATCCCGCAATTGAAAACGCGGATTTCAGTGTTGATGTAAATGGCGATATTAAAATCAATGTGACACAACGCACACCACTGGTTAGAGTTTTAACTATGGGAGGCGAAAGTTATTACATCGATACACAAAGTAAATTGATGCCATTAAGCGATAAGTACACAGCAAGAGTTTTAGTAGTGAATGGATATATTCACGAACCTTATTCGCGCCGTTACATGTTTTCGGTGAATGAAATTGCTAAGAACGAAATTTTTAAAGAAGTGAGTCTGCTGGATGATATTTATGAAATGGCCGATTACATTACAAAAGATACTTTGTTAAACGGGTTAATCCATCAATTAAGCATCAACAAGGAAAAAGAATTTGAAATGTATCCGGCTATAGGAAATCATAAAATCATATTTGGAGATGCTACCGATATTGCAGAGAAGTTTGAAAAGTTAAAACTATTTTACAAGGAAGGTTTGAATAAAACTGATAATTGGAATAAATATTCGACAGTAAATTTAAAATATAAGAACCAGGTGGTTTGCACCAAAAAGTAAAACGTATGGAAAAGAACATTAGTTCAAACAATCAAAACCTAGAATCTGATTTAGTAGTTGGATTGGATATTGGAACAACTAAAATCGCCGCTATCGTTGGTAAAAGAAACGAATTCGGAAAAGTTGAAATTCTGGGAATCGGTAAAGCCGAATCATTGGGCGTTACCCGTGGCGTGGTTGTAAATATTGAACAAACTGTTGCTTCTATTAAAGCTGCTGTTGCAATTGCTGCAGATAAAGCTAATGTTGATATTGGAGAAGTAATTGTTGGTATTGCAGGACAACATATTAAAAGTGTACAACACCGCGGTATGATCACTCGTCAATCATTAGATGATGAAGTTAATCAGAAGGATGTTGATACTCTAATTGACAACATGCATCGCTTAGTAATGAGTCCGGGTGAAGAAATTATTCATGTTATCCCTCAGGAATATATTATTGATAGCGAAATCGGAATTAAAAATCCAATCGGTCATGCCGGTATTCGTTTAGAAGGAAATTTCCATATTATAACAGGACAAGTTTCTGCCGTAAAAAACATTTTCAAATGTGTTAACCGTGCTTCTTTGGAGACTATCGATTTACATTTAGAGCCATTAGCAAGTGCTGATGCCGTTCTAAGTGATGAAGAAAAAGAAGCTGGTGTTGTTTTAGTTGATATTGGTGGTGGTACTACCGATGTAGCTATTTTCTATGATGGTATTATTCGTCATACCGCTGTAATTCCTTTTGGTGGTAACATTATCACTGATGATATTAAAGAAGGCTGCAGCATTATCAAAACTCAAGCTGAGCAATTAAAAGTAAGATTTGGTTCTGCTTTAGCTCAGGAAAATCAGGAAAATGAAATTATTTCAATTCCAGGTTTACGTGGCCGTCCGCACAAAGAAATTTCTGTAAAATTCTTAGCGCAAATTATCCAAGCGCGTATGGAAGAAATTTTAGAATTCGTTTTATTCGAAATAAAAAATTCAGGTTTCGAGCGTAAACTTTCTGCAGGTATCGTTGTTACCGGTGGTGGTTCTATGTTAAAGCATTTACCGCAATTAGTAATGTTAACTACCGGAATGGATTGTCGTATTGGTACTCCAAACGAACATTTAGCTGCATGCGATGATGAATTGAAGAATCCATTATACGCAACAGGTATTGGACTTGTAATGAAAGGAATTGAGAAATACGAACGCGAAGCCAGAAAAACAGGCGCTAACTCAATTAAAGTTGCTGAAACTGTTACTGAAACAGTAATTAAAGAAGAGAAAAAAGTGACCGATCATTCTAGTAAAAAAGCAGGAACATTTTTTGATACATTAATCACTCGTGCCAAAGATTGGATGAGTGATGACATTGAATAACCAACAACTAATAACCATTAACTAATAATAAATAACTAATATACCAACATCATGATGCAATTTGAATTACCACAGGACGAAGGCTCAATCATTAAAGTGATTGGCGTTGGCGGCGGCGGAAGCAATGCCGTAAACCATATGTACCGCTTAGGTATTAAGGGTGTAGATTTCATAGTATGTAATACTGATAAACAGGCTTTGGAAAAAAGTCCTGTCCCAAATAAAATACAATTAGGTAATTCCTTAACTAAAGGATTAGGCGCAGGTTCCATACCTGATGTTGGCCGCGAGTCTGCATTAGAATCGGTAGAAGATGTTCGCAAATATCTTGAAGATGGAACGCAGATGGTATTTATCACTGCCGGTTTAGGTGGTGGAACAGGTACAGGTGCTGCTCCGGTTATTGCATCGATTGCTCGTGAATTGGGTATTTTAACTGTTGGTATAGTTACAATTCCGTTTGCATTCGAAGGAAAAAAACGTCGCTTACAAGCTGAAGCAGGTTTGGAAGAGATGAAAAAGTATGTAGATACTTTATTAGTTATTGGTAACGATAAATTACGTGAAATATACGGTAACTTAAAAATGAGCGAAGCATTTGCTCATGCTGATGATGTATTAACAGGTGCTGCAAAAAGTATTGCTGAAATCATCAGTTTACACATGCACGTTAACGTCGACTTCAACGATGTGAAAACAGTAATGAAAGACAGTGGCGTTGCCATTATGGGTTCTGCAGTTGCAAGCGGTGAAAATCGTTCTATCAAAGCTGTTGAAGAAGCATTGAATTCTCCATTATTAAATGACAATGATATCCGCGGTGCTCGTCATGTATTATTAAACATCATGAGTGGAAGTGATGATATTGATATGGATGAATTCGGTGAAATTACTGATTTCATTCAGGAAGCTGCAGGCGGTACTGCTGAATTAATTACAGGTTACGGTACTGACCCTTCTTTAGGTGACAGCGTTTCGGTTACAATTATAGCAACAGGATTTAAAACTGCACAAACTTCAGGTTACGAGCCGGCAATTATTAAGGATCGTAAAGTTGTGAATTTAGATCAGAAAGAAACAAAGGTTGAAGAAGTTCAGCAAACTAACATCATTGACGAAATTCAAAACAATGAACCGTTTATGTTTGTGAAGGAAGAAAAAGTGGAGACACCAATTGTAAATGTTGTTCCTGAAGTGACTGAAACGAAAGAAGAAATGACTTTCACAGTAAATACAACTGAAACTGTTTCCGAAATTAAAAATGATGAAATTGTTTCTGAAACTACAAATACAACTGAGTTTACGTTCCATACTATTTCTGATACCACATCAGAGAATGTAGAAAGTAAAAATGAAGAAACTGTTTCACGTGAAGAGCAAATTAAATTAGCTCAGGAACGTATCCGCAAACTAAAAGAAATCACTCTTAAAATGAAGAGTCCGGATGGTTTAGCGATGTTAGAAAAAGAAACAGCTTTCTCACGCAAAAATATCCAATTAGAGAACAAAACTCCATCTACTGAATCAGAAGTATCACGCTTTACTTTATCGGAGTCAGAAGACAAGAAAATAGAGATTCGTCCGAATAATTCGTTCTTGCACGATAACGTGG
>JAGNIU010000012.1 GCA_018000995.1 Bacteroidia bacterium
AACCGCGCGGTGTAATTTGTACGACTGAAAAAATAAAAGGTAATATTGTTGATGCGATAAAACATCCTGAAACTATTTATCCTATTGGACGATTAGATAAAGATTCGGAAGGATTAATTTTACTAACGAACCGCGGCGAAATAATTGACAAAATTGCAAACGCTGAATTCGGTCACGAAAAAGAATATATCGTTACGCTTAACTTACCGGTACGAAAAAAATTCTTAGATGAAATTTCGGAAGGCATTGATTTAAATGGTGAAATAACTAAGCCCTGCAAAGTAAGCTTGGTGCCCGATACTAAACGACTTTTCCGAATTACTTTAACCCAAGGCATGAACCGTCAAATCCGCAGAATGTGCAACGCTTACGATTATCAGGTTATTAAATTACAGAGGGTAAGAGTGATGAATATCGAATTAGGTAAGCTAAAACTCGACGAATGGAGGGTTTTAACCGACGAGGAGCTCGATAAATTAATGGCTTCCCTCAGCTAAAAAACACCTTTACTCTGTTTAGGTAAATCCTCTCTCAATAAATCAAATCGTACGCTCATTGCCCCCCTCTGAAACCCTTGATTTTAGGGGGCTTTTCATACATTTACCCTGTTGTTTGTACCGATTACTCTTATGACTAAGTATTTAAAAACCCGTATTAAAACCGTTAACGATTTTCAGGCCCTACTGTTTTGGGTGTTTCTGACTTTTACTTTAATTGGGATACCTTTATCGGTAATGGCGATTTTCTAAGCCTTGTTATTTACAGAATTTCTTCAGATTTTCTTTCGCTTCAAAACTATTCAAAACTGCAGCAGCTTTCCAATCTTCGCAAGCTTCTTTTTCTAAACCTAATCCGTTTTTACAAATACCGCGGTTTACTAATGCGTCAGAATCTTTTGGTTCCATCAATAAATATTTATCGTAATATTTAATTGCTAAGTCAAATTCCTTTTTATCAAAATGAATATTTCCCAAATTGAAATATGGCCCGGCACTTGTACTATCTAATTTTAATGCTTGAAAATAATCTTTAGATGCCACATCTAATAATTCTAAATTGTAATACGAATTACCGCGACTGTAAAAATATTCGCTGGCCGTACTGTCAATTGAAATCGCTTTGCTAAAACTTTCAATGGCTTCACGGTAGTAACGGGTCTCATCCTGACAAATTCCAATTTGAAAGTGAACATCCGGATCGTTAGGAGTAAGTTTTTTTGCCACTTCTAAATCTAATATTGCCGAAGCGCAATTGTCAGTATCAGAATAACATTCTGCACGAGATACGTAAGCATCCGCATCATTCGGATCAAGATTAATCATTTTGCTAAAATCAGCAATAGCTGCTGTACTATTTCCGTGAATTTGATAATATGAACCACGAGTGAAATACGCAAAGGAAAATGTGTTGTCTAATTCAATAGCCTTATTGTAGTTTTTTAATGCTTCAACAGTGTCTTTTAAATTTTCTAAAATTAATCCACGCTCAACATAACCTTCAGGATTTTTTATATCCGCATTAATAGCGCGGTTAATATGCTTTAAGGCCTGCTTAAATTTTCCTTTCTCATTATACAAAATACTAAGCGAATAATTAGCGCCGTAAGAATTACTATCGACACGCAAAGCTGTTTCGTAAACATTTATTGCGGCGACTGTATCTTTCAAGGCTTGTAAAATAGAACCTTTAGTTACGTAATTATTTCCATCAGCAGGATTTTTTTGCAAGGCTGCATTAATAAATGCTAAAGCTTCTTTTGGTTTTTGCTGACCTTCTAATGTGCGCGACATATTATAATACGGACGAAAATCCATGCTGTCTTTACTAATAGCTTGCTTGAAATTTGAAATTGCTCCTAAAGTATCTCCTAAATTTTCGCAAGCCAAACCGCGGGTGTTATAGTACATAGCTTTATCGGGATCCAGCTCAACAGCTTTGTCTAAATCTTTTTTGGCATCAGTATTTTTATTTAAATACAGATAACATCGTCCGCGTTGATAATAACTATCTGCAAATTTTGGATTTGCTTTTATGGCATTGTTAAATTCAAAAAGTGCTGGCTCGTATTTCTCCTCGTTCATTAACTTAAGTCCTGCGTCCAAAAACTTTTGCTGTTTTTGAGCCAGAAGGGAAAATGATACAGTTAAAAACAGAATTAGAGTCCGTAAATACATGGGTATAAATTTAACAAAAAAAACAACTATTTACACCCATTGTGCTATAAAACAGTTTATTATCTTCGTTGTTAATGAAACTACATAAGCCCCTTGTTGAAGCTGTTATTACTTGCCTTAAACAAATTGTTCTGGATAATAAATATTCTGATCGCGTACTTGAAAAAATCTTCAAAGCCAATCCTAAATGGGGATCGCGCGACCGTAAATTTATTGCCGAAACTGTTTACGACATTACACGTCAGTTCCGTTTCTTATCCTACATAGCTGATACTGAAAAAAGTTTCAATCTTATTATTGCTGCTTATTTTTTTGAAAAAGGAATTCCGTTTCCGGAGTGGCCCGATTTTCAAACTATAAATACTAAACCATTTGAAATAAAAAAGAAGGGAATTACTAATCCCGCCATTTTACATTCGTATCCCGATGCACTTTGGCAAATTTGCGAAAATGAATTAGGAAAAGAAAAATGGTTAAAAGAAGCGGTAGCTTTAAACGAAGAAGCAGGGGTTGTGTTGCGCACAAATACATTGAAAATAAAAAAATCGGAACTCATTAAAAAATTCAGAGCTGCGGAAATTGAAGTGGATGATTTAAATGTTTTTGAAAACGCTATTCAATTACGTAAACGTCAGAATATTTTTACGTCCGATTTGTTTAAAGAAGGATTGTTTGAAGTTCAGGATGCGGGTTCGCAATTAATTGCTCCGTTTTTAAAAGCTGAACCCGGACAAAAAGTTATTGATGCTTGTGCCGGAGGTGGTGGAAAAACATTACACCTTTCGGCTCTCATGCAAAACAAAGGAAAGATTATTGCCTTAGATGTTGAAGATTGGAAATTAGAAAATTTACGTAAACGCGCTAAACGTGCCGGCGCAAACAACATTGAAGCGCAAGTAATTGTTGCTGATAAAACTATTGAACAATTGCGAAATCATGCCGATCGTTTATTGTTAGATGTGCCTTGCAGTGGTATCGGTGTAATAAAACGTAATCCGGATGCCAAATGGAAATTAAATGCCGAAGTAATTGAAAAAACAAAAAAACTACAATACAATATTTTAAAAGATTATTCCATCATGCTTAAGCCCGGCGGCCTAATGGTTTATTCTACCTGTAGTATTTTACCATCAGAAAACGAATTGCAAGTGATTAAATTTATTGAAGAACAAAATGGTGCGTTTGAGTTAATAAATGATAAAACCATATACCCAAGCGAAGGCTTCGACGGGTTTTATATGGCCCTTATTAAAAAGAAATAATTACCTTTATAAAAAAATTATCATGAGACAATTAATCACATTAGCCTTATTAGTTTTAACCTTTTCGGTTTTTGCGCAAAACAAAACTAAAGTTGAAAACGTAGATGCAGCCACATTTAAAAAACACATTGATGAAAAAAAAGGTGTTTTAATTGATTTGCGTACTGATGATGAATTAAAAAACAAAGGCATGATTAAAGGTGCAATTCAAATAGATTTTTTAGCAAAAGACGGTGAAGAAAAAATCACCAAACTTGATCACAATAAAACTTATCTAATCTATTGTGCAGGTGGTGGCCGTAGTGGTCAAACTGTAGAGCTAATGGAAAAGCAAGGCTTCTCACACGTTATTCATCTTGAAAAAGGATTTGACGATTGGAAGAAAAAAGGCTTAGAGACGGTTACTAGATAGTTTCGTCCCCCTGAGTTTCCTGATGGGTTCCTCTCCAACTGCGCCATAGTGCAACCAGTTGTTTCCTAAATATAAAAGCGATTAAAATATAAGGCACTGCCATCAGGTATAAAATACCTG
The DNA here is from genome assembly GCA_018000995.1 of Bacteroidia bacterium. Classification (GTDB taxonomy): domain Bacteria; phylum Bacteroidota; class Bacteroidia; order B-17B0; family Aurantibacillaceae; genus JAHEYG01. The sequence goes on from JAGNIU010000012.1 coordinate 3,969, forward strand.
TGTTTAAGTTTTTGGCTAACGAGGTTGGGTCTTTATCTAAACTACTTGAAGCGGCTTGTTTACACATAGCGCATTGGCCCATAACAGAACCGGCCGTTGAATAAACGGCCAGCACTATTAATATAATTATACGCGTGGTGCGGTTCAAATACTTGTAGTGAGCTTGTCGAACTATTGTTCGAATTTTTTGTAATCTGCAGGGACTGTTAATTTAGCTTCGTCAACTCCACCTTTAGTAATTTTAGTTACTTCTAAACGTGTAACCAATTTACCATCGCTAATTTGTTTCTCTTCCGATAACATTGGCATTGCACCAGCTGGTAAATCTTTAATGTTATTGAAATAAATACTTTGTTTGTCCTTACGGTTCCATAATTTAACTAATGGCGCAAAGAATTCGTATTTACCACCGGCAATCCAATAGCTGATTACAGTATTTTCTTCAGTATTTTTTACAACAAACTCATTACACTTAACACCTTGAATGGTTTTTGTGTTTTTAGTTTTAGTGGATTCACAAACACCTTTTAAAATTGGAGGCGTATCACTTTTGTGCTCACCCCAAACCTTACGTTTTGGATTCACAAACTTAATGGTGTTAGCCGCTAAGTCGAACACAAAACTACCTTCAACTGCACCGGTTTTTTTACCAAACTGGTCAAGCTTTACGGCTTTATCTTTAATGTTATAAATGTTAATGGTGGTGTCTTTTGTGGTAAAGTATTTAAACTCTATTGATCCGGTAAAAGACTGAGCGCTCATTAAAACAGGCGCTAATAATCCAACTAATACTGCTTTTATTTTAAACATATTTTTAATTTTACAGATTACTAAAGTATAAATTTTTATTTACGTATAAAAATCGCACGCAATAATAAAGATAAAGGTGATTGGGGTGAAGAATTAGCCTTGGCATTCCTCAAAGAAAAGGGTTATACCATTTTAGAGGCGAATTGGCGATTTATGAAGCTGGAAATTGACATTATTGCCAAAATTGATGACATTTTAGTGTTTATAGAGGTAAAAACACGACTAAATGAGAGCCATGGCGACCCGGAAGACGGGGTAACTCTGAAAAAACAACGTTTTATAATAAAAGCAGCCAATTACTATATCACCGAAAAAGACCTTCACCTCGAATCGCGATTCGATATTATTAGTGTTTTAAAGGAAAATAACAAAGTCATCGTAAAACATTTACCCGATGCCTTTTATCCTATTGCTAAGTAGCTTACCTTTGCCAAATGCCAAAATCTGACAATCGTTTTAACAAATCCCGTTCAACGGGTAAAAAACCTGCCTTTAAATCTGACCGAAAAAGCTCTGATTCTAAAAAATCTTATGGATCAAAAGATTCGTCAGATAAACCACGCTTTGATAAAAGAGAAAGAAGTTCGGGCGGCGATAAAAAGTTTGACAAGCCCTACAAAAAAAGAGATGATGATGGCGGTGAAAAACGCAGCTATCGTGGCAGTGATGATAAAAAACCATTCCGCAAAAAATTTGGGGATGATAAAGGATTTGGGGAGAAAAGAAGTTTTGGCGACAGAAAAAAATCTTTTGGTAGCGACGATAAAAAACCGTTTCGCAAAAGAGACGACGATGGAGAGAAAAAACCTTTCCGCAAAAAGTTTGGTGACGATAAAGGTTTCGGAGAAAAAAGAAGTTTTGGTGATAGAGATAAAAAGAAATCTTTCGACAGCGATGACAAAAAACCGTTTCGCAAAAGAGATGATGATAAAGGATTTGGTGAAAAAAGAAGTTTTGGAGATAGAGACAAAAAGAAATCTTTTGGCAGTGATGACAAAAAACCGTTTCGCAAAAGAGAAGATAGTGGTGATGAAAAACGCAGCTATCGTGGGAGTGATGATAAAAAACCATTTTACAAAAAACGCGATGATGGTGATGGAGAGAAAAAATCGTTTAATAACGATGGTGAAAAAAGAAGAAAGTTTAAACCAAGAGGCGCAAAAAAACCAAATCACAACAGCGATGACTTTCTGCCAAATCCGGATGGCTTAACGCGTTTAAATAAATATTTATCTAACGCTGGAATATGTTCTCGCAGAGAAGCAGATGATTTAATTAAAGCGGGAACCGTTAGCGTTAACGGAAAGGTAATTACTGAAATGGGTTTTAAAGTTGGTCCAACCGACAAGATAACTTATGCGGGAGAAACTTTACGTCACCAAAAGAAAATTTATTTAATGTTGAACAAGCCTAAAGATTATATTACTACAACCGACGATCCGCAAGAACGCAAAACGGTTATGGAATTAATTGCAGGCGCTTGTAAAGAAAGAGTTTATCCTGTTGGTCGCTTAGATAGAAACACAACCGGATTGTTATTGTTTACCAACGATGGCGAACTGGCCACAAAATTAATGCATCCTAAATTTGGTATTAAAAAAGTTTATCAAGTTACGCTTGATAAAAACTTAAAAGCCGAAGATTACGAAAAATTAACTGAAGGTTTTGATTTAGAAGATGGTTTTATTAAACCTGATGAATTATCATACATTAACGGCAACAAAAAAGAATTAGGTATTGAAGTGCATAGCGGACGTAACCGAATTGTTCGTCGTATTTTTGAACACTTAGATTATGAAGTGATAAAATTAGACCGCGTTGTTTTTGCCGGACTCACTAAAAAAGATTTACCAAGAGCAAAATGGCGTTTCTTAACCGATAAAGAAGTTGGCTTTTTAAAAATGATTGGTTAGAATTTTGTTGAGACAAAAGACTGTTCAGTAAAAAAAATATTAACCTCGCTTTACTTTTAGTACTGTTTGCAATTTCTATTGCAATACGTTACTCTAATTTAAAATCTCCTTTAACGCGTCAACAAGAATGGCAAACAGGCCATGTACTAAGTACACTTAGTATTTGGGAAAAGAATGGAATTGCGAATCACTATTTTTCGCCCGTATGGACTTTCAATAATCCCGCTGATAAAATCACAAATTCATTAGGTGGAGTAAAGGATAAAGAAGGTTATACTTATTATGTGTCTTATCCTCCATTCAGTTTTATTCTGCCTTACTTTGTTTTCAAAATTACAGGTCAAGACGCTTCTGTTGGAGGAATTCGGATTTTTAGTTTGTTAATTCATTTTATTTGTGCTTTACTTATTTTCTTAATCGTTTATAAATTCAACAAGAAACGTTTAAGCGAAGATTATTTCATTCCAGCTTACGTTGCGTTTTGTTTTTATGTTTTCGCTACCGGAAATCTTTGGTTTCATAGTAATTTTTATTTCGCAGATAGTTTAGTGCATGTCTTTGTTCTAGGATTGATAAATGTTTTTCTGTCTATTGTTCAACAACCCGAAACAAAGACAAGCAAAAATATTTCTTTATTATTCACACTTACATTTTTAGGAATTTATACCGAGTGGTTAGCGCTTTTTGCTGCGTTTTTCGTTCTTGCACTTTTCATTTTCAAATCATTCAAAACTAAAATCTACATTAAGTATTCTTTGAGCATTATCCTCGCAACAATTTTTTCTTTAGGATTAACCGTGTTACAATATTCTTACATAGCGGGGTTCAATGTCCTTAAAAATTATTCGCTCTTGAAGTTTAGTCGCAGAAGTGGTTTTAACGAACAAACTGCTATTGATGGTACGAGTATTTACAATACACAATCGTACAAAACTATCTATAGTTATTATCTTACAAACTACAATTATTTGGTAAGTTTCGCTCTGCTTTTCGGCTTTGCATTTCTAATGTTGTACTTCGTAAATCTCAAAACAAAAAAAGTAAAATTTGAATTCAACCCCTTACTTGTTTTGATTCTGATTTCTCTTACGGTTGCCACACATCATGTTGTGTTTTTTAATTTTACAGCCATTCACGATGTTTCCACATTAAAAATGACTCTTCCCGTCTGCTTGTTTGTGGGATACTTTTTTGCATTAGTGTTTGCTTATGCAGGCGAGGTTTCCAAAAAAACAACACAAGTCTTTGCCGTTTTATTTTGCGGCGCTTTTGTGTTTTATTCATCTCAAGAATATTTACGTTTTAGCTCAGACGATACCGATAAACATTTTCAAAAACTAACAGGCGATGCAGTGGCAAAGTATGCTAACCCTGACGAATTAGTATTTACCAATGTTGGCATTTCGCCTGTTTTAATGTGGCACGCACAACGAAATTTAGTTCAGTCGGATAACAAAAAAAAATGCGCCGAAATTCTAGATTCCCTAAACTATTCCAAAGGCATTTTCTTCAAAATTTCTACTCAAAACAACAATGTTTTGTTAAAGGTTACCAGGGTAAATGCGATGGGTGATACCATTGCCTTGAATTAAATTTTTAGCGGGATTTTAATAAGAATTATTTGTACATTTACCCTACTAAATTGTGACTTTATTATGTGTGGAATAGTTGGATATATAGGAAACCGTGAAGTTTACCCTATTTTAATTAAAGGCCTTCGTCGCCTTGAGTACCGCGGCTACGATAGCGCCGGTGTTGCCTTATTAAATAAAAAAGGTGATTTAAATGTTTACAAGCGAAAGGGAAAAGTTAGCGAATTGGAAGCTTTTGCCAGTGGAAGTGATACTACCGGAAACATGGGCATTGGTCACACCCGTTGGGCAACACACGGTGAGCCTAACGATGTAAATTCACATCCTCACTATTCTCAAACAAAAGATTTAGTAATTATTCATAATGGTATTATTGAAAACTATGCTGCCATTAAAGAAGGATTAAAAAAACGCGGACATACATTTTTATCTCAAACCGATACTGAAGTTCTTATTCATTTAATTGAAGATATTAAGCAACACGAAAACATGAAATTAGGTCACGCTGTATTAGCGGCACTTAATCAGGTAATCGGGGCTTACTCCATTGTAGTGATGGATAAAAACGATCCGAATACTTTAGTGGCTGCAAAAAAAGGAAGTCCGATGGTAATTGGAATTGGCACTGATGAATTTTTTATTGCATCTGATGCTTCTCCAATTGTTGAGTTTACTAAAAATGTTGTTTACCTCGAAGATGAACAGGTTGCTATTATCCGTCGCGGCGAAGAATTAAAAATCCGTAACTTAAAAGATAAAGAAATTACCCCTTACGTTCAAAAATTAACTATAGAATTAGAAGCGATTGAAAAAGGTGGTTACGACCACTTCATGTTAAAAGAAATTTATGAGCAACCGCGCTCTGTTAAAGATAGTATGCGCGGAAGATTAAATGCTGAAAAAGGTGAAGTAAAATTAGGTGGTATTGTTGAGCACGAAGCAAAATTTAAAAATGCAAAACGCATAATATTTATTGCTTGTGGTACATCATGGCATGCCGGTTTAGTGGGAGAATATTTATTTGAAGAGTTTGCCCGTATTCCTGTTGAGGTTGAATATGCTTCTGAATTCCGTTATCGTAATCCTGTTATTTATCCGGATGATATTATTATTGCTATTTCTCAAAGTGGTGAAACAGCAGATACACTTGCTGCAATTGAATTAGCAAAATCAAAAGGTGCAACTATTGTTGGTGTTTGTAACGTAGTAGGTTCATCTATTGCCCGCGCCACACATGCGGGTTCGTATACTCACGCTGGACCGGAGATTGGAGTAGCATCAACAAAAGCATTTACAGCGCAAGTAACTGTTTTAACATTGATGGCATTGCATGTTGCCAGAATAAAAGGTACAATGGCAGAAAGCCGTTTCCGTCAGATATTATATGAATTGGAAGCAATTCCAAAAAAGATAGAAGAAGCTTTAAAGCTGAATGATATCATTAAAGAAATCGCTTTCAAATACAAAGATTCTACTAACGCATTATATTTAGGACGAGGCTTTACTTTCCCGGTTGCATTAGAAGGTGCTTTAAAATTAAAAGAGATTTCTTACATACATGCAGAAGGATATCCGGCAGCAGAAATGAAACACGGACCAATTGCTTTAATTGATGAAGAGATGCCGGTATTTGTTATCGCAACCAAAGGTGCTAACTACGAAAAAGTAGTAAGTAACATTCAGGAAGTAAAAGCGCGTAAAGGAAAAGTAATTGCTGTTGTAACTGCGGGCGACAAAGAAGTAAAAGAGATGGCAGATTATGTAATGGAAATTCCAGAAACAGATGAGGCATTAGTTCCACTTATTTCTGTTATCCCATTACAATTATTATCGTATCACATTGCTGTAATGCGCGGCTGTAATGTTGATCAGCCAAGAAATTTAGCTAAGAGTGTAACTGTAGAATAATTTTATTATGAAAAGAAATCTGTTTGGTATAATTTGTTGTTTGTTTCTGATTGGAACAAAAATTTCTGCACAAGAAATTCTTTTGCCGGATCAAATATTTACCATTAAGGTAACTGAGAAAAATGCAAGCGGCTCAACTGAAACTATGCCGGCTGACGAATTAGTTTTAAAGGCTAATCAAATCAGCTCCGCATTTGGGACAAAGAATGGTTTTGCGGCCGTTCCTTACAGTATAAAACAACAAGGTGCGCCAAATTCATTTATGCTGGATTTTACTGCCGAAAGCACGAATAGTAAAAAAGATGTTTTAAAATGGAGCGGCACTATTAACGGTAATTCTGTTAGCGGAAAAGCTCAACGTGTCCGGAACGGAAAACCCGCAGGCGAATACACTTTTACGGGAACACGCAAAAAAAAGAAATAAACTGTTTCTTCCTATTTTTCTTAATTTCTGAATCCATTTTGCCATTAAATGTGAATTATGTCACTATTATTTCAATTTGGCATAATTAATAGTGTTTCCGGGCTAAATTAGCCTACCTTCGATTAAGTTAATTTTTACAGAATAAGAAGAGTAAAAAGTGTGAATTATGTAACTTGTTTCTAAAGTTATATAATAATTCAGGGCTCCAATCCCCGCACCTTTACATACATACTCCTATTTACATTAAAGATTTTCCGGGTATTTGTTTCTGAATACAAACTAGTTTTAAAACTCAACACTATGTTAGCCTTTAACCCACTAAAATATACAAAAGTCATTGTTATGGAAAATAAGTACAAAGAAGGTGATGTTGTTACCGCTAAAGAAAACCCAACAAAAAAATTGGTAATAAGAAGATATGTTGACAGAATTTATTATTGCAAAATTCAGGGGGAGCCGGACGCAAAAGAACTTGTTTATTTTGAAAGAGAATTTGTTAATGAGCCAATAACTAAAACAGCATAAGCTATTTGAAACTATTCATTAAATATATGGTGAGTGCCCGTTGTAAAATGGCGGTCAAAGAAGCTTTGAAAAAACAAGGACTTCATTTTGTTGTTGTTGACTTAGGCGAAGTAGATATAATGGAAACCATTTCGAACGAACAACGCGAATTACTTAAAGCTGATTTATTAGTTTCAGGTTTGGAATTAATGGATGATAAAAAAGCCATGCTAATTGAGAAAATTAAAAATGTAATTGTTCAAATGGTTCATCATAGTGATGAAATGATTAAAGTTAATTTTTCTGATTTCTTAAGCGAAAAACTAAACCACGATTACACTTATATGGCGAATTTGTTTTCAGAAGTGCAAGGCACTACAATAGAACAATACATTATCGCTAACAAAATTGAGCGAATTAAAGAACTAATTATTTACGGCGAACTCAACATAACTGAAATTGCTTGGAAAATGAATTACAGTAGTGTAGCGCATTTATCTAATCAATTTAAAAAAGTAACCGGACTATCACCTTCGCATTTTAAGCAATTGAAAGATAAACGCAGAAGTCCGATTGAAGAAATTGGAAATTCAAAAACCCCTAACGCGAAGTAGATGGCTAAAAAGAAAAAATCTGACGAGTTAGTAAATGCTAATAAAGAGCTTGCCTTTCAGGATATTGAAAAAGAAAAGAGGGCTGCTGAATTAGTTATTGCCAATAAAGAACTGGCTTTTCAGGGTGAAGAGAAGGAGAAACGTGCGGCTGAGTTATTTATTGCTAATAAGGAACTTATCTTCCAAAATAAAGAGAAAGAAAAACGAGCAGACGAACTAATTATCGCTAATAAGGAATTAGCATTTCAAAATGAGGAAAAAGAAAAACGGGCAGCAGAGTTAATTATTGCCAACAAGGAGCTTGTTTTTCAGAATAAAGAAAAAGAGAAAAGAGCAGAAGAACTGGTTGTTGCTAATAAGGAACTGGCTTTTCAAAATGATGAGAAAGAAAAACGTGCAGCTGAATTAGTAATTGCGAATTACGCACGTGGACTAATTGAAGCGAGTCGCGACCCTCTATTCACAATTAGCATAAAAGGAAAAATTATGGACTTAAATCAAGCCTCTGTAAGAGTAACGGGCTTGTCTCGTGAGAAATTAATTGGCTCTGACTTTTTCGACTATTTCACGGATTCCGATAAAGCACGAGCCGGATACGAAGAAGTTTTCGCAAAGGGCTTTGTGGCCGATTATCCATTAACTATCCGCGATCATACGCAAACTGATGTATTATTTAACGGATCGGTTTATAAAGATGATAAAGGACAGGTTTTAGGGGCTGTAGTTGTTGCACGAGATATTACAGAGCAAAAACGAATTGAAAAAGAATTAACAGAAGCAAAAGTTTTTGCAGAATTAGCCACAGAAATTGCAGAAGAAGCAAAAAGCAACGCAGAAGAAGCAACACGTGTTGCAGAAGATGCGGTGAAATCGAAACAACAATTTTTATCAAACATGAGTCACGAAATTCGTACGCCTATGAATGCGATTATCGGATTTACAAAAGTGGTTCTTAAAACGGATTTAAATGTAAAACAAAAGGAGTACCTCACAGCTATTAAAATTAGTGGCGACGCCTTAATTGTTTTAATTAACGATATTTTAGATTTAGCAAAAGTAGATGCCGGAAAAATGACTTTCGTACAAACGCCTTTCAAAATGGCCTTGTCTCTATCAGCGATGCTACATTTGTTTGAGACAAAAATTCATGAAAAAAATTTACTGCTTGTAAAAGAGTATGATAAAAATATTCCTGAAGTTTTGGTTGGTGACCCTGTACGTTTGCATCAAATAGTATTAAACTTAGTCAGCAACGCTGTTAAATTTACCTCAAAAGGAACAATTACGGTTGGCGTTCGTCTATTAAATGAAGATTCTGAATCTGCAACACTTGAATTTTCGGTTGCCGACACCGGCATTGGAATTCCCAAAAATAAAATTGAAAAAATATTTGAAAATTTTCAGCAGGCTACAAGCGGCACTTCAAGATTGTATGGAGGAACGGGTTTAGGGCTTGCTATTGTAAAACAATTAGTAGAACCGCAAGGCGGATCGATTAAGGTGGAAAGTAAAGTTGGCTACGGCTCAACTTTTAGTTTTATTTTACCCTTTAAGAAAACAAATGTAGAAGCTGAATTAGAAACTGAACTGATGGAACTAGATGAAGAAATTAAAAACATTAAAGTATTGGTAGTTGAAGACATTGCGCTAAATCAACTATTGATGAGAACTTTGCTTGATGATTTCGGCTTTAAATGCACAATAGCCTCTAATGGCAAGATTGCAACTGAAAAATTACAAAACCAAACCTTCGATGTAATTTTAATGGATTTGCAAATGCCGGAAATGAATGGTTTTGAAGCGACAGAATATATTAGAAACACCTTAAAATTAGATATTCCCATTATTGCCTTAACGGCCGATGTAACTTCGGTAGATTTAGCAAAATGTAAAGCGGTTGGCATGAACGACTATATTGCAAAGCCTGTTGATGAACGGGTATTGTATAGTAAAATAATTTCCTTGTTTAAAAAACCAGCTCATACAAAATCAATTAAAGAAAAACAGAACGCTGAAGAAAAAACAATAAAAGCAAAGTGTGTCGACCTTCAGTATTTATATCACCGCACTAAATCAGACCCTAAACTAATGATGGAAATGATTTCTCTTTATTTAGAACAAACTCCATCGCTAATAACAGCCATGAAAAAAGGCTTGGAAGAAAAAGATTGGAATACCTTGTATGCAGCAGCGCATAAAATGATACCTTCTTTTTCGATAATGGGGATTAGTTCCGATTTTGAAAATAAAGCAAAGAAAGTGCAAGAATATGCCAGCTCCCAAAAAGAAACTCATGTGATCCCGGATTTGATTTTGGAATTAGAGGCGATTTGCCTACAAGCTTGTGAAGAATTAACAGAAGAATTTAATACAATTAAAAAAACGAACTTATGAGTGATGCAAAAATTAAACTTTTTTTAGTAGATGACGACGCTGTGTTTTTAAAATCACTTGAAATTGAATTTCTTCAACACGCCGATTTTGAGATTGAAACATATTCAACGGGCGAACTTTGTGTGGCCAGTTTATCACACGGCCCGGATGTTATTATTTTAGACTACCAGTTAGACGGCATTCAAAAAGGCGCCATGAATGGAATTGATACCTTAGACAGAATTAAAGCTTTTAATCAGGATATTCCTGTAGTGATGTTATCTTCTCAGGATAAAATTGATGTCGCTGTTAATTGCATGCACCACCGCGCATTTGATTACGTTATTAAAAGCGAAACGGCTTTCGTAAGATTGCAAAAAATTATCACCACCATTTTCAAATACAAAAAAATGGAAAAGGAATTAAACTGGTATATGAACAGATAAAGTTCATTTCTTAACTCGCTTCCTAATCATCTTGACTCTTGATGTGTTAATTGTGTAACATTTAGTCTAAATTTTACAACACTCTTTACTCTTCTAATGCACAACTTTACGCCATAGCACTGTGCATTGAAATGAAACACAAATCCATCCATAATATTATTACTGTTTTAGTGGTTCTTGCATTTGCAATACTGCTCGCATATTAATATAGCTATTATCAACCCGAATTATACAAACTAAACCATACACAATTAAATGAAAACAACATTACTAATAGGATGTATTGCTTTGCTAAGCCTAGGTAAACTACAATCGCAAAACAACAAAACAAGCCCTGAAGAAGATTTTAAGCGGGCTGAAAAAATATTTTCAGCTATTTACTCCGACAATAAAGTGGAGTCGGCTTCCCAATCGAAAAGAGGTTATGCAGAAGCCCTGCCAATTTTTTTGAATCTGTACAAAAAAGATACCGCTAATAAGAACTTAGCTTTTAAAATTGGGGTTTGCTACCAAGCAACACGCAGATATCGAATACAAGCCACTCCCTATTTTAACAAAGCCGTTACTTCAACCACAAAGGAGTATAATGGCAGTACCTACGAAGAAAAACAAGCGCCATTTGTTGCTTATAAATTTTTAGGTGACGCTTACCATTTAGAATATAAGTTCGATAAAGCCATGGAAGCCTATGAAAAATTTATTGCGTTATCAGAAAACAACGTTTCTGATAAAGCTATGGTGGCCGAAGCAAAACACAGCATTGAGATGTGTAAGACAGGAAAAGTTTTAGTAGCTACTCCGCTTAATATTAAATTGCAAAACCTTGGAAACACAGTAAATTCCTCCTCAGGAGATTACTCTCCGGTTTTATCAGCGGATCAGAATACATTATTTTTTACTTCCCGTCGCCCACAAACTACTGGTTCACAAAAAGACAGTGATGGAAATTTTATGGAAGATATTTACATGTCAACCAAAACAAAAACAGGTTGGTCGCCTGCTAAAAACATTGGTACTCCAATTAACACCGAATGGCATGAAGCAACAGTTGGCCTCTCTCCCGATGGACAAACTATTTTAATTTACAGAGATGATTCCGGTGATGGAAATATTTACAGCACAAGTTTAGATGGTGATGTTTGGAGCACTCCCGTTAAATTAAATGACAATATTAATTCTAAACATTGGGAACCAAGTGCATTTATATCAGCCAATGGTCTTAAACTTTATTTTGTAAGTGATAAACCGGGCGGATATGGTGGACGAGATTTATACGTAAGTAAAAGAGAAGTTGATGGCGATTGGGAAAAAGCAACTAATATGGGGGCTTCTATAAATACGCAATACGATGAGGATGCTCCGTTTATACATCCTGACGGGGTTACTTTATCATTTAGCTCTAACGGTCACAACACAATGGGTGGCTTCGATATTTTTAGTAGCTTTTTGTCAAGCGAAGAAACTTGGTCGGAACCTGTTAACGTAGGCTTTCCAATAAATACAACTGATGACGATATTTTTTATGTGATAAGTCCAGATGGTAAAACAGCTTACTTTTCTTCATTTCGGGAAGGTGGAATGGGAGAAAAAGATAATTTCTTGGCCACATTCCCAGATATAAAAGAAAAACCGTTAACACTAGTGAAAGGTACTATCATCGACGAATCAGGCAAACCTGCTAAGTATGCGGTAATAACTGTTACAGATAATGAAACTGAAAAAGTGGTTGGTGTTTATAAAGCCAATAGTAAAACGGGTGCATTCCTTTTTATTCTAACGCCGGGTAAAAATTATAATATTACTTATCAGTCTCAGGGACATTTGTTCTATTCTGAAAATATAGAAATTCCAAAGGAATCAAATTACCATGAAATAAACAAAGCTGTTACACTTAATCCAATTACTGTCGGGTCAAAAATAGTTCTGAATAATATTTTCTTTGATTTTGATAAGGCGACTTTACGTCCGCTATCTAACGTAGAAATTAAAAATCTAGTCACGATAATGCGAGCTAACCCTACTATGAAAGTAGAGATTTCTGGTCATACAGATAGTAAAGGCAACGACGAATACAATAAAAAACTTTCTGAAGAACGCGCGCAGGCGGTAGTAAATAAATTAATTGAGAGTGGCATTAGTGCTAATAGATTTAAAGCTAAGGGCTATGGTGAAACTAAACATGTTGCGCCCAACACAAATGCAGATGGTTCTGATAATCCGGAAGGGCGACAGTTAAATCGCAGAGTTGAATTAACCATTACTGAGATTAATTAAACATGAAAAAGGCAGTCAAATTAATAAGCCTTTTTTTATTGATATTAATAATTACTGCCGGCATTTTTGTGTTTGTTTTCAGAGCACGGATTGTAACACATTACAGGCCGGAAATAAAACAAATAGGAACCATTTATATTAATCTGAAAGGTGACACTTCGTATATCTGTTCGAAACTTGAAATCCGGAACAAAACATTTTTTAAACTCGGCGTCGATACTATCAAATACAAAATAGCTTTATTTGATAAAACGTATTTACAAAGCACAACTTTTTTAGGAATACAACTCCCTTCCTTTGGTAAAGATACAATCGACTTTATGGTAAAGATTCCTCACAAAAGCCTTATGCGAGGAATAAAAACCGAAAGAAAAAAAGCAGACAGTGCAGGATATACAATTAATATCTCTCTTCAAATTTCCACTCCCGTTTGGGATGGCGAAATCCCTTTTAATAAGTCTGCTAAACTAAAAATACCTACTCCCCCTGAATTGAAATTAGTAGAAATAAAATATGCAAAAGTTAGACTTAAATTAATACTGGCTGATGTGAAGATTAAAATAATAAATCACACCAATGTGGTTTTATCTGTTAAAGATATGTCCTATTCGATGCGAATTTCAAAACAAGGAGATGTAAAAGGAAAATATATAAAAACAATTCACATTAAACCAAAAGGTGCCACTATTATTACTCTTCCATTGGAAATTAATATTCATCACATGGGGCAAATTGCCTGGGATGTGTTGAGAGATAAAGATAGTTACGATTATAATTTATCAATGGACGCCATTATTGAATCTACAAGTCTAATGAAAGAATCATTTAAAGTTGAATTAACCACAAGCGGCACAATGGAATTACGGAAATAGCTATCACGTAAGGTGTGAATGATGTAACTATTCTAAAAAAAGTACAACACATCGCCACTTGGCATTCCGCATCTTTGTTCTATAAAATAAAGAATATGAAAAAAATTAAAGGGTTAGTAATTGTACTTTTCATGCTTTTTTTGAGCACTACAAATGCACAAGTATCAGTTAATGTAAATATTGGCTCGCCTCCATTGTGGGGACCGGTTGGCTATACAGAAGTTCAATACTACTATTTGCCCGATGTGGAAGCTTATTATGATGTGCATACATCAATGTTCATTTATTATGGCGGTGGTGTTTGGATACGCAGAGCTTATCTTCCAACACGTTACAGATACTATGATCTTTATAGTGGATACAAAGTAGTGTTAACTGATTATCGCGGTAATGAACCTTACATTCATTTTAAAAATCACAAAGTAAAATATTACAAAGGTTATAAAGGTGGAAATCAAAAAACAATTGGTGAAAAACCGGGAAAAGGAAATAATAAAGCAAGCAGTCCTTCTAATAATGGTGGAAATAAAAAGTCTCACCAGGTTAATGGCAATGATGGCGGACAAAAAAAGGGAAATGGCGGTTCTTATAGTAATGATAAAAAAAGCGGAGGAAACTCTAATGGCGGTTCGAAAGGTGGAGGAAAAAATAATCAGGGCGGTGGTCATGGTGGTGGTGGCAAGAAAAAGTAATTCAGTATAAAAAAGATGTTTAAATCGCAGGCCTATTCGCTTGCGATTTTTTTATGGCCCCACTATGTAAGTGTGAATTATGAAAGCTTTTGCTTTAGTTATGTAATACTGTTCGGCGCCTTCTAACCCATCTTTGTCCAATAAATTAATAATTCACTTTAATAGAATAACATGAAACTTTTAAAAAGAAAAATAGTAATTATTGCTTCGGCGATAGCTTTATTGTCTACTGCATTTATTGCAGGATGTAAAAAAGATAAATATATAGAACCAATAAGTGTTTGTCCTATTGTAATAGCAACAAGCCCTTCTAATCTTGAAACCGGCGTATTGGTTAACAAAGTAATAACAGTAACCTTTAACGAAAAAATGAATCCTGCAACATTAACGCAGTCATCATTCATTATTACAGGAGCATCTGTTCTTACAGGTACTATTACTTATGATGGAACAGGTACAACAATGAGTTTTACGCCAACTAATAGTTTAAGTCCGAACACAACTTATACAGGAAGAGTAACCACGAAAGCGAAAGACATGATGGGTAATGCTTTGCAAAAAGATTATGTGTGGACGTTTAGTACAGGCACAACAGTTGCGCCAATGGTAACTGCTACCGATCCTACTAACACAGCTACCGGTGTATTTTTAAATAAAATTATTGAGGCTACTTTTAATATGCCAATGAATCCAAGCACATTGAATTCTGCAACTTTTTTAATGAAGCAAGGTACCACGCCAGTAACAGGTACCGTTTCGTATTCAGGCCTAAACGCCTATTTTACACCTTCAGCTGATTTAATACCTAACACGCTTTATACTTGTACTATCACTACCGGCGCACAAAACACAACTGCAACACCTATAGCTAACGATTACATTTGGTCGTTTACTACAGGAGCTATTTCTGCACCGAAAGTTATTTCAACCGATCCGATAAACAATGCAACGGGAGTTGTTTTAACGAAAGTTATCACAGCCACTTTTGATATGCCGATGAATCCTTTAACTATTAATGGAACAACTTTTCTTTTAAAGCAAGGAACTAATGTTGTTGCAGGAACTGTAACTTATGCAGGATCTACAGCTTCATTTACACCTTCTTCTAATCTTTTATCAGGAGTAGTTTATACTGCAACTATAACAACAGGTGCACAAAATCCGGGAGGAACTTCAATAGCAAATAATTATATATGGAGTTTTAGCACAGTACTTCCAAGTGGTCCGGCTACTGTTAATTTAAACAGTGTTGGTGGTTTTGGAATTATTGCAGGAGTTGGAGTTAGTAATAACGCAGGCTTTAGTGTAATTAATAACATGGATGTTGGTATTAGTCCGGGTGTACGCAGTTCTATCACAGGTTTTCCTCCTGCAATTGTAGTTGGTGGTGCAATTTATGCATCGGATGATTTAACCCCGGTTGGTATAGCAGCAACTCTAACTCAAGCTAAACAAGATCTTACCAACGCTTATCTTTTTGCTGAAGGTGCAACAGCACCCGCACCGGCAACTGTTGCAGGTGATATTGGAGGTTTAACTTTAGCTCCGGGAATTTATAAATCAACTTCAACACTTTTAATTCAATCCGGCGATTTAACGCTTGACGGACAAGGTGACGCAAATGCAACATGGATTTTCCAAATAGCATCTGCGTTTACAACTGTTGGCGGAGCAGGTGGAAATGTCATACTAACAGGTGGAGCACAAGCAAAAAATGTGTTTTGGCAAACAGGAAGTTCTGCAACTATAGGAAATAACACTTCCTTTAATGGCACTGTTTTAGCATTAACCTCTATTACTATGGGTTCAAACGCAACTGCTGTTGGAAGAATGTTAGCACGAAATGGTTCTGTAGTATTAACAAGTACAAATATTTTAAATAAGCCTTAATTAACATGAAAAATAAAACCAAATTCAAAAAAGTATTGCGCAATGCGCGAACTTTAATTTCAAGTACAAAAAAAATAAGTCTTTCACTTCTACTTTTATCAGGTATTAGTGCGCCACTTTATTCTCAAACAGATTCTATAAAACAACCGTCATGGTGGTTTGGTGTAGCTGCAGGTGCAAATTTTAATTTTTACCGTGGCTCAACACAACAATTAAATTCCGAACTAACAACTCCGGTTGCTTTTCACAATGGGTTTGGTGCCGGACTTTATCTAGCACCATTAGTTGAATTTCATCGTCCCGATTCAAAATGGGGTGTAATGTTACAAGCGGGATATGATAATCGTAATGGAAAATTTAAAGAAGTACTTTCTCCTTGTAATTGCCCAAGAGATTTATCTACAAAACTTAGTTATATAACGGTAGAACCAAGTTTGCGTTTTGCACCGCTTAAAAACGGATTTTATTTATATGCCGGACCAAGAGTGGCTTTTAATATCGAAAAATCATTTACGTATATTCAAAAAACCAATCCTGATTATCCTGAACAAGAAGCGGAACCGGATGTTAAGGGAGATTTAAGTAATGTAAATTCAACTTTAATATCAATGCAAGTTGGAGCAGGATACGATATTCCTCTTTCTTCAAAAAATAAACAATCTCAATTTGTTCTATCACCATTTGTTTCATTTCAACCTTATTTTGGACAATCTCCAAGATCAATTGAAACTTGGAATATAACTACAGTAAGAGTTGGAGCGGCATTCAAATTCGGACATGGTAAAAAAACGCAAGCATCCAAACCTCTTTTGGTGACGGAAGAAGCTGTTACTCCTGAAAATAATTTGCCTGAGGCATTAGTTGTATTTATTGTTGATGCACCAAAAAATGTACCAGTTGAGCGAAGAGTAAGAGAAACTTTCCCTATTCGTAATTATGTTTTCTTTAATTTAGGTTCCACTAAAATACCAAATCGTTACGTTTTACTTAAAAAGGATCAGGTTAAAGATTTTAAAGAAGATCAATTAGAAGTATTTAAACCAAAAAAATTATCCGGCCGTTCGGCAAGACAAATGGTTGCATACTATAATGTTTTAAATATTTTAGGTGATCGCATGCAGAAGAAACCTACAACAACTATTAAATTAGCCGGCTCTTCTGAAAGCGGTATTGCTGACGGAAAAGAAATGGCAGAATCCATTAAAAAATATTTAGTAGATGTTTTTGCTATTGAACCATCCAGAATTGTAACTGAAGGCCTTGATAAACCAAAGAACGCTGCTGTTAAAGAAAATAGTGTGAAGGATCTTACGCTTCTTCAAGAAGGAGATCGTAGAGTAACCATTGAAACTTCATCACCAACATTATTAATGCAATTTCAAAGCGGACCCGAAGCGCCTTTGTTACCGGTTGAAATAGATGCGGTACAACAAGCACCTCTTGATAGTTATGTTACATTTAATGCTCAAGGTGCAAGTCAAGCATTTACGTCTTGGTCACTGGAAGTGAAAGACGAAAAAGGAAAAATTCAGCATTTCGGTCCATATACTCACGATAAGGTAAGTCTACCCGGAAAATCAATTTTAGGCACTCAACCTCAAGGTGATTATAAAGTAACAATGGTTGGCACAAGTAAAGCCGGAGTGAAAGTAAGAAAAGAAACTTCTGTGCATCTGGTTCTTTGGACACCTTCAAAAGATGAGCAAGGAATGCGATTTAGTGTTCTCTTTGATTTTAATAAATCGCAAACGGCTGATGTTTATGAAAAATATCTAACTGAAATCGTAACTCCAAAAATTCCAACCGGTGGAACTGTTATAATACATGGTTACACTGACATTATTGGTGAAGAATCTAATAATGACAATTTATCTTTAGCAAGAGCTAATGACGTGAAATCAATTCTTGAGAAAAGCTTAGCTGCCAACGGAAGAAGTGATGTTAAATTTGAAGTATTAGGATTAGGTGAAGATGAAAAATTGGCTCAGTTCGACAATAAATATCCTGAACAACGTTTTTATAACCGATCAGTTGTAATAGATATCATTCCGAAAAAATAAATTAGTGATCAACTATTTAAAAGGCTGTCCGCTTCAAGTGGATGGCCTTTTTAATTATATTAATTTTTAATCAGGTGTGAATTATATAACTATTTAATAGAAGGGTGTAACCATTGTAGCCTTTAATAAGCTCACCTTTGCTACGTGAAAATCTATTCGCATCTGTCCCGCCACAAGCGGAAAACTAAAACCAAAAAATGAAAATAAAAAACATATTGACAACTTTTGCAATAGCAACTGTTGTTTTGATTGCAGGATGTAAAAAAGAGACACCTGCGCCAGCATCATCATCAGGAACATCTACACCAATTGTTATTCCAACACAAACAACTTCTCAGGCACCAATTGCAATGGCCGGCGCATCTAATCTCGCTATACTAGCAGGTTCAGGTATAACTAATACCGGCGCAACAGTAATTACAGGTGATATGGGTTTAAGTCCCGGAACATCTGTTGGTGGTTTTCCTCCGGGAATACTAAACGGAGCGCTTCATATTAATGATGCTATAGCAACTCAAGCTAAATTGGATTTGACAGCAGCTTATAATGACGCTGCCGGAAGAACCAGTACAGGAATAGTTACTTTATCAGGAAACATCGGCGGACTTACTTTAACTCCCGGTCTGTATAAATCAACTTCTACACTGGCTTTATCTTCAGGTAACGTTACTTTTGATGCGAAAGGAAATGCAAGTGCAGTATTTATCATTCAGATTGCTTCAGCACTTACAGTTACATCAGGCCGACAAGTTATTTTGGCGGGTGGTGCTTTAGCATCTAACATTTTCTGGCAAGTAGGCAGTTCTGCAACTTTTGGAACTACATCTTCTTTTAAAGGAACTATAATGGCTATGCAATCTATTTCATTTGATACCGGAGCTTCCTTAACAGGAAGAGCTCTTGCTCGTAGCGGTGCAGTTACTATGGCCGGTAACACCATTGTGAAACAATAAAATTCAATTATAAAGTTAAAGCGCACATTAGACTGTGCGCTTTTTTTTGTGCCTAAAAGTGCAATGTGTGAATGATGTAACTTATCAAGTTAGTTATATAACAACTGTACATCATTACTTACTCATCTTTGCTCTGTGAAAATTCATTCACAATTAAAAAAATACAAAATGAAAAAACTAATACTCATGGCAGCAACAGTTGCTTTATCAATGTCTCCAAAATCAAACTTTGGACAAGCCCCTAATTTAGGAAGCACAGTGAATTTTGAACTTTTCACTTCAGTTGGTGCAGTTACCAATTCGGGAATTTCTCATGTTACAGGTCATGTTGGAACCAACAGTGGTTCAAGCACGGGTTTTGGAAATGTGAATGGTGTTATGAACGACAATAACGGAGCCAGTGCACTTGCTGCAACGGATCTGTTAACTGCCTATAACCAATTGAATGCAACTATTTCAACTTTTTTTCCGGCACCTTTATTAGGTAATGGTCAAATTTTGAATGCAGGTGTTTATTCGGTTTCAGGTGCTGCAACTCTTAATTTAGATCTTACTTTAAACGGTCAAGGAAATCCAAATGCGGTTTTTATTATTAAAATCTCCGGACCTTTATCTACTAACGCAGGATCAAAAGTTAAATTGATCAACAGTGCTAAAGCATGTAATGTGTTTTGGAAAATTGAAGGATTAGTTAGCATGGGAGCAGGAACTTCAATGAAAGGAACTATCATTGCAAATAATGCAGCAATTAATATGAATGCAGGCGACACATTAGAAGGACGCGCATTATCAATAAATGGTGCTGTTACTGTTGATGGCGTAATGGCATACACACCTGTTGGTTGTGGAAGTCCTACTTTAACGGGACCGGCTGCGCCAAATTTAGCTTCAACAGCTTGTTATGGTATATTTACAGCAAGTGGTCCGCTCACAAACACCGGAATTACTTTTGTTACCGGTGATGTAGGAACAAATGTTGGATTATGTACAGGTTTCAATACTTTGAATGTAACGGGTATGGTTCATCCTATTCCTGATGGTTCAACTGCAGCAGCTGCAGCTGATCTAGGAAATGTTTACACTTATCTTAATGCTTTACCTTATGATATTGAATTATTATACCCGGCTCAATTTGGAAATAATTTAGTTCTTACTCCGCACACATACATTATGAATGCTGCTGCAAGTTTAACGGATACGCTTTATTTAAACGGAATGGGAAATGCAAACGCTGTGTTTGTGATTAAAATAAACGGAGCATTATCTACAAGCACATACGCTAAAGTTATTCTAACAAATGGTACGCAATCGAAAAATATTTTTTGGTTAGTTAATGGCGCAGTAAACCTTAATAGTTACGCGGATTTTAAAGGTACAATTGTTGCTAATAACGGAGCTGTAAGTTTAAATACAGGAGTTATGTTAGATGGAAGAGCTTTTACTACAACTGGAACTTTTCTTACAGATGCAATGACTGCTAATATGCCGGCAGGTTGTTTAGGTATGGGAATTGCTGATTATGAAAATGGAAGCGAATCAAATGCAGTTACTATTTATCCAAATCCTTTTACGAATCAGTTAAACTTAATCTTAAATAAAACAATAGGAATAAGCAACGGTCAACTAATCATATTAAATGTTTTAGGAGAAGTAGTTATGAAAACCAGTATCATTAAGCAATTAACTACACTTGAAACAAGTAGTCTTCCTTCAGGCATTTATTTTTACCGAGTTATGGCTAATGATAAATCTGTACAATCAGGACGCGTGATTTCACAAAACTAAACTAACTTAAAAAGAGCCCTCTATACTATGTATAGGGGGCTTTTTCTATTATATACGTTTCTTATTTAAGGTGTGAATGATGTAAGTTATGGAATAAGTCGTGTAACACTTTCACCTCACTAGTTACGCACCTTTGCTATGTGGAAATTAATCCACACTTAAACAAAAGATCATGACAAACTTAACTGAATTAAAAGGAAACTGGAACGAAACAAAAGGGAAACTGAAACAAAAGTATGCTATCCTTACCGATAACGATGTGTTATTAGTAGAAGGCAAACAAGACGAATTATTAGGAAGACTCCAAATTAAATTGGGTGTTACTAAAGAAGAAATTCATAAAATCATTTCACAACTATAAATTATAAACTAATTAATACTTAATTATTAAACCATGAAAAAATCAATCTTAACCATTGCCGCAATTACAAGTATAGCATTAATGAGTTGTGGTACCAAAGCCGAAAAAGTAGAAAACGCTGAAGAGAAACTAATCGAAGCTAATCAAGACTTAAACAAAGCAAATGAAGATTACTTAACTGAAGTTGAAGCATACAAAAAAGAAACAGCTGAAAAAATTGCAGCTAACGAACAAAGTATTGCCGAATTCAAATTAAGAGTTGAAAATGAGAAAAAGGAAGCAAAGGAAGATTATAAAAAAAGAATTGCTGAACTGGAACAAAAAAATAGCGACATGAAAAAAGTAATTGATGAATACCAGGCTGAAGGAAAAGATAAGTGGGAGTCATTTAAAACTGAATTTAACCACGATATGGAAGAATTAGGTCAAGCGTTTAAAGATTTAGGAAAAAACAAGGTTAAGTAATTACGATTCTAAAACACACACTATGAAAAAATTAATTTTAACTATAGCCGCTGTCACTTCGCTTATAGCGGGTTCAAAAGCTCAAGATAACGAAACTGATTTCAGAGAAAAATTTACATTCGGTTTAAAAGCCGGACTAAACTACTCTAACGTTTACGATTCACAGGGCGAAGAATTCAGAGCGGACCCAAAATTTGGTTTAGCAGCGGGTGTTTTTGTAGCTATCCCCATTGGAAAATACTTTGGTATTCAACCTGAGGCTTTAATTTCTCAAAAAGGGTTTAGTGCTACAGGAAGAATTCTTGGAAACACTTACAAATTCACAAGAACTACAACTTATTTGGATGTGCCTTTATTTTTTGCGCTAAAGCCTAGCGAGTTTATAACAATTTTAGCAGGCCCTCAGTATTCTTATCTTCTTAAACAAAGTGATGTGTTCGCAAATGCATCAACAAGTATAGAGCAAGAAACTGAATTTGTAAATGATAATATCCGTAAAAACACTTTCGGCCTGGCTGTTGGTGTAGATATTAATCTGAAACATATTGTACTTGGCGCACGAGCAGGTTGGGATGTTACAAATAACAATGGTGACGGAACTTCAACAACACCGCGTTATAAAAACGCTTGGTATCAAGCAACAATTGGTTACAGATTTTATAGTAATAAATAAACAATATGGCTAGTAAAGAAAATATCGGCATTTGGATGGATCATTCAATAGCCCACATAATAGAATTGACGGGTGAAGGCATCGTTAAAAGTACCATTGCTTCTGATTTTACTCACCAGGAAAAGGAACACAGCTTAAGTAAAAACGAAAATCTGGCTCATAATAAGGAACAACATCAACAATCTAAATATTACAATAAGATTAAAGATGCCGTTAAAGATCATAAGAACATACTCCTTTTTGGTCCAACAACCGCAAAAAACGAGTTAGTAAATCTTTTAAAAGAAGATCATCACTTTGAAAAAACAAAAATTGAAGTGAAGCCTGCTGATAAAATGACCGATAATCAACAACATGCTTTTGTTAAAGATCACTTTCAAATTAAATAACTAAATAATTCTCAATTAAAAATAAAATGAAAAAATTATTACTTATGATAGCTGGTTGTTTAGCCCTATCAGCTACTTATTCCCAAACTGACGAAAAAAAATGGAACATCGGATTTTACGGTGGTATTACCCAATATAACGGTGACAAAGGAATGAACTTTTACAGTACAACTCAACCTGCAACTTATGCTTTCGCGAGTGTTTCAATTTCACGTTACTTAGGTAAACATTTTGATGCTTCTATGTTTTTTACTCGCGGTGAATTAGGAAATACTGAGCCTCGCACATCGTGGACAAAAAGTACTGATGAACCAAACCATTTCAGAGTTCGACTAAATACATTCAACTTGTTATTACGTTACAATATTCTTGCGCCAAAATGGGCGGTGCGTCCATATTTATATTTAGGCGCAGGCGGAATAATGCATGAAGGTATACATTCATTAAAAGATAAAGAACGTTTTGATTACGCCTTACCATCTTTTGGTGGTGGATTAAACTTCCGCTTAAGTCCTGTTGTATCTTTCCAAATCGAAGAATCTTTTATGTATACAACTGCTGATGATATTGACGGTGATGTAAATGAAGCTAACGATGGTTACTTGTTTCATAAAGTTGGTTTAACTTTTAATTTAGGAAAACAAAAAGATACAGATGGTGACGGCGTTGCTGATAAAAAAGACAAATGTGCAAATACTCCACAAGGGGTATCGGTTGATGCTGTAGGTTGTCCGCTTGACCGCGATAACGATGGTATTGCTGATTACTTAGATGCATGTGCTGATGTGTCTGGAATTGCTGCTCTTAAAGGTTGTCCGGATAAAGACATGGATGGGATCACCGATAAAGAAGATCGTTGTCCGGATGTGTTTGGTCCGACTGAATTTAAAGGTTGTCCTGATACAGACAAAGATGGTGTTATTGATATTGAAGACAAATGTGCAGGTACAACAGCAGGTTACAAAGTTGATGCAACAGGTTGTACTTTGGATAATGACAAAGACGGAATTGTAAATGAAGATGATCTTTGTCCTGAACTAGCAGGTACACTTGCTTTCAAAGGTTGTCCTGATACCGATGGTGATGGTGTTTCTGATAAAACAGATCGTTGTCCAACTGTAAAAGGTACAATTGAAAATAAAGGATGTCCTGAAATTCCGAAAGTAGATATTCAAAGAATTACTTTAATTGCGAGTAAAATTTATTTCGAAACAGGAAGCGCTAAGTTGAAATTGATTTCGAATGCATCTTTAGATGATCTTTCTGAAATTTTGAAACGTAACGAAGCTGTTAATTTAACTATCGAAGGCCATACAGATAATGTTGGTGATGATAATTACAATATGAATTTGTCTCAACAAAGAACTGAATCAGTTAGAGCTTACTTAATCGCAAAAGGAATTTCAGAAACACGTTTAACTGCTGTAGGTTATGGCGAAACTAAACCCGTTGCCGATAATGCAAAAGCTGCAGGTAAAGCTAAAAACAGAAGAGTTGAACTTAAAACTTCATACTAATCACTGCTAAAATATAAATAATATGAAAAAACTATTTATAGTGCAATGGGCAAAAACAAAACAAATAAAATACTAAACTAAACAACAAGCAAAATGAAAACACTACTCTTTACATCATTATTTTTCTTAGCCGCGGCAGGAACAAATATAAAAGCGCAAGACAACGTAGTAATAACAGAAAAACCGGCTTATGAAAAATACGGTAAAACATTAAACCTGGGAGCCGGAATTGGATACTATGGATACATTGGTAACACTGTGCCGGTGGGAACTCTGAACTTTGAATTCGATGTGGCACGACATTTTACATTAGCACCGTTTGTTGGAATATACTCGTATCAACGATCGTACTATTGGGGTAATCCTAATAAAAGCGACTCTTATCGTTATTACTCATACAGAGAAACAGCAGTTCCGGTTGGTATCAAAGGAACTTACTACTTCGACAAATTATTTCACGCAAATGCTAAATGGGATTTTTATGCATCCGGTTCTGCAGGATTTGTTTTCAGAAGTGTGACCTGGGAAAATGGATACTATGGCGATCAGCACGTATACAAAAGTGCAAGTCCTTTATATCTTGATGCACATATTGGTGCTGAGTATCACATGACTCAAAAAGCTGGTATATTCTTAGACTTATCTACAGGAGTTTCAACATTTGGTTTCGCCTTTCACTTTTAACCATAAGAACTATGAAAGATTTAATTTTTTTAAAAGAAGAAAAGGCTAACATAATTTTTAGCAAAGGTTCCGATAAAACAAAACCGGACAAAGATGCAGACAAATCGGGTACCGATAAAGATTCTGATAAAACTGAGACTGAACCCTCAAAAGAAAAAGACAGATTTGATAAACCGAAGCGTGAAGTAGATCCAGATACAACTGAGATAGATATTGTACCGCCTACAACACAAAAGGAAAATCAACCGGCAGCTAACCCTGCTAAAACAAATAGTTCAAAATAATTTATTAATAATTAAAAATAGAAAAAATGGGAAACTTACTTTATGTGCTTGCAGTAATACTAGTTATTATTTGGGGAATCGGATTCTTAGGATACAATACCGGTGGTATTATACATATATTATTAGTAATAGCAATTATAGCTGTTCTACTAAGAGTTATCAGTGGCAGAAAAGCATTGTAAGCGATTTGTTTATCACATCTTCTTATTACTGGTAATTGTCTTTGAAGCAACGGCACAAGAGCCAATACCAAAAAAAAGAAGTGCTCAGGTAAAAACTATTTGGGATATACCACACAAAACCTTTCGAGAAAAGTGGATGTGGATACACAGAAGCGTTGCTTTTAATATTGTTAGGAATAAAGCTATCAAACACGATACGCTTTACATAAACGTATATGATAAACGATTAGTTGTTACTATTCCTGTGGCTAACCGTTTTCTAAAATTCACATTAGTGGATTTGGAAAGTGGAAATAAATTAAATTTTGCTCCCAACTCCGAATATAATCTCGGAATTAGCATAAGTTCAAGATGGGCCAGTTTTATAGTTAGTACACGAATAAAAGTATTTGGTGGCGATGAAGGCACGCGTGGCAAAACAAACTTCAGAGACTATCAGCTAAATCTTTATGGACGGAAATTGACTACTGATATGTTTGTTCAGTACTACAATGGTTTCTATATCCGGAATTCAAAAGACTACACTTCTTATCTTAGCGAAAAGCCTTACGAAATCCGTGAAGACGTTTACGCGATTCATATGGGTGTAAGTTCATATTACATTTTAAATAACAAACGATTCTCGTACAGAAACTCTTTTGCATTTACCGAACGTCAGAAAAAAAGCGCAGGCTCTCTCCTACTAGGGGTCTACTATTCGTATTTTACAGCAACCGGAAATCCTTCTTTGGTTTCTCCTACTTTTCGTTCAAGCTTTGATACTCTCTCTTTAATAAAGAGTGGGCAAACTCATAATTTCGGAATTAATCTCGGTTACATTTATACGTTAGTATTTCTAAAAAAGTGCTATGCCACAGCTTCATTTGTTCAGGGTGTTGGCGGACAACATATTTCTTTCGTTAGGGATAATAATTCATATTTTAATCAATTAATCGGCGGTGCCGGAAAATTACATTTGCGTTTTGGTTTAGGATACGATCACGGCAGGTATTTTGCAGGGGTAATGGGCATGACAGATTACATTCTGCCTATAAAAAAGTCCACCGCAAGGTTTGATTACAGTTACGGAAAATTCATGATTTATACAGGATATCGCTTTTCTGTATTAAAAGCAGAACGTAAAATGCTACGCCGCCTCAAACTTATTGAGTACTAGCTAATGTGGGAATAATGTAACATTCCCTAAATTTTATGTAACTGTTATAGAGCATGCAAAGCTCATCTTTGTAACAGTTCATACATCCATTAACTAAAAAAATACAATATGAATACTCAAGGATTAAATCTGTTTATTGTTGATGATAATGCATTAATGTTGACAGGACTGAAAAATTATCTGACTACCAGATTTGGTAAGGATCTTTGCATAACAACTTTTCTTACCGGTGAAAGCGCTTTAAAAAAAGTAGACGCCACTACTAATATTGTTATTCTGGATTACTATTTAGAAAACGAAAATGGCAATGAGATTCTGAAATCTATAAAAGAAATTAATCCCAAAACGGAAGTTATCATGCTTTCCGGGAATGAGGATATGGGTGTTGCGATAGATTCTTTTAGAAAAGGCGCAACAGATTACGTAGTAAAAGGCGATAAAGCCTGGAAGAAAATTTCAAATGTGATTTTAGACATAATTACCTATCCTGTCAGGATTTTAGTTCAAGAATTTAAAGTCACAAAGTTTGTAGCCATATTTCTTCTAACGTTTGTAACAATGGGAATTGTTGTAGCCGTTACAATGAAGTATATGGATTGGAACACAATTGCTAAATAAATTAAACTTCAATAAAAAAATAAACCATGGAAAATTCAAACAACACAGGAAAAATGATTGGCGCTCTATTAGTAGGTGCAGCAATTGGCGGCGTATTAGGAATTCTTTTTGCGCCTGACAAAGGAAGTGAAACTCGTAAAAAAATTGCAGGTCAAACAAATGATTTAGCCGAATCTTTAAAAGAAAAATTCGATACACTTATGGAAGAAGCCAAAAAAGAAATTGAAATGGCTAAGGAAAAAGCAGGCGAATTTGCTAATCATGTAAAGAGTTAATAACATTCTAATTACAAACAAATGGAAGATCAAGCATCATTAGTAGAGGTATTGTTTGAAAGAACAGGAGAGTTTACCAAAAAAAGCGTTGAGTTATATAGATTAAAAGCGATCAGCAAGTCGGCTGAAGTTATTTCAAACTTAGCAATGCGTTTTGCAATTATCTCTATAGCGATTTTGTTCTTCCTTGTTTTCAACATTGGAGTTGCTTTATTCTTAGGTGAACAACTTGGCAAAGATTACTATGGCTTTTTTAGCGTGGCTGGTTTTTACGCTGTTATAGGAATACTGATTTACGCTTTTCGTAACAGTTGGATAAAAGAGCCCGTGAGAGATTCGGTATTAATTCAAGCCTTAAATTAAATTTGAATGAAAAAATCAGAACGCGCCTTAGCACTTGAAGAATTAATACTTCGCAAAGAAGAGGAACTTGCTTTAGAAGGAAGATTACTGAAAATTCATTTTCATGAAACTTACGAAAGTTTAAAGCCACTTAATTTAATTAAGAACACTATTAAGCAAGCAATAAAGTCGCATGATTTAAAAGAAAATCTTGTTAACACTGTTATGGGATTGGCTTCTGGCTTTGTAGCTAAAAAGTTAATCGTTGGGAAAACAAATAATCCCTTAAGTAGTGTTTTGGGAAGCATTATTGAATTGGCAGTCACCAATAAAGTTGTGAATAATGCCGGAGATATTAAGGCTATTGGATCTATTATTCTAAAAAAATTGCTCGAAAAAGCGAAATCTTAAAAGTAATGGACAGTGCTGAATTGAAATTTCCCCGATATGCTAAACTCGCATTTGTATTATTGAGTTTGTGTATGATTGTTACTATACTTTACTATGGTCAGCACATTTTAATTCCTCTTATCCTTTCCTTACTGTTTGCTATTCTTTTGCGACCGGTTGTAATACTTCTAAATGTAAAACTCCGATTTCCTAATGTAATTGCTGTTTTTGTAACAGTTGTTTTTTTCGTTTTATCCATTGCCACTATATTATTATTTGTGTCTTGGCAAGTGGCCGACATAACCGATGACTGGAATAAAATAAAAATAAATCTCTCGATTCATTTTGAAAATGTTCAACAGTGGATTAAACAACGCTTTCATGTTAGCTATCGTAAACAAGAAAATTACATTCAGCAAGTAACTCAGGAAACTTTAAAAGGCAATAGTGATTTAATGGGTAATACATTAAGTTCTTTCACAGATACATTAGTTAGTTTAGTATTAATTCCTATCTACACTTTTTTAATTCTTTTATACAGAAGTCACTTTACTAAATTTCTTTATAAAATTGTAAGTCCGAAAAACGAACTCGTATTGCAAGATATACTAACTAAAGTTAAAACAGTTGTTCAGAGTTATATTGTTGGATTAATAATTGAAATGGGTATTGTTGGTGTATTAACTACAACAGGATTAATGCTGCTCGGGGTTGAGTACGCCATCTTTCTTGGTTTAATAACGGCTATTCTAAATTTAATCCCCTACTTAGGAATTCTAGTCGCTGCCTTTATTTCTATTCTGGCTACCCTTGTCAACTCTAACGAAATTTCTATGATCATTGGCATAATTATTCTCAACATGGCGGTTCAACTTATTGATAATAACATTATAGTCCCAAAAATTGTTGGTAACAAGGTGCGAATTAATGCTCTGGCAACTATGGTTGGAGTTATTATTGGAGGTGCTGTTTCCGGTGTTGCGGGAATGATTTTATCCATTCCTTTAATTGCTATTCTTAAAGTCATCTTCGATCATATTGAACCATTAAAGCCATTAGGTTTTTTAATGGGAAACGATATTTCCGATAATCTTAAATCTGCACTTATTAAAAAAAATAAAAAATAAACCAATGAAACCAAACATCGGCATATCAGAAAAAAATCTAAAACAAAGCATCTCTCTATTAGAAGTTGTTTTAGCTAACGAAATGACATTATACATCAAAACCAGAAAAGCGCATTGGAATGTTGCAGGAGAAAGCTTTATGGAACTTCATAAATTATTTGAAGATCAATACAAAGGTTTGGAAGAAGCAATTGATGAAATTGCTGAGCGAATTGGGAAATTAGGTCAGAAAACAATTGGCACTATGACAGAATTTTCGAAACTCTCTAAACTTAAGGAGCATCCCGGAAAATATCATTCCTCAAAAGACACTCTAAAGGAATTATTAAAGGATCACGAAGAAGTGATTGTTTGTTTACGTTGTGATGTTGAAACTTGTTCCGAAAAAAACAAAGACGCCGGCACTGCTGATTTCTTAACCGGTTTAATGGAGCATCACGAAACCACGGCATGGATACTAAGACGTTATTTAAACTAATTAGCTATTCAAATTTAAACAGGTGAAGGCGCAAATAAAACTATCCGAAAATCAACACTTAAAAAGTGTAAAAGATTTTTTTGAAGAAATAACTATGCTCACGCGGTTTATTGGTCGCTTTTTAAAAGAGTTGATTAAGTCGCCTTATGAGTTTAAAGAGTTTATTAAACAATCTTATTTAATCGGATACAAATCATTTCCTCTGGTAATCATTACCGGTTTTATTATGGGATTGGTTCTCACAATTCAATCACAGCCTACTCTTGCTAAATTCGGAGCCGAATCTTGGTTACCTGCAATGGTAGCCGTTTCTATCATCCGTGAAATTGGCCCTGTAATTACCGCTTTGATATTTGCAGGAAAAGTGGGTTCGAGCATTGGCGCCGAATTAGCATCTATGAAAGTAACTGAGCAAATAGATGCTATGGAAGTTTCAGGAATTAATCCTTTCAAATATTTAGTGGTGACAAGAGTTGTTGCTGCTACTTTAATGCTGCCGGTGCTGGTAATTTTAGCTGATGCCGTTTCATTATACGGCGCTTACATTGGCGTTAATTTAAAGGGAGATGTCAGTTTTGATCTGTTTGTTGTAAAAGTGTTTGAGAAACTCACGTTTATGGATGTATTTCCTGCTATTATAAAAACATTTTTCTTCGGATTTATGATTGCAATAATCGGTTGTTACAAAGGTTATAATTCCAGCAAAGGAACTGAAGGTGTCGCCATAGCAGCTAACTCTGCAGTAGTCATTGCGTCCTTGTCTGTTTTTATAATTGATATGGTAGCTGTACAAATCACCAGTCTTTTTACTATTACATAATGGGGGCCGTAGCTGAAATACAACATTTGAAAAAATCGTTTGGCACTAATCATGTTTTAACAGATATAAATTTCACAATAGAAAAAGGTGAGAATCTAGTTGTATTCGGAAAGTCAGGAAGCGGGAAATCCGTTTTAATAAAATGCCTTGTTGGTTTAGTGGAACCTGATGAAGGGAAAGTTGAACTTATAGGAGAAAATATTCTGGAACTAAAAGATGACTCCTTAAATACACTCCGAAAAAAAATTGGCTTCTTGTTTCAAGGCGCCGCTCTATATGATTCGATGACAGTAAGAGAAAATCTTGAGTTTCCGCTGAGGGGCTCAAAATCACAAACACAGGAAGAAATTGATGAGATAGTTTTGGAGGCTTTAGGAAACGTTGGACTAGTTGAGGCTATTGACAAAATGCCTTCCGAACTTTCGGGTGGTATGCGAAAACGTATCGGACTTGCACGAGCAATAATATTAAAGCCTGAAATAATATTTTACGATGAACCTACTACAGGTTTAGATACTATTACAGCTAAAGAAATTAGTCAGCTCATTTTAAACATACAGAAAAAATACAATACATCGAGCATCATTATTACACACGATGTTGAATGCGCGCGAATGACTGCTAATAAAATGATTGTTCTTAAAAATGGGACGTCGGCAGCTTCAGGCACATTCAAAGAATTAGAAGCATCGAAAGATGAATGGGTAAGTGCTTTTTTTAAATAACAATATACATTATGAAAAACGAAACTGGCGGTAAATTAAAACTCGGAATATTTGTTTCCTTAGCTCTGGCCCTATTTATAGCAGGAATATATTTGATTGGCGAACGACAACAATTATTCAGTAGTACATTTCATGTGAGCGGTGTATTTAAAGATATAAGCGGATTACAAATTGGTAACAACGTCCGCTTTTCCGGAATCAATGTTGGGGTTATAGAAGACATTCAACAAATAACGGATACAACTGTAAAAGTGGACATGCAAATAGATGAAAAATCCCGAAAGTTCATCAAGAAAAATGCTAATGCAATTATTGGTTCGGATGGTTTAATGGGAAACAGAATAGTAATTATTACGCCAGGCTTCGGAAACACAAAAGAACTGGAAGATGATGATTTTATAAAAACAGCACAAGCGGTGAGCATGGATGAAATTTTATCTAAACTAAAAGTAACAGCTGATAACGCTGCAGATATAACAGGTAATCTCGCGGCCGTTATGGAAAACATTAAACAAGGAAAGGGAACCGTTGGAAAATTATTAATGGATAGTACAATGGCTACAGATGTGAGCGCCGCCTTAGTAAATATTAAACAGGGTGCCGGGGGCTTTAAACAAAACATGAACGCCGCAAGTAAAAATGTATTGTTAAGAGGTTACTTCAAGAAAAAGAAGAAGAATACTAATGATAAAGAAGAAAAGTAAAAATAGCAGATGGACTCTCCTGACAAAAAAATTAAAAAGTTCAGACATTCAAAGAGAACGTTGCTTATTTTCTCAGCAACAATCATTGCTCTTGCAGCAGGCATAATTATTTTTATTTCTCCACTTACTAAATACTTGGTCGAAAAATACGACGAAAAGTATCTTGGCCGGCAAGTTAAAATGGATTGGGCTTATGTAAATCCTTTTACAGGATATGTACACCTCGATAATTTAAAAATTTATGAATTGAATAGTGACAGTATTTTCTTTTCTTCAAAAGGCGTAAGCGCGAATCTTCAAATGCGTAAACTATTCTCTAAAGACTACATTATAGATGAATTGGTACTGGATAAACCATTTGGAACAATTATTCAGGATACCAGTAAAAGCCGACTTAATTTTAGAGATCTCATTGATAAGTTTACACCTAAAAAATCATTAGTACGCAAATCTCCTGCTCATTTTAGTATTTTAAAAATCAAAATAAATAATGGTACTTTCTATTATCGCGAAAACACAATTCCGATAAACTATTTTATCAAGCAAGTAAATATTGAAAGCTCGGGTTTACATTGGGATGCAGATACTATGCTGGTGAAATTTTCTTTTTTGCCGGGTATTGGTAAAGGCGAGTCGCAGGGTGATTTTACACTTAACATTAAGAACTTAGATTACCGTCTTTCCACGAACATAAAAAAATATGACCTTCAGTTCATTGAACAGTATTTAAAACAATTGAGTAACTACGGGCGCTTTACAGCAAATTTAGATGCAACCATTAAAGCCCGTGGAAATCTTAGAAATGCCCGCGACCTATATGCTAAAGGAGCATTAACACTAAATGAATTTCATTTTGGAAAGGATTCGACTGAAGATTATGCTTCCTTCACTAAGTTTAAAGTTGGTATTATAGATTTAAGTCCACAAAATAAGAAGTACGTGTTTGACTCAGTAATCCTTCATCAACCGTATTTCAAATATGAACGTTATGATCGTTTAGATAATATTCAAACTATATTTGGTAAAAGGGGGTCGAACATTTCTGCTGCCAATACAAATTCCCAACGCTCGAATCTTATTCTTGAAATTGCTAAGTACGTGGAGAAGTTGGCTAAGAATTTTTTTAGAAGCTATTATAAAATTAACCGGCTAGAAATTGATAGTGCAAACTTTCAGTACAACGATTACTCACTAAGCGAAAAATTTTCAGTCGCCGTAAATCCGCTTTTTATCGCAGCCGACTCTATCGAGAAAAGTAGAGAGCGCGTAAAACTACATTTAAAATCAAATCTTAAACCTTATGGCTCTTTAGCTGTTGAGCTAAGTATTAACCCTAAAGATAGTAGCGATTTTGATTTGACCTATAATCTTAGAAAAATTCCGCTCACCGTCTTTAATCCTTATCTCATTAAATACACTTCCTTTCCTATGGACAAGGGAACTATTAATGTTAAAGGTGTTTGGAATGTACGGAATGGAAATATAAAAAGCAGCAATCATTTAATTATACTTTATCCCCATATATCTGAGCGTGTAAAAAATAAGGATTCAAAATGGATTCCAATACCCTTAGTAATGGCCTTTGTTCGTGAACGTCGGGAAGTAATAGATTACGAAATGCCAATCACCGGAAATTTAAATGATCCCAAATTCCATTTGAAAGATGTTGTGCTTGATTTACTGAAAAACATTTTGGTTAAACCACCTACAACGCCTGAAGCCTTTCAAGATCTGATTTTAGAAAACGAAATTGAAGAAGCGCTGACTTTAAAATGGGGGTTTTCTCAAAGTGTACTCAAATCAAACCAAGAAAAATTTATTCGTGCTGCGGCTGATTTTCTTGAAGAGCATCCTGAAGCTTCATTATCTGTTACACCTTTCCAATACACATTGAAAGAAAAAGAACATATTTTGTTTTATGAAGCAAAAAAGAAGTATTTCCTTATTCATACAAATAAGGAAAACCGATTTTTTACTGAAGAGGATTCACTGCGCGTTGTAAAAATGTCTGTTAAAGATTCTGCCTTCGTAAAATATCTTAACAAACATCACTCAGGAGATTTAGTTTTTACTATGCAAGAGAAATGCAGTCGCTTTGTGGGAAATGATTTGGTAGATAAAAGATTTGTTCATCTTGCAAAACAACGCGAAAAAGTATTTAAGAGCTATTTTTCAAATAACAAAACAGATAAACGTTTAACACTACACGAAAACAAGAATACAATCCCTTTTAATGGATTTTCTTATTACAAACTAAATTATAAAGGCGCACAACCTAAATCCTTATCGGAAGCTTATCAGAAAAAGAGTGAATTACAGAATAAGAAATAAAGGTGTGAATTTTGCAACTAAAATTTTAAGTTTTGCAAGAGTTGATATGGCCGTTAAAATACCTTTATCGAAACAACTAAATCTAAAAAAAATGAAAAAGAAAATTTTGACCCTAACAGCATTGGTGATGGTGACCGGTTTTACTGCGTTTTCACAAGAAGATAAAAAAGCTAAGGAAGCAAGAAAAGATGTTGCTGAAGCAAAACAGGATTTAAAAGAGGCGCGAATTGATTCGGCTGCTGATTTTCAAAAATTCAAGAAAGACGCTGAAACTATTATTGCCGAAAACAAAACTAAGATTTCTGATTTAAAAATCAAGAAAATAGACGGAAGCAAAGAAGATAAACAAAAGTATGATAAAAAAATTGCAGCCCTAGAGAAAAGAAATAATGAACTAAGAAAGAAAATTGAAACCTGCGATTCTACAAAAACAAGTATGTGGACATCCTTCAAACAAGAATTCAATCACGATATGAACGAATTAGGATTAGCTATTAAAGATATAGGCGTTGATAATAAAAAATAAAAGACAATTTAAGGGCGGAATTTATTCCGCCTTTTTTGTTTTTAGAAATGTGGTTATGATTGGCAATGCAGTCAAAATAATTAAGGCGCCAAAAACATATCCTAAATAACTTTCAATTTCCGGAAATTTTTTTCCTAAATAAAAAGCAATAGTGCCAATACTTCCAATCCAAGCAACAGCGCCTATCACATTGTAAAGCATAAACTTTTTAAATTCTATTTTAATGACGCCGGCTAGTATGGGTGCAAATGTTCTGATAATGGGAATAAACCGTCCTATTATTAATGTTTTTCCGCCATGTTTTTCGTAATAGGCTTTTGTCATTTCAAGGTGCCTCTTCCTGAAAAAGAAACTGTCCTTTCGGCTATATAATTTTTCGCCGGCTTTTTTTCCGAACCAAAATCCAAACATATTTCCGATAATAGCTGCCAACATCATGCTGATTAAAAGTACAGGTAACGAAACATTCATTAGTTCGGGCTTCATCGCACATAACAGTCCCGCAATAAAAACTAAATTATCACCCGGTAAAAAAAATCCCACAAATAAACCGGTCTCAGCAAATATCACAAACAATAACAAGGCAAGTCCGCCGTATTTAATAATACTTTCCGGATCGGTTAATTGTTTTAAAAACTCGAACATTATTTTTTTGCGCCTTCCTTAATGCGCAGTAATTCTTGAAGAAATAGTTCCGGATTATACTTAGCATCACAGTTCACATTTTTAAATTTAGAGCCATTGGCGCTCCCGGATTTTGTTTTACAATACAAATCGAATTCAGTTGTGCTTGTACACGTTTGTTTATTGTTTTTAATGAAGTAATTTGTTGATGCTTTATAATTATTGATAAATGCCTGATATTTTTTTGCCGAAAGTTTCTTTTCAACCAAGCCCGTGTCAGTTTTCATTATAAGTTTTCTCTCGCCCGATTTTTGCTTACATAATTTCACTTCCAAAACATAAGCGTGAAAACACCCTGAATTATCGGCCACAAAATAAACGGTATCGGCTTTACTAATTAATGTAATTAAACTTGAAACAGATTTAGATTGTGAGAAAATCTGAAAAGAAACGAAAAACAATATTGATGTAATTAAATACTTCATGAATTCCGTTATTAGGAATTAACAAGCAGTGAACTTTTTTTGTCGATACTCGATTGAATATCTTCTAATCGCCCTTTTGGAATTGAGTTGATTAAGTTTTGAGTGTATTCTGATTTCGGACTATTACAAATATCGTCAGCATCACCAATCTCTTCCACTCTACCTTTATTCATTACAACCATTCGGTCGCTCATGAATTTCACAACGCTTAAATCGTGAGAAATAAATATATAAGTAAACTTAAATTCTTTCTTTAAATCATTCAATAAATTCAACACTTGCGCCTGAACACTCACATCTAACGCACTTACACTTTCATCACAAATTAAAAACTGAGGACTCACTGCTAAAGCGCGAGCAATACAAACACGCTGACGTTGACCGCCACTAAACTCGTGAGGATAACGGCCAAAATGCTTTTCTTCCAAGCCAACTTTTTTCAATAAATCATAAACTTTTTCCTTACGCTCCTTTGCGCTTCCTAAAATATTATGGAAAGTCATTGGTTCTTTAATCGCTTCTCCAATTGTGATACGCGGGTTCAAAGACGAGTACGGGTCCTGAAAAATAATTTGCATGTTTCGGCGTAATGGCCTGAAGGCATCTTCAGAAATTCCTAAAATTTCTTGTTGTTTGAAATATACTTTCCCTTCATGAGCATCAACTAATTTCAAAATCGTTCTTCCCAAAGTTGTTTTTCCACAACCGCTCTCCCCTACCAGTCCAAGTGTTTCTCCTTCATAAACATCGAATGTAACATCATCAACAGCCTTAGTAAATGATTTAACATTGCCGAAAAAACCTTTTTCAGCAGGGAACCAGGTTTTTAAACCTTGCAATTCAAGTATTTTGTTTCCTGAATACAATTCAGAATGTGCGTTTTCACGTTCTTCTCGCGTGATACTTACACTACCTATCGCTTCAGAAACAGTTTTCGGAATTTCAACAATATCTCCTTGAGCATTCTGATTCATAAAATCACTTACAACAGGTAAGCGTTTTAAACGACGATCTAAAGGCGGGCGACAAGCTAATAAACTTTTTGTGTAAGGATGTTTAGGGTTACGGAAAATATCCATAACCGGACCTTGCTCCACAATTTTTCCCTTATACATCACCACCACTTTATCGGCTAATTCTGCAATTACACCTAAATCGTGTGTAATAAACAGAATGCCCATATTGTGCTGACGTTGTAATTTCATCATCACTTCTAAAATTGTTTTCTGTACTGTAACATCTAATGCGGTTGTTGGTTCATCTGCAATTAAAACACCGGGATTACAACTAATTGCCATCGCAATCATTACCCTTTGTTTTTGTCCGCCCGATAATTGATGCGGATATCTGTCCAACATTAATTCAGGTGTAGGTAATTGTACTTGCGAAAATAATTCGAGTGTGCGCAAACGTGCTGCACGTTTAGAAACTTTGTTATGAATCATAATGGCTTCCATAACCTGGTCGCCACATTTTATTACAGGATTCAATGAGGTCATTGGCTCCTGAAAAATCATTCCGATTTCATTACCACGGAAACTGCGCATTTCTTTGCCGCTTACTTTGGTAAGGTCAACCGTACGATGATCTTTTGTATGATACAAAATTTGTCCGCCACTAATTCGTCCCGGAGGATTTGGAATTAATTGCATAATAGATAACGCTGTAACCGATTTTCCCGAACCACTCTCTCCAACTATTCCAATGGTTTCCCCTTTATGTAGTGTAAAACTAACATCGTTAACTGCTCGTATATACTCGTCCTCTGTTTTAAAATCAGTGACAAGGTTTTTAACTTCAAGTAATACTTCTTTATTGAGCATAAATGGGGTAAACGGGGACTAAAGTAAGTAAAAAATAGGCGGATTTGAAAGGTATTTGTCTATAAAACCCTGTTTTTAGTCTGATTAATTGCCCTAATGCTCATTTTTTACTATTTTTAGTGGTGAAATGAGGTCGATTTTATTAATACTATTCTGTTTTCCTATTGTTTTGCTTTCGCAGAATAAAAGTGTTTTTTTTATTGAGGGTGGGACCTGTTTTAATACTGCAACAAATAGAAGTTTTCACGTTAAGGATCCGGGTGGCTCAACCTCTAGTTTTGAATATGAGGGAACTATAAGTTCAAAACCATCGTATTATATAAAAGGCGGACTTGAAAAGCAGTTTAGCTTATGCGCGAAATCGTCTTTGTCTTTTCCTGTTTCAATTAATTACTTTAACGAAGCACAAAAAATAAAAGCAATCGGAGGATGGAGTGGATGTATGGGAGGAGAAAGTGGTCATTATACTTTTAATCGCAATAACCATACAGCAGGATTATCTTTAGGCCTTAAATTTATTTATAACCTAAGTGAAAAGCTCTCTCTTCAAAATGGAATTAACTTCAATCCAACTATTTTAGCGTATCGTGAAGACAATATTAAAGTAGTAAATGAAAGCGGAACAACTGGTTATTATGCCGGATATGGTCTTGGTAAAATATGTATTTCTTTAAGCGCACAAACAGGTTTGTTTTATACTATTCACCCTTCCACAAAACTTGGTCTAACTACAGAATATTTCTTTTATACAAAACACATTCTTCCTAAAGATGATTATCGATTTCAGGATATGTTTGATTTTGAGTTTGGTTACAAAGGTTATTCTGCCATGCTTAATTTCGGTCTAAGACTTCAACATTCATTCTAAATTTCACTTTAGAATCTTTCCAAATAAGCCTTTTTTATAATTATCGGGCATTTTTAGCCTAATGTTACATTTTTAGTGATAAGGAATTGCATTTTTTATTGGGAAAAACCATTAGCAATTATACATTTGCAAAGATAATTTCTAAATCAAAATTTTAACCTTATGAGTAAATCAGGTTTCTTAAAATCTTCAATCGGTAAAAAGTTTTTAATGGGCATTACAGGCCTTTTTTTAATATCGTTTTTAGTAGTGCATTGCTTTGTAAATGCGCTCATTTTTATTAATGACGGCGGCGAAACATTCGACTTAGGCTGCGAATTTATGGGCACCAACTGGATTATCCGCGCTATGGAAATAGTTTTATTTGCGGGAATTCTAGTTCACATTTTCCAAGCTTTAATTTTAACCTTGGAAAACCGTAAAGCACGCCCAATCGCTTATGGTGTTACAAACGGAAACGCGAATTCAAAATGGTACAGTCGCTGGATGGGTTTATTAGGAACATTAATTTTAATGTTTTTAATTGTTCACTTAGCTCACTTCTGGGTACAAAGCCGTTTTACCGATAATCTTGCTCACACCCGCGAACATATTGAAGGCAGTCAAATCACCATGTTCGATAGAATGAAATTTGTTTTTTCTGAATTATGGGTAGTGATTGTGTATTGCTTAGGAATGGTTTCTTTAGCGTATCACTTATTACACGGTTTTCAATCAGCTTTCCAAACTTTAGGATTAAACCACAATAAATATACACCATGTATTAAAGTATGTGGCGTTGCATTTTCAATTATCGTTCCATTAATCTTTGCAGCGATGCCAATTGCATTACATTTTAAATTAATTGTATAACCCTTTTGATTTTTGACTTCTAACTTTTAAATATTTATATGGCAAGTTCACCAAAATTAAACGCTAAAATTCCTGAAGGGGTTTTAGAGAACAAATGGACAAAGTACCGTTCTACAGTTCATTTAGTAAATCCTGCTAACAAACGCAGTTTAGAAGTGATTGTAGTTGGTTCCGGTTTAGCCGGAGCATCAGCTGCTGCAACTTTAGCGGAGATGGGATACAAAGTAAAAGTATTATGTTTTCAGGATTCTCCTCGTCGCGCGCACAGTATTGCTGCACAAGGCGGAGTTAATGCTGCAAAAAATTATCAGAATGATGGTGACAGCGTTTACCGTTTATTCTACGATACTATTAAAGGTGGTGATTACCGCGCACGTGAAGCTAACGTACACCGCCTTGCGGAAGTGTCGGGAAATATTATTGACCAATGTGTTGCGCAAGGCGTTCCTTTTGCCCGTGAATACGGCGGAACATTAAGTAACCGTTCATTCGGTGGAACTCAAGTTCAACGTACATTTTATGCGGCAGGACAAACAGGACAACAATTATTATTAGGCGCCTACTCTGCATTACAACGTCAGGTTGGAATGGGAGCTGTACAATTATTAGCGCGTCATGAAATGATGGACATTGTAAATATCGATGGTAAATGCCGCGGTATTATTGCCCGCGATTTAGTGACCGGAAAATTAGAAAAACATTTTGGTCACGCTGTATTATTATGTACAGGTGGTTATGGTAACGTATTCTATCTTTCTACAAACGCTATGGGCAGTAACGTAACTGCAGCTTGGAAAGCACATAAAAAAGGAGCGTTCTTCGGAAATCCTTGCTATACACAAATTCACCCAACTTGTATTCCTGTTTCAGGTGATCACCAATCGAAATTAACGTTAATGAGTGAATCATTACGTAATGATGGACGTATTTGGGTTCCAAAAAAGAAAGATGACAATCGTAAAGCAATTGATATTCCTGAAGACGAAAGAGATTATTATTTAGAAAGAAGATATCCTGCCTTCGGAAATTTAGTTCCGCGCGACGTAGCATCACGTGCTGCTAAAGAACGTTGTGATGCAGGTTACGGAGTTGGTACAAGTAAAATGGCGGTGTATTTAGATTTCGCTGCTAATACAGAGCGTTACGGAAAAATTGAAGCCAACAAAAAAGGACTTCACAACCCAAGCAAAGAAGAGATTATTAAAATGGGTAAAGAGGTTGTGAAGGAAAAATATGGTAACCTGTTTGACATGTACAAACAAATTACCGGCGAAGATCCTTACGAACAACCAATGCGTATTTATCCTGCAGTTCACTACACAATGGGTGGACTATGGGTAGATTATAATTTACAAACTACAGTTGAAGGTTTATATGCTTTAGGAGAAGCAAACTTCTCTGATCACGGAGCAAATCGTTTAGGAGCTTCTGCATTAATGCAAGGATTAGCCGACGGATATTTTGTAATTCCTTATACTATTGGCGAATATTTATCTGAAGAGATTCGCACAAAAGCAATTCCAACCGATAGCGAAGCATTTGTAAAAGCTGAAGCTGAAGTTCAGGAACGTATTAATAAATTATTCTCAATTAAAGGAACTAAATCTGTTGACCACTTCCACAAACGTTTAGGAAAAATTATGTGGGACAAATGTGGAATGGCTCGTAACAAAGAAGGATTAACTTCTGCCATTACTGAAATTCAACAGTTGAAAGCAGAATTCTGGTCAAACGTTCGTGTTCCGGGTGAGGCTAACGAGTTTAATCCTGAATTAGAAAAAGCGCATCGTGTTGCTGACTTTATTGAATTAGGAGAATTGATGTGTAAAGATGCATTGCACCGTAACGAAAGTTGTGGCGGACATTTCCGTGAAGAATACCAAACTAAAGATGGAGAAGCTTTACGTGATGACGATAACTTCGCTTATGTTGCTGCATGGGAATACAAAGGCGAAAGCAACTTTGAATTACACAAAGAAGAATTGAAATTCGAGAATATTAAATTAGCTCAGCGTAATTACGCTTAGTAGGATTAAGGATATAGGATTTTAGGATATAGTGGGAAGTATAAAGTCATATAAGGATTTGATAATTTGGCAGAAGTCGATTGATTTGGCTGTTGAAGTCTATAAGCTGTCTGCAAAATTTCCAAAAGAGGAGATTTATGGAATGACTAGTCAAATAAGAAGAGCTGTTAGTTCTATTTCCTTAAATATTGCCGAGGGTTACGGACGGAACACAACTAAAAATTATATTAACTCACTTTATATTGCACAAGGCAGTTTACAAGAAGTTGAATCCGCGATTATATTAAGCATTCGATTAAATTTTATCAAAGAAGAAGATTGCGAAAAGGTCAATTCTATAATGTTAGAGGAATTCAAAATGTTCAATGCATTAATTAATTCATTAGAAAATAAAATAAACAATACAAATTTGGTTAAAGAAGAAGGAACCACTTACTCCTGAATCCTAAACCCTAAATCCTAAATTATGAGTCACGGAAATATGAATCTCACACTTAAAGTGTGGAAACAAAAAAACAAAGACACTAAAGGTAAATTTGAAACTTATCTTGCAAAAGGTATTTCACCCGATATGTCTTTCTTAGAAATGTTTGATGTTGTGAATGAACAACTCATCAACGAAGGAAAAGAACCAATTGCGTTTGACCACGACTGTCGCGAAGGTATCTGCGGTATGTGCTCAATGTATATTAATGGTCGCCCACACGGGCCGAAAGAAGGTGTTACAACTTGTCAGTTACACATGCGTAGCTTTAAAGATGGCGATACAATTGTAGTTGAACCTTGGAGAAGCGCTGCGTTTCCGGTGATAAAAGATCTTGCTGTAGACCGTTCTTCGTTTGATAGAATTATGTCGGCCGGCGGATTCGTTTCTGTAAATACTGGTAATGCAAAAGACGCAAACAATATTTTAATTCCGAAAACTGATGCAGACGAAGCGTTTGAAGCGGCGGCTTGTATTGGTTGTGGTGCTTGTGTAGCAGCTTGTAAAAATAGTTCTGCAATGTTATTTGTGTCTGCAAAAGTTTCTCAATTAGCATTATTACCACAGGGAAAAATTGAAGCACAACAACGTGTATTAAACATGGTACATCAAATGGATGAAGAAGGATTTGGAAATTGTACAAACACCGGTGCTTGCGAAGCAGAGTGTCCTAAATCTATTTCATTAGAGAATATCGCTCGTATGAACAGAGAATATTTAGTATCATCAGCTATTTCTAAAAAATAGTCTCTATTATAATTGAAATTTAAGAGCCGCTCAGAAATGCGCGGCTTTTTTATTTGTGCTGAGCTTGTTACCAGATCCCAAATTGCTCATGCCACATCTCCTTGAACCACTTTTCTTTGCCGTAACGCTTTTCCATATCATCCTTTAACTCCTTCGTTGTAAAGACCTTTTTCTTTTTGGGAGGCACTAACGCAAGTGCATCTGTCTTTATTAATTCAATTGTCTTGGCAAAGTAAACAACTCCTCCGTCCTCGGTGGCTAAACCTAATATTACGCCCGGCAAACCGTAAAAACTTTCAGGACCTGTTGATGTTGTTAAATCATAACTGAACCAAGCATAAATTCGTGTGCTGTCATTCGCTCTCCAAACCGCTTTTCTACAATTGTATCCTGCTATTTTTCTTGAGCTTTCTGTAATGTGCCATACTCTCTTTCTTAAACTATCTTTAATATGTAATTGTTCGCCCCACATATCTTTAATGGTATAACGAAGTGTAGTATTGAAGTTTTGATACACAGTACTTTTCTGTGTAGCCCAACCAAAACTTTCTTTTAATTCACTTTCCTGAGGCTTAAAGACAGAACAAGTATCATTAAAATATAATTCGAAATAATCCAACTTAATTTTATCAGCTTCCTTTATCCAATCCTTTACATTGCCACCCTTCATCTTTTTATACAAGTTTGTTTTTCGCTCGTAAACAACTTTGCCCGAAGTAATCTGTGCGTTAACACTAAACGTAAAGCACATAATAACTACTATCAAAATCCTAATCATACTCCTCCTCCTGTTTTTCTTTCTGACTGGTGAATTTATAGGTAATACGGCCAAGGAAATACTGACGAATAATTTGTGTTTTCGAGTCCACAATTTTATTCGCCTGAATATCGCGGCGATTATTAATATTCTGATTTAATATATCGTTAGCATCAATACCTAAAATTAAATTCTTCGCTTTTAAAAATGAGTAACTGATGTTTGCATTCACAATCGTATAATCAATGTTATATCCCACAGCACGGTTACCATTGTTGGTGTAATTAGCTTCAGCATCAAAATTCAATCGCTCAAATAGTTTTATGCGGAACCCCGCTTCCAAACCATAATTATAGTATGGCTTATTAGATTGCAAGCTGATGGTTTGCTTCGGCACATTATAATTGTAATCGCCGCCAATTCTAATTTCAATATCTTCTCCAAATTCTTTTTCAAAAGTAAGCCCTCCTGCATACTGTGAGTTTTGGGTTACGTTTTTCTGATCATTCACAAAACCAACATTATTATTATGACTTAAACTAACCCTGTAATCAATCTTAAATAACTTTTTAAACACCGGAAGTCCGCCTCCTAAATAAATGTTTCCAAAATAATTTCCATCCACATTTACAGGAACAGTAATTGAACGGCCAATAGAATCGAAAGTTGTTTTTTCATTTATTTCTCCTATTACACTATTGTAATTTCCGCCTGCATAAAAATTAATATCACTAATGCCTTTGTAGAAATAGTAATTCATGTTTACATTATTCGTAAAGGCTTGCTTAAGGTCAGGATTTCCAATACTAATATTATTCGGGTCTGTATTATCAATTACCGGCTGCATTTGTTTCAAATCTGGCAATTGCGATTGCATGTTATAGAAAACAGAAAGATTCGAGCCCTGATTAGGACGGTAATTAAATGAAGCGGTTGGTAAAACATTATTCACATTTAAGCTTAAATGCTGACCGGTTGTTACATTAAT
The DNA here is from genome assembly GCA_018000995.1 of Bacteroidia bacterium. Classification (GTDB taxonomy): domain Bacteria; phylum Bacteroidota; class Bacteroidia; order B-17B0; family Aurantibacillaceae; genus JAHEYG01. The sequence continues at coordinate 48,781 of JAGNIU010000012.1, forward strand.
ATTTTCTTGATAGATGTTGCGGTAATTAGCTCCTAAACTTACACGGTATTTTTTTACCTCATAAATTAATTTTCCACCTGCTCTGTTAGAAATACGCTTGTTCTTAAAATTATTAGACTGAGTAGTATTAAGCGCGTCAAAAGCAATGCCGTCAAAATCAAGAGTTGTTCTGTTACTTGAATTCTCATTGTGTGAAAAACCATAACCAATCTCAACTTTAAATTTTTTAGTAAGTGGCTCAATATAATTTACAGTAGCGTTGTGCTCCATTCTGCTATTCTCACTAGTCCGTTTTTGTTTTAAAATCGAATCCGCAGCTTGTCCCAGATAATATCTGAAATCTGTATTTAAAGTTGATTTCGTAATTGAATTATAATAAGTAGGTTGATAGGTAACCGTAAATTGTCTGTCTTTTTTCTTAAAATTCCTTTGCAATTTAATCATCACGTTTGCATCTGTGGTTTCCGACTTACTACTATTATAGATATCTGTCGCACGGGTTAATTCGTTTGTAGCTGAAATAAATTTATCGTTTTGTGAACTTGTATTTGATGAAGTGTTATAATTAATTTTTGGCTTAACGGTTAGCTCAGTTAATGAATCTAAATTTTGAACCCAGCGTAAATTAAAGTTATGTGTTTGATTAAATAGTTTTGTGTTAACTGTTTTTGCGTTGGTATAGGAGGTGTCTTCTAAAAAAAACTGTGTGTTTGTTTCCTGACTTGTTGTTAGTTGGTTTTCTTTAAAAGTGTAATCAGTATTCAATTTTATTTTTTTACTCAGCTTGTCGTTATAATAAAATCCGCCCTTTAAAGTTTGCGGTACACCTGGTTTGCTATTACCGGAACTGGTCCATGAATTTGACTCCGGATCATAACTCCAATCGTTTTCATTCTCTAAACCATAAGTCCAATTATCATTTCCGCCGAAAGCTTGTTTAGGCGTGTTCGCAAACAAGCCGAATATGGATAATTTTCTGTTCTTCTTAAATCTGTTCAACAATAATTCATTCTCATAAAATTTCTGAAAATCCGAGGCCACAGATGCTTTTCCGAAATATCCTTTCTTCGCGTCTTCTTTTAATTGCAAGTTCAACACCTTAACTGTTTCATCCTGACTCTCTGCATCTTCATTTTTCTTTTCATACACCTGTACATTCTCAACTGATTTTGCATTTAAATTTTTTGTGGCAATTGTTGGGTCACTACCAAAAAACTCATCGCCATCAACTAAAACCTGACTAACTTCTTTTCCCTGCACAGTAATTTTTCCAGCAGCATCCACTTTAACGCCTGGTAATTTTTTTAATAAGTCTTCTACGGTTGCGTCTTGTTTCAACTTAAACGAATCTGCAGTAAACATTAATGTATCACCTTTATAATACATTTTTTCTTTGCTTGCCACAATCTCAACTTCATTTAATAAAAAAGATTTTGGTGGAAGAACAACATTCTTAAAATTAAAAACAGAATCTTTCGCGGTTGGCACTAATAAATAAGTTTTGTCGCTGAAGTTTGGATTAGAAATAACAACCAAATAAGTATCAACAGGAACTTTTATGTTTTTAAATAATCCGTTTTTATCAGTTCTTGAATAATTTACTAATGTTGAATCCTTGAATTTAGTAACCATTAAAATGGAATTCTTCATTACACCATTTGAAGTAGTATCTTGAATATTGCCGCTTAACTTAATGCTTTGCGCGCTAACACCTAAACATAAAATTGAAAAAAGCGTAATTAGGCTAAGGCGCATTAATTGGGTTTTGTTGTATAATTCACATTTCGTGAAAAGTAACAAGTGCTAAAGTAAAAAACCAATTTGAAGTTAATTTAGTGCGAGTCTGTTAATTAGTGATTTTTAACATGGGCCACTTATTCGCTTGGTTATTAGCAAGATGCGCGCCTAAGGAAATCCCTTAATTTCTGAACATTTTTAATAATTAAATGTACTTTTGTTTCAAATCATCCACTTATGAAAAACACAGCTCTTACCAACAAACACATTAGTTTAGGCGCTAAAATGGTGCCATTTGCAGGTTACAATATGCCTGTTTCTTATTCAGGTTTAAACGACGAACATTTAGCAGTACGTAATAGTGTTGGTGTTTTTGATGTGAGTCACATGGGCGAATTTAAAATTAAAGGTCCGGGTGCATTAGATTTAATACAAAGAGTAACTTCAAATGACGCGTCGAAACTTACAGACTGGAAAGTTCAGTATTCATGTTTACCAAATGATAAAGGCGGAATTGTTGATGATCTTTTAGTTTATCGTGTTAGTCAGGATGAATATTATTTAGTAGTAAACGCCTCTAATATTGAAAAAGATTGGAATTGGATTAAGAAACACAATACTGATAACGTGGAGATGATTGATACCTCTGACAAAACAAGTTTGTTAGCGGTGCAAGGTCCGAAAGCATTAGCAACTTTACAGAAATTAACGAAAGTTGATTTATCGAAAATGGAATACTACACATTTACTGTTGGAACAATGGCAGGAATTGATAATGTAGTTATTTCGAATACAGGTTATACAGGCGCGGGCGGATTTGAATTATATGTTGGAAATGAGAATGCAGAAAAAATGTGGGATGCTGTTTTTGAAGCGGGAAAAGAATTCGGCATTAAACCAATTGGCTTAGGCGCGCGTGATACTTTACGTTTAGAAATGGGTTTCTGTTTATACGGAAATGATATTGATGATACTACTTCTCCAATTGAAGCAGGTTTAGGATGGATTACTAAATTCACAAAAGATTTCACTAACCGTACTGAAATTGAAAAACACAAAACAAATGGTGTTAGTAAAAAATTAGTCGGTTTTGAAATGATTGACCGTGGTATTCCACGTCACGATTATCAAATTGCTGATGCTAATGGAAATATTATTGGCAAAGTGACTTCAGGAACACAATCGCCAAGTTTAAATAAAGCGATTGGTATGGGTTATGTAAAAACTGAATTAGCTACGCCTGATTCTGAAATATTTATTTTAATTCGCGACAAACCTATTAAAGCAAAGGTTTCTAAAATTCCTTTCTTGAAAAAATAATTTTGAGCGAAGACAACAAATATAAAATCGACGCGTGTTTTTCTCCACACCTTTATCCGGTTTATGCCGATGATGAAAGTATTGTTGTGGTGATTGATGTGTTTCGTGCAACCTCAGCTATTTGTGTGGCGTTTCATAATGGTGCTGATAAAATTATTCCCGTTGCAACCGTTGAAGAAGCTCAGTCGTACAAGAGCCAAGGTTTTCTTGCAGGGGCAGAACGCAACGCTATTAAATTAGATGGTTTTGATTTTGGAAACTCACCTTTCGATTATATGGGTGACCATGTGAAAGGAAAAACAATTGCACTTACTACTACTAATGGAACACAAGCTATTGAAGCTGCGCGTAATGCTTATAAAGTTGTAGTAGGTTCATTTTTAAATATTGATGTGTTGTGTGAGTGGTTAATGAAACAAGATCGAGGCATTACTTTACTTTGTTCAGGTTGGAAAAATAAATTTAATCTGGAAGACGCCTTATACGCAGGAGCCGTTACTGAAAAAATATTCTCTCTCTCAAAAAACTACAAACTAGGTGATGGCTGTTTAGCGTTGAAATATTTATACGAACAAGCGCAGCACGAACCGATAAAGTTTTTAGTGAACGCATCTCACAAAGAACGTTTAGCAAGATTGGGTTTGAAAAAAGATATTAAATATTGCTTAACACCAAATCTTGCGCCCGTAATTCCTGTTCTTGAAGGAAAGTATCTAGTGAAATTAAATTCTTAACGCAGAATCAGAAGTCGGTTCGCGTCCAGCTTAATAAAAATAAAAAGGAGAATCGTAAAACTCCACAAAGAAGAACCACCGTAACTGAAAAATGGTAGCGGAATTCCAATTACCGGCATTAAGCCGATCGTCATTCCGATATTTATGCACACATGAAAAAATAAAACTGATGCCACTCCGTAACCATAAATTCGGCTAAAAGGAGAGCGTTGCCGTTCCGATAAAAATATAACGCGCAATATTAAAAACAACTCCAATAAAACTACTACTGTGCTTCCAAAAAAGCCCCACTCTTCACCAACCGTACAAAAAATAAAATCTGTATCCTGCTCAGGAACAAAATTATATTTGGTTTGCGTGCCCTGCAAATAACCCTTACCTGCCCAACCGCCCGAACCAATAGCAATCTTCGACTGATCAACATTATATGCTTCATTTTTCTTATCTACTTCGCCTGTGCCTAACAGAACATCTATACGTACTTTCTGGTGCGGTTCTAAATGTTCATAAACTTTTTTTGTGCCTAATACCATGCCGCTTGCCATTGCTAAGATCAATCCGGCCCAAATAAAATTTCGCGTAGTGCGCTTTACAAATAAAAACGAAGCAGCGGTGATACATCCCAATACGATTATTAAAGTTGAAATGTGCGCCACCACTAATGACAAAATGAAAAGGATCACAGCCAGCAATCCAAACAATAAAAAATTTATTGATAATCCTTCGCGGTAAAGAACTATGATCAGCGATACAAATACAATTGCTAATCCTGTTTCATCCTGTAACACTTTAATAATTATAAGAGGAGCGGCAAGAAATAGAACTGCAATTAAAGTATTCTTATAATTTTTAAAGAGATCTTTCAGTCGCAAACGATAGCGACTCACGATAACAAGATTTTCGTTACTTAAAAATTTTGCAAGGGCGAGACAAGTTGCAAATTTCATGAACTCAGCAGGCTGAATTCCAAATCCCCCAACCCCGAACCATGAGCGACTGCCTTTGATCTCTCTTCCAAAATAAGGAACTAACAAACAAAGCAACAATACAATTCCGTAGAACCAATAGGCAAACACAGTATAAAAACCGGCATCAATCAATAAAATTGAAAATGCTATTAAGGCCGCTGTTCCTATCCATATTAATTGCTTACCATATTTTTGTGTGGTGTCAAAAATATTCTGGTGCTCTTCGTTATAAACCGCTGCGTAAATATTAAGCCAACCCATGAATACCAAGAGAGCGTAAGTGAGGACCGTTATCTTGTCGACACCATAGAATAAACTATTTTCACTTTGCCTTAATGCCATTAGTGGAATTCGGTTGTTATTAAATTCTTGCCTCTAATTAAGTCAACAGCTTCCATTCTCTTTTCCAATTCAGGTCGCGTAATTTTTCCCGTTAAATATTTTTCTATCATCAAACTTACGATTGGTGCAGTCCAGGTTCCACCGAAACCTGCGTTCTCAATAATACCTGCTATTACAATCTTAGGATTATCGCGCGGAGCAAATGCCATAAATACAGCATGTGATTTTCCGTGCGGATTTTCGGCAGTTCCTGTTTTTCCACAAGCCGTATAACCGGGGATGCGGGATGCGTATGCAGTACCGCCGGGCTCAAAACATTTTTGCATCCCATCAATCACATTGATATAATATTCTTCTTTCTGAACCGCCACATAATGTTTCTCAGTATACTTTTTATCAATTGTCTTTTCTGCACCAACTCCTCTTACACAATGCGGAACATAATAATATCCTTTATTCGCAATTGTAGCCACAACGTTTGCCATCTGTAAAGGAACAAGTGTAAGTTCGGCCTGACCAATGCCTAATGATACAATTGTATTTCCAAACCATCTTCCTTTCCCAAATACTTTATCATAATACTTTGCAGAGGGAACGTTCCCGGGAGCATCATACGGAAGGTCTGTTCCTAAATGTGTGCCCGGACCAAATGTCATAACCTTTTCACGCCAGTTATTAAAACCATCAACATATTTTGGAAATTTACTTTGACTTGTAATATCATGAAAAGCATAACTGAAATAAGAGTTACAAGATTGAGCGATCGCGTTCACAAGATCTAAAGTATGACGGCCGTGACATTTTGGTTTATTTCCCATTGGAGGATAACCTCCGCTGCAATGGTACATGGTGTTGCGCGTAATTACTCCTTCATCTTGTCCAACCAAGGCATCAATCAATTTAAATGTAGATCCCGGAGGATACATCGCTTGTAATGCACGATTGAATAATGGCAAAGTTGAATCATTTCTTAGCACAGGATAATTTTTAGATCTTTCCTTTACACCCACAAATAAATTAGGATCATAGCTTGGAGCTGAAATGATGGCGAGAATTTCTCCTGTTGATGGTTCAATAGCTACTAGCGCGCCTATTTTTCCTTTCATTAATCGCTCACCGTATTCCTGCAAATCCATATCAAGTGTGGAGTATAACGATTTCCCGGCAACGGCTGCGGTATCCCATTGTCCTTCCATGAAACTTCCAACTTCTTTGTTGTGTACGTCTTTAAGAATTTTTCTTTTCCCTTTTATTCCTCGTAAAGCTTCTTCATAACCACGTTCCATTCCGGTAATACCAATGTAATCTCCGTCTTTGTAGTAAGGATTTTTCTTTGTCACATCTCCGTTCACCTCTCCAACATATCCTAATAGATGCGCTGCAATTGGTTTAGGATATTTTCTTACACTACGTACCTGCACATAAAAACCTTTGAAGAGATACATTTTCTCTTGTAAAGTAGCGTAACGCTGCGAGGTCATTTGCTTCTCGAATATACTTTCCTTGCGGGGAGAATTAGGCGCTTGGCATGCTTTCTTTATCCGCTTAAGAAATTCTGCTTTTGTTATTTCAAGTGTTTGACATAAGGCTACGGTATCGCATCCTTTCACAAGTCTTGGCGTTACCATTAAATCGTAAGAAGGTTCGTTCTTCACTAAATATTTTCCGTTTCTGTCGTAAACAACTCCTCGCTGAGGATAATCTACACGAACTTCAATGGCTTGTTGTTGAGCTTTTATTGTATAGCTTTCATCAATAATCTGGATGTAAAATAAACGGAAGATGTAAACCAAAATAATAAGCACGAAGAATCCTCCGATAATAAATTTTCTGTCGCCTAAATGAGCATTGTTGTTCATTATCTCCTCCGTGTAGTTTTATAAAACAAAAACTGGATAACGTACACAAAAGCAAATGTGCCGATTGAACTTAGTATAACACGACCTAGTGTAGAAAAAAATTCACTCCATCTGAAAATTTCCAAATAGAAAAAAAACAAGTGATGAATGAAAATTAAAACACCGGCGTACGTTGTAAACCATGCGCCTCCCATATCATCAATGTTTGGTTCTAAGCCTGCTTCATAACCATCACGTGGGGCAATAAATTTTAAAAGATAGTATCTGGAAAATGCCATCAATGTGCAAGCGGCCGCATGCATTCCTGCGGTGTCGTAAAATACATCCACTGTTAATCCCACTAAAAAAGAAAAGCCCAGCAACATTACTTTAGGCATATCAAAAGGAAACAATAAAATAATTAGAACATAAGGCAACAAAATAATGTAACTGCCCAAATGTATGTTCTGAACAATTAACACTTGCATTAAAACAAGAATTATAAAACGGCCTATGTTGTTTATTAAACTACTTGTCATTTTGAATCTGCGTAGCCGCTTCTAAAGAATCGCGCTCCACTTTAAATTTATTTTTAATTACGAATAAGTAATTCAGTTTTTTGAAGTCTGTAGTTAGTTTTACTTTAACCGTTAAAAAAGGTTCGCCTGAACGTTGCTCGTAACTATCAACCGTTCCCACTTTGATCCCTTCAGGAAAAATGCCGGATTGTTCACTGGTCTCAACAATATCTCCTTTTTTTATTTTGGTGTGAACCGGAATATCTTTTAGCTGACAATACTGATAATCTTTCCCGTCCCAAATCAGTGGACCATACGTTCCATCGTTCTTCAATTGACAATTCACAATATTATCTTTATGCAATAAACTCATTACCGTAGCAAAGTTAGCCGACACATCTGTTACTCTTCCAACAACGCCATCACTATTTACTACAGCCATATGACGAGTGATGCCTTGATTAGCGCCAATGTTTATGGTGATGTAATTGTTTCTTCGATTAATAGAAGAGTTAACCGCTTTTGCGCTCACGTAAGTATACTGTTGTTTATAGAGCGTGTCTTTTTTTGTGTACTGACCAAGAGGCACCGCCATGTACCCCGACCGAAGCATGTTATATAACCTTGCGTTTTCTTCAGCCAATCTTTTATTTTCATCCTTCAACAATAAATATTCGCGCACACTTGCCGCTGTTTGGTAAACGTTAGCTGAAATTTTATTAGAAGAATTAAAAATACTGGAACCTTGATAACCATCGTTGCGATACATTAAGTAAAAGCAAACGAACTCCATAAATAAAAAAAGGAAAATAAAATTATGGCGGTATATGAAGGCTAAAAGAGATCTCACGCTGTAAAATATTAAATCACAATTTTTCAGTATGAAAAACCGCGTTTGCTTGTTCTATAAAACTACAATGTAAGCGCTGTGTTTACTTAATGAGGAAAGGGAATTTATCAACATTTTTGAGTGCAATTCCTGTACCACGAGCAACCGCTCTAAGTGGGTCTTCACAAACGTGAACCGGTAATTTTGTTTTCAAAGAAATACGCTTATCTAAACCACGTAACAACGAACCGCCACCAGCCATAAAGATACCTTTACGGTAAATATCGGCAGCTAATTCCGGAGGCGTCATCTCTAAGGCATTTAAAATCGCTTCTTCAATTTTAGAGATAGATTTATCTAAACAATGTGCTATTTCAACGTAACTGATATAAACTTCTTTGGGAATACCACTCATTAGATCTCTCCCTTGTACAGCGAAATCTGCCGGAGGATTTTCAATCTCCGTCATAGCGGCACCTACTTCAATTTTCACTCTTTCTGCGCTACGCTCACCAATTAAAATGTTGTGTTGACGACGCATGTATTCTTCAATATTCGCATTGAAATCATCACCTGCAATTCGGGTTGATTTATCACAAACGATACCGCCTAAGGCGATAACGGCAATTTCAGAAGTACCACCACCGATATCGATGATCATATTTCCCATTGGCTCTTCAACGTCAATTCCCATACCGATAGCCGCAGCCATTGGTTCGTGAATCATATAAACTTCTTTTGCGCCTGCGTGTTCAGCACTATCTCGAACCGCACGTTTCTCTACCTCTGTAATACCTGAAGGAATACAAATAACCATTTTTAAGGATGGTTTAAAAAAACGATTTCCCGGGTTAATCATTTTGATCATTCCCTTAATCATTTCTTCAGCTGCCTGAAAATCGGCAATTACTCCATCTCGTAACGGACGAATAGTTTTAATGTTTTCGTGTGTTTTCCCGTGCATCATTTGCGCTGCACGCCCAACGGCAATGACCTTACCGTTAGTTCTGTCAACCGCAACTATACTAGGTTCGTCAACAACAACTTTGTCGTTCGAAATAATAATTGTGTTAGCTGTTCCTAAGTCAATTGCTATATCCTGTGTTAAAAAGTCAAATAATCCCATAGTGGTGTTTCTAAAATTACTGTTTATTTATACGTGATAAACCTCGTATAGTTATTAATTTACCATTTTTTAATGTTTGAAGTGTCGTGTACCTGTAAACACCATACTCAATCCGTTTGCTTCGCAATAAGCAATACTGTCCTTGTCTTTTATAGAGCCGCCGGGCTGAACTACTGCTGTAATCCCAACTTTATGAGCTATCTCTACACAATCCGGAAAAGGGAAAAATGCATCGCTTGCCATAACGGCCCCTTTCAAGTCGAAGCCAAAGCTCAAAGCCTTGTTGATGGCTTGTTTCAGAGCATCTACCCTTGAGGTTTGGCCAGTGCCACTCGCTAACAACTGACCGTTTTTTGCAAAGACAATGGTGTTGGATTTGGTATGTTTCACCAGCTTATTCGCGAACAATAAATCTGCAACCTCACTTGCCGTAGGAACCTTGGTGGTAGCGGGTTTCAGGTCGGTAGCGACTTCTGTTTTTAAGTCTTTATCTTGTTCTATTACCCCGTTTAATAAGGTTCTGAAATTCTTATCGGCTAAGGCTACTTTTTTCTGAACTAGGATAATTCTATTCGGTTTTGATTTTAAAATTTCAACTGCCTTTTCGCTGTATGATGGAGCAATAACTACCTCGCAAAACAACTTGTTTACCTCAGCGGCTGTCTCTTCATCAATTTCTTTATTTGCTATTAAAATCCCTCCGAAAGCCGAAACAGGATCTCCTGCTAAAGCATCCAAATACGCTTGTTTTATGGTTGGGCGACTCGCTACTCCGCAAGCATTGTTATGTTTTAAGATGGCGAAAGTCGGTTCTGTAAAATCTGCAATCAGGTTTACTGCGGCATCAACATCTAAAAGGTTATTGTAAGAAAGTTCTTTTCCTGCTAGTTTATCAAACATTGCGTCTAAGTCGCCATAGAAAACTCCTTTTTGGTGAGGGTTTTCGCCGTAACGTAAAACCTGCGCGGTTTGTATGCTTTGTTTGAATTGCGGAATGTTTTCGGTTTGATTGAAATAATTGAAGATAGCTGAATCGTAATGTGAACTCGTTGCAAAAGCTTTTGCAGCGAATGTTTTTCTGTCAGCGATATCCGAAAAACCATTTTTACTCTCTAATAAATCTAACAAAGGTTTGTAATCGTGACGGGAAGAAACAATTACTACATCGTTAAAGTTTTTTGCAGCAGCGCGAATCAAAGAAATTCCGCCAATGTCAATTTTCTCAATGATATCTTGCTCTGATGCGCCTTTACCAACTGTTTCTTCGAACGGATAAAGATCAACAATTACTAAATCTATATTGGGAATATCGTGTTGTTCCATTTGAGCGACATCACTTTTCAATTCTCTTCTTCCAAGAATACCACCAAAAATTTTTGGGTGTAAAGTTTTAACTCGTCCGCCTAAAATTTCAGGGAAAGAGGTTAATGACTCCACTGCTTTTACAGGGACTTTTAAATTTTCGATAAAAGTTTGAGTACCGCCGGTGCTGTAAATTGTTACACCTAAGTCGTTCAATTTTTTAATTACAGGTTCAAGGTTATCCTTATAAAAAACCGAAATAAGGGCGCTGTTTATTTTCTTCAATTCGCTCATAAATAATACAAAGAGCAAAGATAGGATAAGACCCCACTTTTGAGGGGGATGTTGAAAAAATGTAAAAATTAGAAGGCAGAACCCAACGTTATCGGTTACCTATTTATACCCGTTTTTAATATAGCTTTCCAAATCAATTTTAATGGTTGGCAAATACTTTTCTACCATTAAATTTTGTACTCCCTTGCTAATTTCGGGGCTTTTCTCAAGATATTTCTTTCCGACAGCAGAGCTGTAAAATTTTACCAGTTCCTTTAGTTCATCGTCAGTGTAGATTTTTTTGAACAATGGGACTAAATCATTTTCTACCATTGCCTTAAGAATATTTCTCATATTGCCCAAGGCGTAATTCATAAATTTTACATAATTTGAATCAAGCTCATTTTTATATGTGGTTAAAGCAATCTGTTTGAAATAATTTTGATAATTATCAATCATCTTATTGACTGTATTCTCGGAGTAAAGAGTTTTAACCAATAAAGTCGCGTCGTCCTGAGACTTAACCGTCAAATTAAAAACGAAAATTGTTATCAAAGAGAAAATAATCTTGTTCATTATTTATGGATAAAAATCGTTAAGTCCAAGATTTAAGCAATAACCGGAGGCGGTTCCATTACGTGATTGCAGCTTTTACAAGTTCTTAAATCCTTAGAATTATAGAACTTTGTAAATACCGACTGGAACTGGGTAGCAATATCCGTCAATGTAAAATACTCTTCGTAAAGCTTAGTGTTACACTTTTCACAGAACCACATTAAACCGTCTTTTTCCCCTTCACGGCGGCGGCGTTCCATTACTAAACCGATGGTATTGTCGAAACGTTTTGGGTTATGAGGGACTTTTGGAGGCAACAAGAAAATATCACCTTCATTAATAGGAACATCAACCGCTTTTCCGTTTTCCTGAATCTGAACAACAACGTTACCTTGTAATTGGTAAAAGAACTCTTCACTCTCATTAAAGTGATAATCCTTGCGGGAGTTTGGTCCGCCTACTACCATTACAATAAATTCTGTATCCTTATAAACTACCTTGTTATTAACGGGTGGCTTAAGTAAGTGACGATTTTCATCGATCCACTTTTTGAAATTGAACGGACGTGTTACCATAGGATGAAGTTAAAGGTAAAAAGTTAAAAGTCAAATTTTAAACCAGTTTGTTTTTCATCAAATACTCGGCAATTTGAACGGCATTTGTTGCCGCTCCCTTGCGTAAGTTATCGGCCACTACCCATAAGTTTAGGGTTTTGGGTTGCGATTCATCGCGACGGATACGTCCTACGAAAACTTCATCCTTATTGTGGGCGTTCATTGGCATGGGGTAAATTTGATTGGCGATGTCGTCTTGCAAAATAACTCCCTCCGTATTTTTCATCATTTCAAAAATGTCCTTTATATCAAAGTCATTCTCGAATTCAATATTCACGCTTTCGCTATGTCCACCCATTACCGGAATGCGAACTGTGGTAGCCGTTAAACCAATGGAATTATCACCCATAATTTTTTTGGTTTCGTTTACCATTTTCATTTCTTCTTTGGTATAACCATTATCAGTAAACACGTCAATTTGGGGAATTACGTTTAGGTCGATTGGGTATTTATAGGCCATTTCGCCTTTAGTTCCTGCGCGCTCGTTGTTTAATTGAGCAACTGCTTTTACGCCAGTTCCAGTTACAGATTGGTAAGTTGAAACAACAACACGTTTGATTTTATATTTTTTATGAAGCGGATTTAAAACCACCACCATCTGAATAGTAGAACAATTTGGGTTTGCAATTACTTTATCAGCTTTAGTTAAAACATTTGCGTTTACTTCAGGAACTATTAATTTTTTTGTCGGGTCCATTCTCCATGCTGAAGAATTATCAATTACAATAATTCCGGCCTCAGCAAATTTTGGCGCCCACTCTAAAGAAGTGCTGCCTCCTGCCGAAAATAAAGCGATGGCTGGTTTAGCATCAATAGCTTGTTGCATGGAATGTACTTTGTGTTTCTTTCCCTTGAACTCTAATTCTTTTCCAACAGAGCGTTCAGAGGCAACGGGAATTAATTCTGTTACAGGAAAATTTCTTTCCTCTAATACTTTTAACATTACGGTGCCTACTAATCCTGTGGCACCAACTACTGCAACTTTCATATTTACTTATTTAATTATAAAACAAAAAAGCCTCTCCGGTTCAGGAAAGGCTTGCTATTATTTTCATAATAAAACATTCGCGCCTCTCCTTAACGGAAAAGTTTCTTAGAGTGTTTTATCTTTTTAGTTATCATTTACGCCAGCAAATATCATAAGTTTTTAATCAATTCCAAAAATTATTTAATTAACACTACCTTCACAAGGTGAAACAAAGCTCCCTCTCGTGGGTATACCTCATTTTACTTTCCCTAATTTGGGGAAGTTCTTTTATTTTGATGAAAGAGGGACTTGTCGCCTTTTCGAGTGATGAGGTGGCGGCTTTACGAATCGCAATTGCCTTCCTGTTTTTGTTGCCCTTTCTTTTCAAACATTTAAAAAGTGTAAACCTTAAAAAAGACTGGAAAGGATTAGTGATTATGGGCGTATTCGGAAATTTACTTCCCGCCTTTTTATTTACCAAAGCGGAAACAGAAATCAGTAGTAGTTTAACGGGAATGCTGAATGCATTAACTCCGCTTTTCACAATCGTATTGGGAATTTTAATTTTCAAAAATAAAGTTCAGCGTTATCAAATAATTGGCGTTGCCATTGGATTAATTGGTGCTTTGTTTTTATTGGGATTTGCAGATAGTAATGAAGAATCGAAAAACATTAATTACAGTTTATTAGTTGTAGCCGCTACATTTTGTTACGCCATTAGTGTAAACGGCATTAAAAAATATTTATCGCATGTGAATTCCGTTGCGGCTTCGGTTTGGTCGTTCACGATTATTGGACCAATTGCAATAATTTATTTATTTGTGAATACAGACTTTCAATTGCATTTGACACAGCACCCTAATGGTTATTCTGCTTTAGGATTTATTACTCTGTTAGCAGTATTCGGAACTTCTATTGCAATTATTGTTTTTAACACACTGATTAAACAAGCGGGAACGGTTTTTGCTTCCACTTGTACTTACTTAATTCCGATTGTTGCTATTGGTTGGGGATTGTTAGATGGAGAAATTGTTACAATGGTTCAGTTTCTTTCCGTGGGCGTGATTATTCTTGGTGTTTGGTTAATCAACAAAAAGTAAACTGGAACTTTATCTGATTACACAAACGAATGTAGTCATATTCATTCTTCCCGCTTTTTTCCTGAATGAATTTTTTTAATTTGGCTTTATCACTTGCAGAAAGTTTTTCAGTTTTCAAACATAAGCCATAAAACAAATTGAGCTTCTTAGAAGAAACGCCTAATTCTTTTTTCATTTTGGAGTTACAATATTTTTCAGCAGCGGTTCTGTCGCCGTCAAATTGCTTTACAATTTGTAATGAAATATATTTACTAATATCAGAAGGGTTAATTGGTTTTGGATGATTAGAAAAATTTACGCAGACATTCGATTTGGTAAATAATTTTAAGGTTGAAATTGGCGAGCGGTATTTTTTGTCAGCCTGAATTTTTTGAGACTCTTCAGTCGCTAATTTATTTAGTTGTTCATCTACCGGACGGAAACCAAAACGATAATAAAACCAAAATGCGCCTGATTGTAATCCTTCCGGATTATCTTTTCCGAATTGATATGGCTCTACTTCAAAATAATCGGCACCAAAGGCATTTTTATAAGAACGTAATAATTGCGCAAACACAAAAGCAGATTCTCCGCCGCGGAAGGCTTCAAAAATATTTATTCCTAGCAATGAACGCTTTCCAAATAACCATCCGCCGCCATAAGCCATCGGATAACCATTCTTAAACATCATAAATCCGATGTAAGATTCCAAAGGCAATCTTCTTTCGGGCAACATGCTGAATAAAGCAATTGATAAACCGTGTTCTAATTCATAATACAAAAGTCCGTCTTCATTGCAATAAGTAACAGGGTCTGTTTCTCTATTTAATAAACATAAGGCAACGCGGGAAGAATTTATTATCTCTTGCTTCTGTTGCAAGGATAGTTTTTTTGGTGATGGAAGTTTTCGATTTATCAACTCTCTTTCATCAAACTTTTTCAAAATTCCTTTATCGTGAAAAAATGTTTTGTCTTGTTTTAGTTTTCCAAAACTTCTTGAGAAATTTTCTTCTTTGGGTTCAATTGTAACGTACAACTTCAAAGATTCCATTAATTGATCTTTAATTAAATCGCTCGCTTCAATTTTATCAAATTGATGAATTACCCATTGTAATTGTTTGTTTTTATTCTTTGTTCCACTTGCTTTTGCAAGCCAAGCTTCCGATTTTAATTTTTCATCTGAAGCGATTTCAAATTCCATTTCCCCTAAAGCGTGTTTCAAAACTTCTTTAGGATGAACGCCTTCTTCATCAAATGAATGTATGCGTGCTTGGCCGGGAAATTCTTTTAATAACCATTTAATTAAACTAATACTAAATCCACCGTGAGTATTGGTAAATGCGAGTCCGCTTAAATCTAATTTTTCGTGCTGAGTAAGAGGGAGATTTTTAATTCTTTCCGACAACCTTTTCATTTCGCTTTGCGCTAATGATCTCAGATTTTCGTTTTCTGGATAGGCTAATAAAAATAATAATGTATCGTGATATTGTTTAATTGCATTAGCGCCGGAGATTTTCACGCCACTACAATTAAGCAGGGCTTGCTGCTTCAGCATAGCAGAATCGTCATTAAATAAAAAAACAACTTGCTTTAATTCTAAAAATGGATTTGGCTTTGCTTCTTGCATAAGTCTAAAGTAAACAAAATAAAAAAGTCCCGCAAATGCGGGACTTTCCTTTTGAACTTAATAACATCTACTTTCTTAAATCCAATTCAGCAATGATGTTTGAAGCTCCGCCGAATTTATCAATTACCCAAAGCACATAGCGCACGTCTACATTAATGGTACGGTTAAGATCTTTGTCGAACGCAATCTTGTGACTTAACGCCTCGTAATTACCATCAAAACATAAACCTATTAACTCACCATTAGCATTCATGATTGGAGAACCTGAATTACCACCGGTTATATCGTTTGTAGTTATATAACAAACAACAAGGTCTTTTGTTGCAGCGTCAATATATTGACCAAAATCTTTTTTTCTTGCTAGGTCAACAAATTTTGTTGGAAGATCAAATTCATAATCTTTCGGTTTATATTTTTCGATTACACCTGACATTGTACAAATGTGACTATACTTTACGCCATCACGAGGAACGTACGATTTAACATTACCATAGGATACGCGCATGGTGAAGTTAGCATCAGGATACATTTTCTTTCCTTTGTTCATTTCAAGGACACCTTTTAAATAGGTACGGCCTAAAGAGAAATTCTGTGCGTTAAAGTCGTTGAAATATTTTTGATAGTTATTAGTGAAATTAGAATTGAAAGTATTCGCTACCATGAAAGCAGGGTCCTTATGTAATTTTGCGGTATCCGGATTTGAAATGAAGGCATTCCATTTAACAGAATCTAAAAGGAACGTATTACTGAATACATAATCTGCAAATAAATTGTACGCCTGTTTATTTTTTAATTCGCCAAACTTTCCGCTCATCCAATTATAAAATCCTTTGGGGTGTTGCGCCTGATCAACTTCTGTATAGAACGCTTGGCTTACAAATGATAAAATATTTTTGTCGGAAGCAGCATTCTCAGCTTCATAAAAAGTCTTCCATGCTTTTTTAAGTCCTTCTGCTGTCTTTGTGATTTCTTTACTGTCCCCTTTTACTAATACAGCATCGAATCTTTGTAAGTTCGCCGCAAAAGCAATTAGAGGTGAGCCCATGATGCCCTCATTTAGGTACACACGGTGTTTTGTGTATGGACGCCAAGCATCGTAAGTTTTTTGATACTCAGCAAATAAATTATCGTATTCTGGCTTTCCTTTTGCCCAAGTTGCAAATGCAGTTTCGATAGCCTGTTTCTCTTCGTAAGTTTTAAATTTCAATAATTGTTTTGTTTCCCCATCAAAAAATTTCCAGTAGTTAGCAATTCCGGCATAAGATCCTGCTAATTGTAATTTAACAGCAGTACTCTTCTTCATTTCGTCGAACATTAATTTCAAACGTGTATCACGAAGAGATACTATAGAAGGGTTTTCAATATCTGTTTTTAACTTTACACCGAAAGATGTTTCATAACGGTTAGTACCTCCGGGGTAACCATACACCATTGCAAAGTCTCCATCTTTAATTCCTTTTAATGAAACCGGTAAAGAATATTTTGGTTTCATTGGAACATTGTCAGCAGAATAATCTGCAGGCTTTCCTTCTTTGTTGGTGTAAACACGGAACACAGAAAAATCACAAGTATGACGTGGCCATTCCCAATTATCAGTATCACCACCAAATTTACCAACGTTTTGTGGAGGTGTTCCAACTAAACGAACATCTTTATAGCGCTCGTAAACAAATAATATAAATTGATTGCCTTTAAACATGGCTACAACACGACCTTCAAGATTTGTGCCTTCGGTTTCTTTTGCAGCAATCTCAGCCATTATGCCATTTAATTTCTGACTTAATTCTGTTGCCGGAATATCTTTTATTTTTTCATTTACTTTATCCGTAACATCAGCGATTTTTACAAGGAATTGTACACTAACACCTTTCGCAGAAATTTCTTCGCTCTTGCTTTTCGCCCAAAAACCTTCATCCAAATAATTATGTTCAACAGTACTTGCAGCAGCAATTGCATTATAACCACAGTGGTGATTCGTAAAAATTAATCCTTCTTTACTTACAATCTCAGCTGTACAACCACCACCAAAAATAACGATAGCATCTTTTATACTTGCCTGGTTAATACTATACAATTGCTCTTTAGATAATTTCAAGCCTTTTTTTACCATGTCGGCATAAACTTGTTCGCCTAATAACATTGGCAACCACATACCTTCGTCGGCTCTAACAATCGATTTTGAAATAAAGTTCAGGGCAAGAATAAAAATTAAAATACGTTTCATAAGGATTTTTAGTTTTACGGGAGCGAAACTACTGGAAAAAAGAGGCTTAAGCCAATTTTTTAGAGTAAACGAGGTAGAACTTAGACGAATGAAAGCTAAGTGCTTGATTATATTGAGATTAACTCCCCCAATTTGGGGGATAAAGGGCCGGAAAAGCTAGTAAAAGTTGGTTCATTAAAACAGTTTTTCTTGGTTACTTTCGTGGTCTAATAACCATTGTTTTCTGTACATATCACCAGAATAACCGACCAATTTTCCATCTGTTCCAATAACGCGGTGACAAGGAATAATTATAGTGATGGGGTTTTTGCCGTTAGCTGAGGCTGCTGCACGAATTGAATTTGGGTCGCCTAATTTTTTAGCGAGAGTTAAATAAGAAATGGTTGTGCCGAAAGGGATTTTTAATAATTCGTTCCAAACACTTTTTTGAAAATCAGTGCCGGCAGGATGTAAGGGTAAATTAAATTGTGTGATTTCTTTTTTGAAATACGCCGTTAATTGTTTTTTGGCTTCGTCATTTATTGGTGAAGGCAAAACCGGCTGCTTATCTAAAACATTTTTTTCAGTCCTCACAAATAATACCGAAAGCAAATGTTGGTGACTAGAGGTGAGCTCCAATTCACCTAAGGGCGTATCCACATAATCATAATATAATTTGTGGTCCGACATTTTTATTTCACAGCCCCTTTTACAATTTCTTCTACAACAGCAGGATCTAACAACGTGGAAGTATCTCCTAAATTATTTATTTCTCCTTCGGCAACTTTTCTCAATATTCGTCTCATAATTTTTCCGCTTCGTGTTTTTGGTAAGCCTGTTACAATTTGAATTTTATCAGGCTTTGCAATTGGCCCCATAAATTTATTCACCGTGGCGATAATTTCTTTTTTCAATTCTTCAACATCATCACGTTTTCTTTCGCATATAACATAAGCATAAATTCCCCAGCCTTTTATATCATGCGGGAAACCAACAACAGCGCTCTCCACAATATCTTTATGTTCGTTAATTGCGTTTTCAATTTCTGCCGTGCCTAATAAATGTCCGGATACTTTTATAACATCATCTACTCGCCCTGTAATTCTATAATAGCCATCTTCATCTCTTCTGCAACCATCACCCGTAAAATAATAGCCTTTAAAGGTTGAGAAATAAACATCTTTACATCTTTCATGATTATTATAAGTGGTACGAATAATTCCCGGCCAAGGAAATTTCATACACAATCTTCCGTCAACATTATTTCCTTGCAATTCTTTTCCTTGCTCATCTAATAAAATAGGTTGCACGCCGGGCAAAGGTAAAGTTGCGAAACCGGGTTTTGTTTTGGTGATGCCCGCTATAGGAGAAATCATTATGCCTCCTGTTTCGGTTTGCCACCAAGTATCTACTATTGGACAATTATTTTTTCCGATGTTTTCATTATACCAATTCCAAGCTTCTACATTTATGGGTTCACCTACTGAACCTAAAACTCTTAGTGAATCGAGTTTATACGGCTTTACAAAATCTAATCCCATTGCTTCAAGCGAACGGATAGCGGTTGGTGCCGTATAAAAAATATTTACTTTATGTTTATCTATAACTTCCCAAAAACGTCCGGCATCAGGAAAAGTTGGAATGCCCTCAAACATTAGGGTTGTTGCGCCGTTTAATAACGGTCCGTAAACAAGGTACGAGTGACCTGTTATCCAACCGATATCAGCAGTACACCAATAAATATCTCCTTTATTGTATTGAAAAACATTTTCGAAAGTATAGCCCGTATACACCATATAACCGCCACAAGTGTGAACAACCCCTTTTGGTTTGCCGGTTGAACCTGAAGTATAGAGAATGAATAACATATCTTCTGCGTCCATGGTTTCGGCGGGACAATCTGCATTAACTTTTTTAATTTCATCATGCCACCAAACATCGCGGTCTTGTTTCATGGTGACAGTACAATTGGTGCGCTTTAGTACTATCACTTTTTTTACAGAAGGACAAGTTTGTAATGCTTCATCTACAACAGACTTAAGCGGAATATCTTTTGCGCCACGAAAAGCACCATCTGAAGTGATTACTATATTACAATCGGCGTCGTGAATTCTATCCGCTAAAGAATTAAAAGAGAAGCCTCCGAAAACTACTGAATGTATAGCACCAATTCGGGCACAAGCTAAAACTGCAATAGCTAATTCAGGTACCATTGGCATATAAATACAAATGCGGTCGCCTTTTTTAGCTCCATTACTTTTTAAAACATTGGCGAAAGCACAAACTTTTTCGTGGAATTGGTGATATGTTAAACTTATTGAAGCTTCTTTTGGATCGTTAGGTTCCCAAATAATTGCCGCTTGATTTGCTTTATCACTTAAATGTCTATCAAGACAATTTTCGGTGATGTTAAGTTTTCCGTTTAAAAACCATTTCACATCATAGTTATTGAAATCCCACTTAAGAATGGAGGCCCACTTTTTTTTCCAAGTAAAATTTTCTGCAACATCGGCCCAAAATTCTTCGGGTTGCTCAACTGATTTTTTGTACTGAGAATTATACTCCTCTATAGAAGATATCTTTTTCATACCGTAGTATTTTCCTTAAAAGTAAAGAAAATTGCGTCATAAAAAATATCATAAATCAGCTTTTCGAAGGAAAAACCGCTTGGCTATTGGCATTAGTGTTTCCTTAAAGGGAACCAGAAGGTCGGTTTGTATACTATATACAGCCGGAACAGGAAGTTGCTGATTATCTTTTATGAGTTGGTGTTTAATGCTTTCATAAGTTTTACTCAGACTAAGAGTATAAGTTCCGGCATAGCTCGTATAAATAGCTCTGCCAATTCCTTCCACTGTATGTATTTTAGAAACTGAGTAATAGTAAGCGGGCACTTCTCTACTTTTTGTATAATGAAATAAAAAATAGCCTTCGTCTTTGTGTTGCGGAACAATTCCTACCGTCTCCAAATTCAAATGCTTTTCTATCAATTCGTAAATATTCTTTCCGTTATTTATTTTTTGTTGAAGCAAAGGCGTTGCGTAGTTAATAATGTCGTTGATTTCTTTCATCCATTCTTCGTTTACACTATCTGAATAACGGAATTTTTGATTAGCAAAATCAATATCAAGGATTTCCTTTTTAAATCCCGACTCCAACATGTGAGAAGTTTCTCTAAAATTTAAGAGATTCTTATAATGCCAAATTAAATCGGAAAGCGGCGGATAAAGCTCTGCTTTGTCGAAGTGTTGTTTTACATTTTGAAGATAGGCCAGTAAAACATACTTTTTGTATTCAAAATCCAGAAGGCCCTCGGTTAACCAATTTTTATTAAGTGTTTCCATATAATAAGCGGCTTTTTTACAATTATACGACGTACAAAGGCCTTTGTTACCAAAAAACTGTTAAAAATTACCACAATTGCATTGTTAAAAAGTATGATAAATCTATTGGATTCGAGTCTATACTTAGGGTAATTTTAGGCAAACAAAAATGCGATGAAAAAACTAATTGTAATACCGGTGATGATAATGTTGATGGCGGCATGTGTGCCTCAGCGTTTAATGGAAGAGACAAAAGCTAAAGCTGAAGCTTGTGATAAAGAGTTATCGGCATTAAAAAAATCCTGCGCTGAAAACGAAGCAAAAATGGCTGAATTAAAAGAGCAATCTGTAAAAGATGCTAAAGCTTTAAACGGATTACAAAGAGATACTGCTGTTACCGGTTCCAGCTATAGAAATTTAGTTGGGAAATATGATAAGTTAAATGCATTAAATGAGCAGTTAATGGCGCGCCTCGAAAAATTAATGGCGGGCAGCGAAAAAGATAATGCTAAACTCAGTAGTGATTTACAATTAACGCAAGAGCAGTTACTAAAAAAGCAAGACGAGTTATTAGGACTTGAAATGCGTTTGAAAAAACAACAAGCGGAATTAGATGCATTATCAGCCGAATTAAAAAAACGCGAAGCCCGTGTTGCTGAATTAGAAGAAATTTTAAGAAAGAAAGATCAGGCTGCTGCCGATCTGAAAAAGAAATTAAGCGATGCCTTATTTAGTTTTGAAAATAAAGGTTTAACCATCACTCAGAAAAATGGAAAAGTGTACGTGAGTATGGATGAGAGTTTATTGTTTGCAAGTGGTAAAACAGCAGTTGAACCAAAAGGTATTGAAGCTTTAAAGAACGTTGCTAAGGTATTAGAAAAAGAAGTTGATATAAATGTTTTGGTAGAGGGTCACACCGATGATGTGCCAATGAAAGGTGTTGGCGAAATAAAAGACAATTGGGATTTAAGTGTTATGCGCGCGACTTCGGTAACAAAAATAATGTTAACCGGAACTACCATTGATGCCAAACGAATTACCGCTGCGGGCCGCGGTGAATTTTTTCCTTTAGACAATTCGAAAACTGCTGATGGAAGAAAGAAAAACAGAAGAACCGAAATTATTCTAACTCCAAAACTAGACGAGTTATTAAAAGTATTAGGTTCTAATTAATAATTTAAAAAAACAAGAAATGGGATTTTCAAAAGAATTCAAAGAGTTTGCAATGCGCGGTAGCGTTATTGATCTGGCTGTCGGTGTTGTTATCGGTGGCGCCTTTAATGGTATAGTAAAATCGTTGGTTGACGATATTATTACTCCTGCAGTTTTAACACCTGCTTTAAAAGCGGCGAACCTTGCGGATCTTGCGCAATTAGTTATTCCGGGAACCGCCATAAAGTACGGTAACTTTATTTCACAAATAATTTCATTTATCATTGTGGCTTTGGTGCTCTTTATGGTGATTAAAGGCATTAATAGAATGAAGAAGAAAGAAGCCGAGGCTCCAACTATTATCCCTGAACCAACAACACAAGAAAAACTATTGATGGAGATACGTGACTCTTTAAAGAAATAATATATTTGTCTATCAAAAGCAAGGGCTACATCAATTTAGATGTGGCCTTTGTTTTTTAAAAGCGTAACCAATTCTCTTATTCTCCGTTAAGGGGTAAATGAAGCTCCTCGCGAAAACATTTCCCTTACTATTAATTAAAATTGGTTGCGCGCAAACAGCTGTAGATTATTCTGCTATAAAAATCGATTACGGTTATAGTAGTTCTACGTTTTCAGGAATAACATTAAATAACTTTATTGCTGATAAACCATCAGACGAATCCACTCTTACAAAAAATAAATTCTCAAAACCTGCAGTAATGCCATCATTTAATTATGGTTGGAAGCAAGGCGTTTTTCTTTGGGTAAATTTGAGTCCGTGTTATGCTTACCGACCAGAAGTAAATGTCAGCTTTTGTGTTACATCCCATAAAAACACTTCTTCAAAAACAAAAAAAACAATTTATTCAACTTCAGTTAGTTTTGAATTTAAGCCTCAATTAATTATTCGCGTTGGTTGCAGGAATACGGAGCCTATCATTAAACTGGCGCGCGATATGAGCTATTATCTCACACAAAAACAAACTTATTTAATTGTTGGGCCAAAATTTTCCTATCAAAAATCAGATAAAACGTTTTTGGAAAACAATAACGAAAGAAATTATTCGACGGGGTTTGTTTTTGGTTTTGGAACAGATCATTTATTTCCTAACCTTGATGTGGCGCCTGAATTAGTGATGAGTCTTGAATATCAAACAGGAAATAATCACGAACAAAAAAAAGACTCAAACCGATATTACACCAGTTTGAGTCTTGCAATGAATTTTTTCTAATTACTTACTCATAATTTTAAATTCTGAACGACGGTTGTTTTGGCGACCTTCATCCGTATCATTTGTATCAATTGGTTTTGTTTCACCATAACCTTTTGATGTTAAACGGTCGGCTGCGATTCCTTTTGTGATTAAATATTCAACTACTGATTTAGAACGGCTATCTGATAATTTCATGTTGTATTCATCCGAACCTTTGCTATCAGTGTGTGAGCCTAACTCAATTTTAATAGTTGGATTCTCAGTTAACAATTTAATTAAGCGGTCTAATTCGTTTGCTGATTCCGGACGAATAGTTGCTTTATCAAAATCAAAGAAGATATTACGTAACACAATTACACTTCCCACTTCCACTTTCTTTAAGGCTACGTCTTTTGTATACTCAACATAATCTGCGTTGATGTCAATAATAAAGTTTTCTGAATGGAATAAATAGCCGTCTTTTCTAACGGCAATACCGTAGTTTCTTCCCGCAGGTAAAGTAACTAAATAACGACCTGTTGTGCTGTTTGATTTAAACGTAGCTAATAATAAGTTTTTATCATTATCAATTAAATCAATCGAAGCCTCTAAAACTGCATTTGTTTTTGCGTCTGTAATTACACCTTTTAATAAAGCCATTTTCGGACCTTTACTTTCAACCGCAGCTTCTGTTTTTAAATTCGAAATAGGATTGGCTGCCATTGCTAATAATTGATCTTCCGTGTTGAGCAATGGTTGTTTCTCAGGACCTAAAATAGTTAGACGATAAATATCTTGTCCGCCATAACCTTTCATACTCGCGCTTGCGTAGAAGGCGTGACGACCGTTAGCTGCCATTACAAAGAATACATCGTCATCCGGCGTGTTAATTGGAATACCCATATTAATCGGCTGTGTCCATTTTCCGTTTTCAAAAGTAGTTTTAAAAATGTCGTAACCGCCAATTGAACCGGCGCCCTTAGAAGAATAATACATTGTTTTTCCATCAGGCATCATGTACACACCATCTTCATCGTAAGCTGTATTAATTGGAGGGCCAACGTTTACTGCTTTTTCAAATTTTCCTTTTTCATTTATTGGTGAGTAATAAATATCGTGTCCGCCTAAACCATCTTTTCTATCCGTTGAAACAAAAAACAATGTTTTGCTGTCGTAAGAGAAAGAGGCTGATGCTTCGTGACCATCTGTGTTAATTGCTTTTCCTAACGATTCCGGTTTTGTCCACATAGCGCCCATTAACTCAGAGATAAATAAATCGCCGCCTTTGCTTGCACCGTCATAGGTAACTAATTTTTGTCCATCGGGTGATAAACAAATGGCGGCGTTGTGTAATTCTAAATTTACAGGTGTCCCGATGTTTCTGGCGTTTGTCCACTTTTTTCCGTTTTTTGTTGACATCCAAATATCTTCGTACGGTAAATTATCTTCTTCGCTTAATCCTGCGCTAACACCGCCCGGGCGACGTGAAGTAAACATCATTATACTTTGATCAGCTGTAATTACAGGAGAGTAATCACTATACGATGAATTGATTTCCGGTCCTACGTTATCAATAAATACACGAACAGGATTTTTAGCGAGCTCTAATCCCGTTTTACATTCTTGAATTTTTTTATTGGTCTTTTCTAATTCCTCTTTCTCTTTTCCTCCAAGTGTAGCAACGTAACCTTGGTATTCTGTAATTGCTTTCTCCCACTCTGACCGTAAGTGTAAAACCCAACCTGTATAGAAGCGGATTTTTTTGTCTACTGCAGGATTTAACTGATAGGCTTTCATAATGAAATCATAAGCCTTGCTTTTCTCGTGCGTTTGCAAATGCGCTACGCCTAAACGATAATTTAAAACCGCGTTGTTTGGATTAAAGTTATGCGCTTTAATGTAATGCGGAATTGCAACAGGATAAATGTTTGCCTGATTAATATCCCAAATAGCATCACCTTCGCGGATTTCTTTAATAGCTTCCTTTAATTCATCCTTCTTATCAGGAAAATTCTTTTTTTCGAATTCAACATTCTGCTGAGCGAAATTGAAAAACGGTAAAGATAAAACCGCCAGTATGTATAATAGTTTTTTCATAGTATATTATTCGCTACAGTCTCCGTTAATAAATGATTTAGCTGCTGTCACTCCTAGCTCGAGTGCTTTTTTCCAGTCTTGGCAACTTCCTTCTTCTTCTCTCAACATTTGTCTGGCAATACCACGATTATAATACGCAGGACCATTTTTTGCATTGAGCTGAATAGCTTTGTTTGCCATATCCTTTGCTTTCATGTATTCTTTTGTTTTGATATAAACAGAAGCTAATCCGTTATATGCTGAAGAATTATTCGGATCTTTCTTTAATACATCTTCAAAATCTGTTTGCGCATTTTTAGTGCTTCCGTTTTCAAGACGGGCTGCGCCTCTGTTATTTTGGGCAATCACATATTTTGGATTAGCTTGTAATGCTTTATCAAATGACTCTATCGCTTTCGGTAAATTTTTATTCTCGCGATAAGCGGAACCTAAATTATTATAAACAAAGGCTTGACTTGGATCAAGACTAATTGCTTTTTCATAATCTGCAATGGCGCCCGGTAAATCATTTAATGCGCGTTTTGCACTGGCGCGATCGTTATAAGCATAGGCGTAATCCGCTTTAGCGAGAATTGCTTTTCCATAACTTTCCACAGCAGCTTTATATTCACCTGTTTCGTAAAGTAATAATCCTTTGTAATAACTCGCCTCTGCGTGATTGGAATTAATTGTGATGCATTTGTCTAATGCCACTAACTGAGAATCTCTTTTTCCCTCGTTAAAGAAAATTAAACTCTTTGTAAAATAAGCGTCTGCGTTTTGTGGTGTTAATTTAATAACAGCGTTTATATCCGAACAAGCTTCCACATAACGTTTTGCTTGCGTTAATGCAACCGCACGGTTATATAAGGCTTTATCAAAAGTGGGTTTATTGGTGATACTTTTTGTAAAGAAATCGATAGCCGAAGTGTAATCGTTAGCTTTCAGTTTTTCTAAACCAAAGTTATAATCGGCTTCAGCTTGTTGGTCGGGTGTAAGTTGCGATGCCACTTTAACTGTATCCTGCGAAAACAGCGAATAGTTAAATACACATAACAAGGCTAGTAGTATTTTCTTCATGTTAGGGTTTATTGTTGTGACTAAAATACAATTTTTATTAGAAACTCCTTATCTTTATCACAAATCCTTTATGCACAAAAAACTAATATTTGCACTGTTCATCCCTCTTTTTTTATCGAATTGTTCATTGTTTGTTCCCGGAGCAAGCAAGCTGAATAAAAAATCGCTTAAAAAACATGCTCAGTATGATGTAATTATAGTTCCCGGCTTTCCTTTTAATGAACCTCAAATGGAAATGCAATCCCTATTACGAGTAATCTGGTCGGTACACCTTTATAAGCGAGGCATTGCAAAAAACATTATTTATAGTGGGGCCGCTGTATATACACCGTATGTAGAGGCAAAAATTATGAAACAATATGCGGTTGCGATGGGCGTTCCTGAAGAAAATGTATTTATAGAATATAAAGCGGAGCACAGTACTGAAAATATTTGGTATGGTTTTCTTTTGGCAAAACAAAAAGGGTTTAAGACTTTCGCTGTTGCGAGTGATATTTTCCAAACAAAACTATTATACAGGTTTGCCAGAAAAAGAACAAAAGGGGTTGAGTTTCTTCCTGCAATATTCGACACTTTACGAACACTATCGCACGAGATTCCACCAATAGAATATAAAAGTCTAAAGGTAGAACCCTTTATTCCGATAACAGAACGTGAAAGCAAATTAAAACGCTGGAGAGGAACACAAGGAAAGCATATTAATTACAAGGATACGATTTACTAGAATAAATTGTAAACTAGATAAGAAGACAGATAGGCAAGGCCTGTCATATAAACAAATTGTACCCACATCCATTTCCAACTTCGAGTTTCACGTAACACAACTGCCATGGTGCTCATACATTGCATCGCAAAAGCATAAAACACCAATAGCGATAAACAAACCGCAGCTGAATATTTTGGTTGACCTGAAGCACCTTTCTCTAAAATTAATTTCTCGCGAACAGAACCAATGTTTTCAGAATCGTTAGCACTATAAATCGTTGCCATGGTTCCTACAAAAACTTCACGCGCGGCGAAAGATGTAATTAAAGCTATTCCTATTTTCCAATCAAAGCCCAATGGGGCAATTACAGGTTCAATTTTTTTTCCAAGCCAACCTGCATAAGAGGCTTCTAGTTTTTCAGATTGAATTTGTTTTGTTACATCTAATCCTGATATATTATTGGCATATTTACTTTCTATTTTTTCAAACGTATCTCCCGGTCCGTGTGAACTTAAAAACCAGAGGACTATTGAAACGGCCAAGATTATTTTTCCGGCTTCCCATAAAAATATTCTCACCTTTCCTACCACAATTACACCAATACTTTGCCATTGCGGCATCCGGTAAACAGGAAGTTCCATTATGAAATAACTTTTCTCTTTTGTTTTTACAATAAACTTTAAAATAAAAGCTGTTGCGAGTGTTGCGACAAATCCTAACAAGTACATTCCTAATAAAATAATTCCTTTCAAATTAAAAATACCGAAAACAGCATCATCAGGAACCATTAAAGAAATTAATAAAGTATAGACTGGCAAACGCGCCGAACAACTCATTAAGGGTAAAATCAAAATAGTAATTAATCGCTCTTTATAATTACTGATTGTACGCGTGCTTAAAATGGAAGGAACTGCACAAGCAACACCACTCACAATTGGAATTACAGATTTTCCATTCAAGCCAAAGCGTCTGAAAATTTTATCCATAATAAAACTCACGCGCGCCATGTATCCTGAATCTTCCAGTAGGCCAATAAAGAAAAACAACAAAGCAATTTGCGGAATAAAAATAACGATCCCGCTTATGCCGGCTAAAACGCCATTCACTAATAATTCGCTTAACTGACCTGCCGGTAGTGCCCCTGCCGTTTTCTCCATTAAAAACGAAAACGAACTTTCAATCCAATTCATTGGAAATTCAGCCAGGAAAAAAATACATTGAAACACAACAAACAATACCAACAATAAAATACCATATCCAAAAACAGGATGTGTCATAAATTTATCCAGCTTCTCCGAAAAACTTCTTGTCGCAGTTTGTGGTAATGATATTGCTTTGGTGAAAATATAGTTGATAACATTGAAACGGTAAATAGTGTCTTTCTCTTCGTAAACATTGAGTTTTGATTTATACTCTGCATTGCTCTCGAATTGTTTTGAAATAATATTTTTAAAGCCGCTAACCCCTAAATCATTTTGTTTATTTACGTCGTAAAATAAATTTTCTGATACGCTTGCCTCTGTGATTTTAGATTTTAATTCATCAAGGCCTTGATGCGTTCTTGAATTAACTGCAACAATTTTTACGCCTAACAAACGACTTAATTCTTCCTTATTAATTTTTAATCCCAAAGCATCGGCTTCGTCAATCATGTTCAACACAACTATCACCGGAATTTTTAAATCGATAACTTGTGTTGCTAAAAGTAAATGACGTTTGAGATTAGAAGCATCCGTTACAACAACAGCAACATCAATATCATTTCCCAATAAAACTTTACAAGCCACTTCTTCGTCTAACGATTTTGGATATAAACTATACGTGCCGGGTAAATCCGTGATGCTTAATTTTATTCCTGCATTTGTTTTGGTGGTACCAACATGTTTGTCAACCGTTACACCGGGATAATTTCCTGTTTTTTGATTTAATCCGGTGAGCGCATTAAATAAAGTGGTTTTGCCCGAATTAGGATTTCCTAAAAGTGCAACAGAGATGGATTTGTTTTTTATTTGAAGAGAAGCCGTTTCCATTTTAATCCTCTAACACAACCGTTGAGGCTTCATCTTTTCGCATGCTTAATTCGTAACCCGAAATTTCGATAGCGATGGGGTCGCCAAGTGGGGCGATTTTAGTTAGTGTGATTTTTTCGCCGGGAAGGCAACCCATTTCAATTAACTTTAAAGCCAAATCTTTTCTGGTCAATTCTTTAATAATTCCGCTTTGTCCAACCTTTAATGTATCGAGGGTTCTCATTGTCGTAAAGGTACAATTTATAGCACATTTTTGCATACCCTAAACAAGGTATGCTTAGGCCAATTTCTTCTCAAATACCAACTGGTTTCTCTTATAACTCAGGTGATTAATGCCTGTATTTTTTCCTTTAATAAAACTGCCGTAATTGTCTTCAATTCCCAAAGCTTCCGCTCCGTTATGGATAGCCCACTTTAAGGTGTCTGCAACCTTTACCCAACTATAATATTTCAATAACACATTTATCTCGTCAATAATTGATAATGAGTGATTACTCGCTAAACTATCTGTACCAATTACCATGCGACAATTATCAGCTATAAAGTTATTTAATTCAGGTAATGCATTTTCGATATAAAGATTTGCGTTCGGACATAAACACCAATATAATTCGCGGTAAAATTTATTAGCCCAAACTATATCTTCGTTTTCTGTAAACGTATTGTGCACTAATAATAAATTACTACACTTACCTAAATTCGCTAAATAAGTTTGTATTGATGAAAGTCCACTAGGTTCAAAAAACTCAATTGGCATTTTCAAAAAATCATACAGTTCAACAAAATCGCCCTCTTTCTTTTGAAAAAATAAATCTTCCTCTGCGCTTTCCTGATTATGAATACTCACCGGGTATTTTGTTTCAGCTACGTCCATCGCAATCCTTTTCATTAGAGGCTCAGAAACACTGTAAGGAGCATGCGGCACTAATGTGTTTTTCAGACCAACACGCAAAGCACCACGTTGTAATTCTTTTCCTAATGCGAAAACACCCTCACTCTGTTCAGGATCAAATCCAATTAATTCTATAAACGTATGATAAAAAATATTACTCTTTTGTTTTACTTCAAATGTATCGGCCGTGTTCGAAATATCTCCTACCGCAACAATTCCATTTTCCCACATGAATTTATCTGCCTCAACAATTCCTTCCTGAATTTGCTCTTTCGAAAATGTTCTTCGTTTCGTAATAATCTCTTTCGCGAAATTTAAAAGTCTGCTTTCTTCTGCAATTAGTCCTTTCATGTGACTTAATTCTAAATGACAGTGCGCATTTACAAAGCCGGGACAAATAATGCCGTTATAAAACTCGATTTTTGATTTGTCAACAGTATTTTGCTTCCGGTATTCAACAAAACAATTATTATCATCCAATACCAAAACAGGGCGGTCATTTAAAAACCGTTTACCGTCGAAAATGTATGTAGCCGTTATAAAACGCATACTGTAAATATAATATGATAAAGATGCTGAAACAAGTTCAGCATGACAAAAAGCCGTATCTTTGTACCATGTCAAAAAAGGACATACGAAAGCTTAGTCTGGAAGAACTGGCCCAATTGGTAAAACAAAAAGGAGAGCCGGCTTTCCGTGCCAAACAAATTTATGATTGGCTGTGGGCAAAGCGTGCCGTTACTTTTGATGACATGAGTAACTTATCTAAACCGATGCGTGATTGGTTAGATGAAAATTTTGTGATTAATGCCGTTGAAATTCACGAATTACAAATAAGTAAAGACAAAACCATAAAATGCGCCATGAAATTACATGACGATTATGTGGTGGAAAGTGTTTTGATTCCTTCAACGGATAGAATGACAGCTTGTATTTCTTCGCAAGTGGGTTGTAGTTTAACTTGTGCTTTTTGTGCGACAGGAAAAATGAAACGCATGCGTAATTTAAATGCTGACGAAATTTTTGATCAAGTTGTTTTAGTAAGAGATCAGGCTAGAGAAAAATACGATGCGCCCTTATCCAATATCGTTTATATGGGAATGGGAGAACCTCTGTTGAATTACGCAGAAGTTTTAAAGTCGACCGAAAAAATTATTTCTCCGCAAGGTTTAGGTATGAGTCCGCAACGGATTACTGTTTCCACTGCAGGTGTTGCTAAAATGATTATGAAGTTGGGTGATGATGGTGTGAAATTTAATTTAGCCCTTTCCTTACACGCTGCTAATGACGAGAAGCGGAATAAAATAATGCCGATTAACGAAACCAACACTTTAGATAATTTGGCGGAAGCTTTAAATTATTTTACTGAGAAAACCGGAACCCGTGTTACGTTTGAATATATCGTGTTTAAGGATTTTAACGATAGCATTAAAGACGCTCAGGAATTAGCAGATTATTGCAAAAAAGTGAAATCGAAAGTAAATATTATAGAATACAATCCTATAGATGATGGCGAATACAAACAAACTACCCCCGAACGTTTGGCCGCCTTTTTACAACACCTCGAAAAAAACAAAGTAATTGTTAATGTTCGTCGCAGTCGCGGTAAGGATATTGATGCGGCTTGCGGACAATTAGCCAATAAAAACAAATTAGCTACTCAGGAGTCAAAATAGATTTTGATAACCCGTCAGAAGTTTTAATTTTACCGTTTAATTGCCTAGCGTAACTCAAAATATTAAAGCCCCTGTGGCTGAGCACATGAAAATTTTTGAATCGAAGTTTAAAGATTCGATGAAAAGTTCTGTGCCTTTGTTAGACAAAATCACCAACTACATTGTAAAACGAAAAGGGAAACAACTACGTCCCATGTTTGTGTTCTTAAGTGCTCAAACGGTTGGAACAATAAATGAAAGTACTTATCGTGCTGCTGCTCTAATTGAATTATTACATACCGCAACTTTAGTTCATGATGATGTGGTGGATGATAGTAACGAACGCCGCGGATTTTTTAGCGTTAACGCTATTTGGAAAAACAAAATTGCTGTATTGATTGGTGATTTTTTATTGTCAAGAGGTTTGCTGTTATCATTAGATAATGATGATTTTCATTTACTGAAAATTGTAAGTACGGCCGTAAAAGAAATGAGCGAAGGTGAATTATTACAAATCGAAAAAGCCCGTCGCTTAGATATATCGGAAGAAATTTATTACGAAATCATTCGTCAGAAGACTGCAAGTTTAGTAGCGGCGTGTTGCGCAAGTGGAGCTGCTTCTGTTACTGATGACAAAAACACTATTGCTAAATTTAAAGAGTTCGGCATTCTCACCGGGATGGCTTTCCAAATAAAAGATGATTTGTTTGATTTCGGTAGTAGTGAAGAAATTGGAAAACCAACAGGTATTGATATTAAGGAAAAGAAAATGACCTTGCCTTTGATATATGCCCTCAATCAAAGTAGCTGGATGGAAAAGCGTAAAATCATCAATATCATTAAAAATCACAATACCGATTCAGATAAAGTAAAAGAGGTAATTGATTTTGTAATTGCAAAAGGCGGTATTGCTTACGCCGAAAAAATTATGCTGGATTATAAAAATAAAGCCTTAACTTTATTGAAAGACTTCCCCGAGTCAGCATCACGTAATAGTTTGGAACAATTAGTGGTGTATTCCATCGAAAGAAAAAAATAGTTTATTAATTTTGTATTATGAAACTGAAACACATTTTCTACATTATTCCGTTTTTAATTTTTGTGGCTTGTAATAACGGCGCAGATAAAGAAACTTCTGCTAAACAAGATTCTTTAAAAAATGTTACTCGATTAGATAGCCTTGCCATCGCCAAAGAAAAAAATCAATATTTAATTGAACCACCCGATACTAATTATACCGGCGACTATTTAACCAAATACGAAAACGGCAACGTAAAATATAAAGGCTTCTTCAGGTTTGGTAAAAGGCACGGACAATGGCTTGCGTTTTATGCCGAAGGAATTATGTGGAGCGAATGCTTTTATGATAAAGGTTTACGACACGGTGCTAATAATGTATTTTATGAAAACGGAAAACCGCGTTACAACGGTTGGTTTAAAAACGATATGCGCGATAGTCTTTGGGTGTTTTACGACGCTCATGGTATAGAATCACAACGCATCTGGTTTAAAAACGACCAGGAAGTACCTGCCTCCAAATAGCCCGTAAACACTGGGTTTCAGGGCTTTTAGGTCCAAAAAATAGTCTTTCCGCGTTTATTTAACGTTATAATTGCAACCCTTTACGTTTAGGTGGGTATAACCTTATAGTAAACCCCGGTAAAAATGAGCCTAATAAACTACATTTATTACGTCTGGAAAAAAATCACCGTTTCCGGTTTACGGTTAGCAGACTCACCTCACGACCGCAAGAGTGTCTTGTTCATTAATAAAATGAGTGTGTTAAATGTGTTGGCTATGATTGCTTTTTCGGTAAGCGCGCCCTTGTTTAATTTACAACATGTATTATATTTTACAATTCCTTTTATGTTCGCCTTCGGGCTACCGCCTTATTTAAATCATCTTGGAAAATTAAAATTTACACGTTATTACTTCGCCATTATTCCTCTTGTCTTTTTAATCGGCGTTTGTATTCATAATAGTGCTGAGCTCGGCGATAAATATTTAATTCTAACTTCAGCAACACTTCCATTAATATTATTTAAAAACAAAAAAACTATTTATTTAATATTTGGTTTAAATGTTGTGGCTTTCTTTTTAATTACACTTTATCAAACCACATTTGAGCCTTTAGTCTTATTGCCGGATACTCTGCAATGGATTTATTCTGTGTTTTCGGTGTTAACTGTATTTGGCGTTATCTTTTTTATTGTTCAATATTTCCGAGCGGATTCAGAAGAGTATGAAGGAGAGCTAGAAGAAAAAAATAAAGAGATTAGTCAGAAAAATACCGAGATCATCGACAGCATTACTTATGCGAAAAGATTACAACAGGCCATTCTTCCACCGGAAGAAGATATTTATAATGCCGTAGATAGTTTTATTTTATACAAACCAAAAGATATTGTAGCGGGCGACTTTTATTTTGCAGAACATAAAGATGACTATTTCTTTGTGGCTGCTGCTGATTGTACAGGACACGGAGTTCCCGGTGCCATGGTAAGTTTAGTTTGTAGTAATGCTTTAAACAAAGCCGTTTCAGAATTAGAATTAAAAAAGCCCGGAGAGATTTTAGATAAGGTAACTGAAATGGTTGTGGATACATTTAAGAAAGGTCATACCGATATTAAAGACGGCATGGATATTTCTCTTTGCGTTATCAATACAAAAACCAGAGAAGTTGCATGGGCGGGTGCTAACAACCCGCTATGGTATATTAATAACGACAATGAACTAAAAGAAATTACCGCCAACAAACAACCCGTTGGTAAGAGTGAAAAATATTCTTTATTCACCACTCACGTTTTAAATTTGGCAAAGGGAACTTTAGTTTATTTATTTACTGATGGATATGCCGATCAATTTGGCGGACCAAAAGGAAAAAAATTCAAATACAAACAACTTGCTGATTTAATTCTAAGGAATAAAAACTTAACCATGACCGAACAGCGCGATGTGTTGGATAATACTTTTACTGATTGGAAAGGTAATATTGAGCAGGTTGATGATGTTTGTATTATTGGCATAAAATTATAATCTTTTTAACTTAATGTTCCAGATTGGAACATCAAGATTGGAGGTGCCAGATTGGCTCCTCCATTTTTTTTGAGAATGCTACAAATCGTAGCAACCAATTCTTGTTTTCGAACATACTTTTGAAAAAAATTAAATATGATTAAGAGAAATGATGAGATTCGAATGGCTGATGATGCTATCTTAAATAAGATTTATATAATCAGAAACACTAAGGTTATGTTAGATAAAGATCTGGCAAACCTCTATAATGTAACAACTGGAGATCTTAATAAAGCGGTTAAAAGAAATATTAAAAGGTTCCCAGAGGATTTTATGTTTCAACTTGACAATCAGGAGCTTAAAAACTTGATATTCCAAATTGGAATATCAAGTTGGGGCGGAACACGGCATTTGCCGTACGCCTTTACGGAGCAGGGCGTCGCTATGTTATCCGGGATTTTGAATAGTGATAGAGCGATTTCTGTAAACATCCAAATCATGCGGATATTTGCGCGCATCCGGCAAATGCTTGCCGACAATACCGAACTACGCTTAGAGATTGAACAAATAAAAAAGAAAGTGAACAACCACGACAAAAACATTGAAATTGTTTTTAGTTATTTAGATGAGCTCGCTGAGAAATATGATAAATCAACAAAAGAAAAACCGGAAACAAAAAATAAAATTGGGTTTAAATAATCACAACTTATCGTACTCCCCTTTCACAAACATCGCTAACTCTTTTACGTATTCGGGAGAAAAATTAAATTCTATTCCGGCTGCCTTGTAAATTTCAGGGATTGGTTTTGTGTAGCCTAAGGCTAATGCGGTTTTGTATTGTTCAATTGCTTTTTTAGGATCACGTTTGTAATTTCTCCAAACTGCAATGGCTCCTAATTGCGCGAAGCCATATTCGATATAATAAAACGGCACTTCAAATAAATGTAATTGCACTTGCCATCTTCTTCTAACATTTGCTTCTAGTCCTGCAAAATTTACAACACCGCTTCCAAAGTCTTTCATGAGTTGCTCCCATGTTGCATAACGTTCCGCAACAGTATGTGTTGGATTTTGATACACCCAATGTTGGAATTTATCTACAGCCGCAATCCAAGGCAAAGCATCTAATACACTTTCTAATTGCTGACGTTTGGCACGTTTTAAATCTTCTGCATTATTAAAAAACGCATCCCAATGTTCCATCGAAATTAATTCCATACTCATACTTGCTAATTCAGCAACTTCACTTGGCGGAGATTTAAAATCTACTAAGTCTAATGGAATGTCTAAGAAAGAATGAATCGCGTGCCCGCCTTCGTGTACCATCGTTACCATATCCCGATGCAAACCAACCGCATTCATAAAAATAAACGGAATCTCTGTTTCATATAATGGATATTGATAACCTCCGGGTGCTTTTCCTAGACGCGAATCCAAATCCAATCGCCCCATTTTATCCATGGTGCGGATACAATCTCCAAAATAAATATCAATACTATCAAAACATTTTTCTGTTTTGTTTATTAAATCTCTTGCGCCATCAAATGGTTTTAAAGGAGCTTTTCCTTCTACATCTACTTCTTTATCCCACGGACGATAATCATCCAATTTCAATTTTGCTTTGCGGATTTTTTCTTGATCCGTTACTAAAGGAACAACGTGTTTTTGTACAGCGTCATGAAAATTTAAACAATCCTGCACGCTATAATCAAAACGCCCTAATGATTGATGTTTATAATCACGGAAGTTTTTGAAACCTGTGTTTACAGCAACTTTATGTCGGAGTGTAATTAATTCAGAATACAAATTATTCAAAGCCTCTTCATCTTGTGCGCGACGATTTTGAATTTTATGATACACTTCTTCACGCAGACTACGATTTAAATCTTTTAAAAACACAGCAGCTTTTTGCAAAGTCATTTTCTCTCCATTGTGTTCGATACTTTGTGCGCCGGAAATTTCTCCGAATTTTTGCTCCTTCTGTTGCAATTCGGTAAATAATGGAATATTTTCCTCACGGAATAATTCAATGCTCTTTTTTACGCCTCGGAGATAAACAAAATATTTTTCCTTGTTCAACTCGTTCGACTGAGGAGCGGAAACCAATTTTTTA
Source organism: Bacteroidia bacterium (assembly GCA_018000995.1). Taxonomy (GTDB): domain Bacteria; phylum Bacteroidota; class Bacteroidia; order B-17B0; family Aurantibacillaceae; genus JAHEYG01. The sequence continues at coordinate 86,051 of JAGNIU010000012.1, forward strand.
TTCAGCGCATTTGAGATAGGAGAAATGTTTGGTTCAATATTAGTAATGAAATCATTGAAGCTGTTTCTGATTTCTTCGTTAGCTGTATCGCAAGTCATTTTAATATAACGCCAGGCCATATCTTCACTCACCACTGCGCCGAGCTCATTATAATCCTTCAGCCATTTCTCTAAATCGTTTACAGAAGCAATACTTCGTTTTTCTAAGTCAGAAAAAAACGGCTGGAGTTTTTCCCAAACCGTTATTTTAAAATCTTGTGGTATATAGTTGCGTTGCATAGTGTCTTTTCGTTTTATTCCGCCTTTGGCGACCCCTCTCGCTGATTTCTCTATAGAGAAATCAATGCGTTCTCCCCTTAAAAAAGGGGAGAAAAGATTTTGGTTAAACTTTAAATGTAGATTCTTTTCCTATTTTATCGTAGTTGGCTTTGATCCATGCATCACAAGCTTTGTAGCCTAATTCTTTCAAATGCATTAAAAAATCCCATGAAGTATTTAACTTACTTGATAAATTAAAATCGCCAAGATCCATATCCGCGCTGATGTTGTGAATATTTACTTTAGGAATTTTCTCTCCTAATTTTACACCCTTTGCAATTAAATCTTGCTTGAATTGCAAATGTTTTATTTCGTGCATCAAGGCAGAGTTGAAACTGATTTCATTTACTCTGTCTTTAATTTCTTCTATATTAGTCGGAACAGTTTTTGTGCGAATAGGATTAATCTGTACCAATAAAATATCATCTGTATCTTGTGTATGTTCGATCAACGGTTCTAAAGGAGGATTTCCCATATAACCACCGTCCCAATAATGTTCGCCGTCAATTTCAACGGCTTTATACATGTAAGGTAAACACGCCGAAGCCATAATAGCTTTTGCGGTGATCTCCCTGAAACCAAATATTTTTGCTTCGCAAGTACGAACATTTGTTGCACAAACAAATAATTTTGGCGGACTCATTTTATGAAGCTCATCAAAATCAATCAGGTCGGTTAATATTTTTTCAAGTGGATTTAATCCTAATGGATTCATTTGCGCAGGAGAAAAGTTTTCCGCTGCCATGCTAAATAATTTATAGGTTGGCGAAAAATCCATGTTACCCGGACTCATCATTTTATCCATCCAAGAGGGTTGAAGCATAGATAATTTTCCGGCTTCCGATATTTTATGCCAGAATTTAACCAGCATGTGCTTGGCCATATTTTTGCCGCCTTTATTTAAACCGTAAATAGTACAAACACCATTCATGGCTCCGGCACTCGTGCCGCAAATGCCTTCAATTTCAATACGCTCGTCATCTAATAAGCGGTCAATTACTCCCCACGAATACGCGCCGTGTGCGCCGCCACCTTGCAGGGCTAAATCTATTTTCTTAGTTTGCATACAGTAAATTTAATAAAAGTATCTTTGCAGTATGCAAGAAAATACCATTGAATTGATAAAATACATGGAAGGTTTTGTAAGCGAACGCCGTAAAGGACGTTTGCAAGAGGTTTTAGCCGAACGCACCCGCCATATGACTGTTGTTTTAGAGGATGTTTACCAAGCACATAACGCCAGCGCTGTGTTGCGGAGCTGCGATTGCTTCGGTGTGCAAGACGTTCATTTCATTGAAAACAGAAATAAATTTAAGATTAGTGAAGATGTTTCAATGGGCTCAACACAATGGCTCACGATAAATAAATATAACCAAGAAGAAAATAATACAGCTAATTGCATTAAGGAATTAAAAAGTAAAGGTTACAGAATTGTTGCCACTACTCCACATAAAGATGATTGTACAATTTCGGAATTAGATGTAACAAAACCTTTTGCATTAGTGTTTGGTACAGAGATTGACGGTATTAGCGAAACTGTTTTTGAAATGGCAGACGAATTTGTAAAAATTCCTATGTACGGTTTTACAGAGAGTTTTAATATTAGTGTCTGCGCCGCATTATGTATGTACGAACTAACAACGCGAATTAGAGAACAAAAAATTCCTTACCAAATTAGCGAAAACGAAAAACAAGAAATTTATTTGGAATGGTTGAAAACTTCGGTGGCGAAGAGTGATTTGATTGTTAAGGAATTCTACAATAAAAAACAGAACACTGATGACGCAGATTGCTAAGATAAATTAAGATTTAATCCGCGCCAATCATATTCATCAGCGTCATCTGCGTTCCATCAATTAATACTTACTTCCACTCACCCCAATATTCTCAACAGGATGCCACGTAGTTTTAATTTCTTGTAGATCTAAAATTAAATATGGGTTTTGAGAATCGTCTTTGGTCCAGTCTTTGTCCCAATAAAAAACACGCTTTACATTTAAGGATGCGTTTTCTCCAATGAGTTTTATTTCGTCTTTATTGTTTCTGCAATAAATTAAAGCGTTCACATCCATGTGTGATGAAAAATGAGAATGTAATTCTTCGCTTGTTCCAGTTAAGATATTTACAACACCACCAGATAAATCTGATGTCGCCATTACCTCTCCTAATGTTACAGCACATAATGGCATTTTTTCAGAAGCTAAAACAACGCAAGTATTTCCTCCTGCAATTACAGGTGCAATGACAGAACATAATCCCAATAAAGAAGATTTTTCAGGCGCAATAATTGCTACAACACCTGTTGGCTCAGGAACAGAAAAATTAAAATGAGAAGATGAAACCGGATTTACACTTGAGAACAAAGCAGAATATTTATCACACCATCCTGCATAATGCACCCAGCGGTCAATAGATAATGTTACTTCTTGCTCCGCTTGTTTTTTGGTTAAGCCTTGTTGAACTAATTCATTTATGAATTGGTCTTTGCGGCCTTCCATCATTTCAGCAATGCGGTATAAAATTTGAGAACGATTAAAATGTGTTTTTGAACTCCATCCTGAAAAAGCACCACGTGCTGCCACTTCTGCATTACGAAAATCTTTTCGTGAGGATAAACAAATATTAGCTATCAATTCCTTTTTTGCGCCACGTAATTCGTAATAGCGACCACTTTCCGTTCTAGGAAATTGTCCGCCGATATATAATTTGTAAGTCTTTAAAATCTCTAATTCTGCCATGGATTAAAAGTACAAAATTTTTGTCATTTCGAGCGTAGTCGAGAAGTGATAAAATATTACTCCAAAAGGTCTCGACTCCGCTCAACTTGACAGCCTACTTAAAACAAGTTCTCAAGAATTTACGAAGTTCTTTATTAGAAACTTTTGGTGATTCTAAAAACCCCATGTGTCCATCGTGTTCTAAGTGCAAAATATGCTTATTTTGAATTTTCTCAGCTTGTTCAAATAACTGAGCGGCGGGTAAAACATTATCGTGTTCTCCTATTACCATCATAATGGGATATTCTACCAATCCCAAAATAATGCGGCGGTCGATGCGGTCTTTCATTCCCTCTAAGGAAGCGATGATTCCTCTTTTATTCATTTTACCGGCAATACGGGTCGCGAATGCTAATTCTTTTTTTAAATATTTTATATTCTTTGTGGCGAATAAATTACGAATGACTTCACTCGTATAAATTTTATGGTTGGCTTTCACCACTTTAATTGAACGGATGCGGTCGCGTTTTTTATCTTCGCTATCGGCGTAAGAAGAAGAATGGTACAAACATATTCCTGAAATATTATCCGGAAATAAATCTGCAAAAGCTAAAGCTGTGTAACCGCCCATACTGTGACCAATTAAAACGTATCGCTTCACTCTGCATTTATCTAAAACTGCTTTGACGCACTTCGCCATTAGTTCCATCGTGTGAACGTATCCGAAATTATCGGTGCCGCCGTGTCCCGGTAAATCAATTGCTATAACGCGGTAAGATTTTGAAAGATTGGTGATAGTTTGTTCCCAGATTTCGTGTGAGCCTAAAAAGCCATGCAACAAAACTACTACGCGACCTTTCCCTGAATCTGAAAAAGTAACTTTTCCTTTTTTAAATGTGGTGGTTTTTAGCATGTCACATTAGGTTTCTCGCAAAGGCGCTAAGACGCAATAGTTTATTTTCTTAATTCAAAATTTTGTCCGAGATAAACTTTACGCACTTGTTCATCATTGGCTAAATCTTCAGCTGTACCTGATTTAATAACACTTCCAGAATAAAGTAAATACGCTCTGTCGGTGATGTTTAGTGTTTCATGCACATTATGGTCGGTAATTAAAATACCAATGTTTTTACTTTTTAAAGTGCGGATAACGCTTTGAATATCTTCAACCGCAATTGGATCTACACCCGCAAAAGGTTCATCCAATAAAATAAATTTTGGGTCGGTAGCCAGAGCACGTGCAATTTCTGTTCTTCTTCTTTCGCCTCCTGATAATTGATCGCCTAAATTTGTTCGTACGTGTTGTAATCCGAATTCATCTAACAAAGTTTCAACTTTTTTTTCTTGCTCGCCTTTTGTAAGTTTAGTCATTTCTAAAACAGCGCGTAAATTATCTTCAATGCTTAGCTTTCTAAATACAGATGCTTCTTGTGGTAAATAGCCAATTCCTAATTGCGCACGACGATACATTGGTTCTTTGGTAATATCTAAGTCATCCAAAAATATTTTTCCAGAATTAGGTTTTACCATTCCCACAATCATATAAAACGAGGTTGTTTTACCTGCGCCGTTTGGTCCGAGTAAACCTACAATTTCACCTTGCTTCACCTCAACGGAAACATTATTTGCAACGGTGCGGTTTTTATATTTCTTAACTAAATTCTCCGAACGTAATATCATTTTTATAAAGCAAATTGAAAACTAAATTTAATTCCGAAATTTTCTATTGGATTAGCTCTCGGATAAGTTAATCGCCACAAAGCATCCACTCTAAACACTTTAAAAATATTTTCTATTCCTGCAGTTGCCTCAACATACGGCTCTCTTTCTAATGATCTTAATGTGGTTGGGAAAATTAATGTTTTTCTGTTGTTAGGTTCTACGCTTCCCCAAACAGCTTTTGCACTAATTACCTCGCGCCATTTTAATCTTTTCAATAACGGAATTTTATTAAACAATAATCCTTCGAAGTGATGGAAAATTCCCGCCGCCACGTATTGATCACTTCCGAATTCATAATAGCGCATCATGTTGTAAGCATAATAATCATAAACATAAGTTTCATTACCACCATGTAATTCTAATAATGGATAAGCAACTTGTCCCCAAATTTTTCCGCCTTGTATCATATAATCTGTATAGCCTAATAATGGTGTGATGCGGATTCTGTCAAAAATATTAACGGCTAATTTCTGATAATCGTATTCGCCACCAAAAGCATTTTGTAATGATTTAGCATAATTTAACTGAACAATGGGCCAGGTGGTTCCTAATGATACGCGTTCAAAATCACCACCAACAAATTTTTCTCGGTACGCGAAACGAATATTTAAACGCGCCTCTGTGTTTCTCAAATTTTCTTTCTCAGCTATTGCACCATCTTTTTTAAAGTAACGGTATTTATCCGCTCCAACTGGTGTGTACAAACTTCCGCTTAATGCAAATTTAGTAGTGAGTCCCGGAAACCATTCGCGCTCGTACCAAGCTTGTGTATTATCAACCTTAGTTAAATTAGTAAGCGGACTAGTTCTGAAAAACGATGCAAATAAGTTATCCTGCGAAAAACCATTCGTGCTTTGTCCCAAAATCTCATAATCACTTTTTAATGTAACGCCAACTAATTGCCGGCGAGGTTTTTTAGTGAGGAAAGATTTGAAGCCTAAACTGTATTTCCATTTTTCATCTAAAACACCATAAGCTACATAGCCGTTTAACTCGTACCATCTGCTAAACTTTGCACTGGTTCTTCCGCCTAAACGAACACGCATCCCTTCTACTCTATTGTAACTGGCTATATTATAATACGGACCGATTTCAAAATTATTAGTTTTAGCGTACCCTGCTACTAAAACATAAAAAATATCCACCCATGTTTTATAAACCGGCAATGATTGGATAGTATCAATCATTTTATAAATTTTCAATTCACGCATGGTTAAACTGTCGTGCCGGTTTTGTTGCCAGAACTCATCTGTCTTTTTTGTGGCGTCATCTAAAACATCAACCTTGTCTCCTAATTGATAAAACTTATCATCTTTTGGTTTATTCAAAATTATTTTCCTGTAGGAAGTTGTTTTCCTTCCGTAAAAACCAATTGCCTTTTTCTGAGGCGCAAAATCAATTATTAAACGGTCTTTGCTAATCATCCAGGTGCTGTCTTCATAAACAAATTCCTGCACCACATTAGCGGTGTTAATGAAATTTATATTTGCATCCTTTGGCATAGCCATTTCTAAACGTTTTACGCCCCAAGTAGTATCGGCAATCCAAATGTTTCCTGTAAACGAAAGTTCTTGCGGACGTTTTGGCTTAAAGCGAATATGATAACACCACTGGTTGCCAATAAACGAACTGTCTTCTAAATAATATTTATAATAAAAAAGTCCGTCGTTAGAAATTGGACTTGCAAATTGTTTATTGAAGATGAGGAGGTTATTATCATAAACATTAATGTTCTGATACATGTCTCCCATTACAGAAGAAATACTTGTGTTTTCTATGCCGGTAATTTTACTGGCTCTAACAACTTCGCGTTTACGTTTTGGGTTTTTCTGAAAATAAAAATCAGAAATATTTTCTATCATGAAAAAAGGCAATGAAGGTTTTTCGCCGCTAAATGAACTGTCAACATTATCAAACACAAAGGCAATAGGTTTTAATATTTTTTTATCGCGCATGTCTTTTGGAATGCGGGTTAAATCAAATTCTATTTTGTTATACGTTTCGTACTCGTAAGCCTCCAGTTTATCGCGATTGTTTTTAGGTTTGTTAGCAATTACATTTCTAATGATTCGGTGTGCGGGATTTTCACCGGCTTTAACCGTAACTTCTTCTAATGCAAGTCCCTCGTTTTTCATCGGCATATTTATTTCCTGAACTTCCAGATTCGGATTTATTTTACGCACCATACGCTTAAAACCAAAGTACGTGGCCACTAATGAATCCCCAAGTTTAGAAGTTTTAATAACGAAGTTTCCGTCAAAATCTGTCTGCGCACCAATAGTAGTTCCCTTAATTAATACCGGTACAAACGGAAGTCCCTCTTTGTTTTCGGCATTAAACACTTTACCCTTAATGGTGTAGGTTTGTGCCTGCAGCTTAATAACTAAGCAGAGTAAAAATATAATTGGTAAGATTGTACGCAGGCCCCACATAATAATGCTTAAAAGTACAAAATTACCAATGATAGTGCAAGGTGTTTTCCTTTGCAAAAAGAGGGTTATTTACTATCTTTACCACCTTCTATGGAGAGGTATGATGCAGTAATAATTGGTAGTGGCATGGGCGGACTGTGCACTGCTTATATTATGGCAAAGGAAGGCATGAAAGTTTGTGTGCTCGAAAAAAACCGTCAGCTTGGCGGATCCCTTCAAATCTTTAGCAGAGATAAAGCTATTTTTGATACAGGCGTACATTATATTGGCGCTTTATCTCCGGGACAAAACCTTTACCGTTACTTTAAATATTTTGGCTTAACAGATGCATTAAAGCTGCATAAAATGGGTGAAGACGGCTTTGACATTATTACTTTTGGCGGTGATGAGAATAAATATCCGCACGCACAGGGTTATGAGAATTTTGTTGAGCAGCTGTGTAAATTTTTTCCTGAAGAAAGAGACAACTTAAATCTTTATATTAAAAAAATACGAGAGGTTTGTGCCGCTTTTCCTTTATACAATCTGGATAGCAGCGGATCAAAAGACTTTACAAATGCCTGGTATTTGAGTGTAGATACAAAAGCATTTATTGACTCGATTACTAAGAACAAACGTCTTGCTGAAGTGCTTGGCGGAAGCAACATTTTATACGCCGGCTTAGAAAACGTAACGCCTTTTTATGTTCACGCTTTAGTAGTGAATTCATATATCGAAAGTTCTTACCGTTGTATTGACGGCAGTTCGCAAATCACCCGTCATCTTTCGAATGAAATTAAAAAAATGGGTGGTGAGATTTTTAATTACAGCGAGGCCGTTAGATTTCATTTTAAAGGTGATGAAATTGATGAAGTGGAATTGAAAAATGGAGAACGTGTAGCTGGAAAATTATTTGTTTCAGGTATTGATCTGGCTAAAACAGTTGATATGGTGGAAGGGCCACAATTAAGAGCCGCGTATAAAAACCGTATTAAGAGTTTAGAAAATTCTTGCTCGTCATTTATTATAAATGCAGTTGTAAAAGAGCGCTCTTTCCTTTACCCAAATCATAATGTTTACCATTACAAAATCCCAAATGTTTGGAATGGTCCTAGCTACAATCCTGCTATTTGGCCTGAAGGCATAGCTGTTTTCCCCGGAACCTCATCTAAACATCCCGATTTCGCAGATAACTTTACGGCGATGGCCTACATGAAGTTTGATGAAGTAAAAAAATGGGAACATACTTTTCGTACCATTCCGAATTACGAAGACGGAAGAGGTCAGGATTATGAAGATTTTAAAAACGAGAAAGCGGAAAAAATATTGAAGGATGTTTACGAAAGACTTCCTGAATTAAAAGGAAATGTCAAATCGTTTACCGCAGCTACGCCGTTAACTTACCGTGATTATATTGGAACACGCGACGGAACACTTTATGGTGTTATTAAAGATTATAATGAGCCTCTTAAATCATTCATAACACCACGCACAAAGGTTAAAAATCTTTTTCTTACCGGACAAAACATTAATCTTCATGGTGTAATGGGCGTTACAGTAAACGCTGTAGTTACCTGTAGCGAGATTTTCGGGCACCCCTATTTAATTGATAAAGTAAAAGCGGCGTCTGAATAATTACTCTTTAATTTTTACTTGTAATTTGTTGTGATAATAATGGCAGCTGTTTGGTGCCATTTCCTCTAATGAAACAACGCCTGATGTTTTTCCCCAAACTAATTCTATTGTAGTTCCGGTATTATCACCAACTACTTTACAGTCTGCTGGAAATGTCCAAGTATTAATGTAGGATTTCTTTTGTCCAACTGTTGGAATTGAGAATTTTACTGTACTTCCCTCCACAACTTCTGTTGGTCCGTTAATAAACCAATCGGGAACTAAGCCAAATTCACACGCTGCATAAAATGTAGAATAGAAATTTTTATCGGTAGCAAATAAGCCGCCTTTCCCGCCTTCATTATCACAAAAGCCAGGGTTAATTGGAATAGCGTGACCTAAATCATTTACTTTATAAAACACAACCACTTCTTCGTTTTGTTTAGTGTTGTAAGCTAAACGCGTTACATCACTTGCCCCTAAATAATTTTGTTCCACCACATCCGCAATTGTATCTACACTATGTAAAGCGGTCCACTGCTCAACTGTTTCTTGTGCGTTGCGGATATTTACTACCGGATCTTTTGTGCCGTGAAAAATAATTACTTTAGGATACTTTCCTTTAAAGGCGGGATTTTCTCTCCAAACTAAATCTTGCCATTCGTCGGGTGTTTTGTTTACGCCCCACACCATGCTTCCTGATGAAGTAAAAATATTGCTTCCCGGTTTGTATGGTCCGCCAGCAAAAATAGCCGCTGCTTTAAATAGGCCCGGTTGTGTTGCAATCATAACGGTGCTCATGGCTCCTCCTGCCGACATTCCAGTCACAAAAACATTCTTAGCGTCAACTTTAAATTTCTTCAGCATATAATCCACCATTTGCTTTATGCTTTCGCACTCGCCATTGCCGCGTTCAATTTCGTTTTTCTTAAACCAGTTAAAGCAATGTTGCGGATTGTTTGGAAAATGTTGTTGTGGATACATCACATAAAAACCATATTCATCAGCCAATTTATTCCAACCCGTTAGTTCAGCTGCTGCAGTTGCGCCTTGTCCGCACCCGTGTAACACCACCACCATTGGCGCATTTTCTTTTACGGTTTTAGGAACGTAATAAAATAAACTTAAGTTGCCGGGATTGGTTCCGAAGTCCATTACCTCTTCGGAAAGAGCTTGTGAATTTACACGTAGTGCTGTGGCAAAAAGAAAAAAAGAAAAAAGAAATTTCCTCATAACAAAAAACCCTGCTCGTAGCAGGGTTTTAATTTTAATTACTTATTCCGAAAAACTCGTTGTAGGAAACTTCCTTACTTTCGAGCTTACAGTTTGTTTTAATTAAGTCTAACACCTTTTTAGCATAAAGGTTTTCAAAAATCTTTTGCGCTTCTTTTTCTTTCGTCAACAAATCCTTCGCAATTTTTTCTACTTCTTCGTCTTGTGGTGTTTGTCCGTAACGCGCGTATTCGCTTCTGATAAAAATTTTCGCTTCTTCAGTTGCTTCTTCAGCGTTAACTACAATATTATTTTCCTTAATGATTTTGTTTTCGATTAAGCGCCATTTCATCGCTTCAGAATAATCAGGATATTCTTTTTCTAATTGTTCTTTTGTTAATGGTTTTTCGTTTACGGCCATTAACCAACGCTTTAAAAATTCGTCAGGTAATTGAAGATTTAATTTACTTATTAATGTTTTTTCAATCTCCTTACGCAAATCGCGGTCGCTATCTTGATTAAACATTAAACCGAGCTCTTCATTTATTTTGTTTCTGAATTCTTGTTCGGTTGTAATTTTTCCTTCGCCGTAAATTTTATCAAATAATTCCTGGTTGATATCTGCGTCATCTAAGCGCGCAATATTTTTTACAGTTAATTGGATGTTAGCGGCGAAATTTTCTGCTACTTCTTTATCAATACCAAGTGATACTGATTTATCTAAAGCTGTTTCATAAAGTTCGTTTACGTTTATAACTAACTTATCCTCCTTCTTTAATCCAACTAATTTTGCTTTTAAAGCTTCGTTCTTTAAACGATCGATACCAACGCTGGTAGATTTAAATACGCCGCCCGGTAAAATTGTACCTGTAGCATCTAATTCAACAATATCAACAAACAATACATCTTTATCACCTGCAACTTCAGGATTAACGGGCTTGCCGTAATTACGACGTACGTCTTTAATATATTTCTCAACTAATTCGTTATCTACTTTTACTTTTTTATAATTGAACGAATGGCTGTTATCGATTTTTAATTCGAATTGTGGAGCTAAACCAATTTGGTACGTAAACGAAAATTCCTTTTGGTTAGCCCAATCAACAGGTTGTTCTTCTTTTGGTAATGGATTACCAAGAATTTCGATGTTATTATCGTTAATATAATTGTGAAGTGTGTCGTTCAACAATTTGTTTAACTCTTCAACTAAAATGGAAGTACCATATTGTTTTTTTATTAAGCCCGATGGAACTTTTCCTGGTCTGAATCCAGGTAAAGCAGCATTGCGCTGAACTTTTTTAATCGCGTCGTTAACTTTTTCTTCGTAGTCGCTTGGACCAAGGTTGATAACAACCTCAGCATTTAGCTTGTCGATTTCTTTCTTTGAGATATTCATTGCCATCTTCTTTTTATTAATCAGGGGTGCAAAAATAAGGAATTTTTAATAGTAAATAGCCTGAAAAACAGGGTTTTTACCTATTAAACACTAATAAAATCTAAAAAATCAAGGTTTAATCGTCGGCAGGCTCAGGAGCGCGTTTTGGAGCGGCCTTTTTTGCCTTAAGTTTACTAGGCCAAATAACATTAATCAACTCGCTGTGAACGGTAATCATAGTGCGGCTAATGCCATTGATAATTTCAACGTCTTTATCAGAATTGTTTTTCCAAACTTTTTGTACTTTATCAAACGTACCATCATCCAATTGAATGTAAAAATTCAATAATTTGCCGTCTTTCACATCTGCTTTACCATTATAACAATCTGCTTTAGCGCCTTGACGAAACGTAATAATTACATCATTATGAGGGCCATCTTTAACCTCTTCGGCACCACGTTCTTCAAACTTTACCGACCACTTATTAAAGCAATTCAAATCAACAGCTTCCGCTTTTTTTTGTGCAAAAGACCCTGCTGAAATCATGAAGGTTAGAGCTGAAGCGAGAAATATCTTTTTCATAAACATTGGGCTAATTTAGATTTTAAAAATAAGGCTTATACCCCATATTAACAAGCATTTTTATCCGCTACCAAGCCAATTGCTACAATTTATAGCAACGGCTTGTTACATTTTGTAGTTTATTTGCAAAAAATATAGCTAAGATATGTTGGTAAAAACGTTTGGATACGCGGTGCATGGAATTAATGCTACCAAAGTAATTGTTGAAGTAAGTATTGGACAAGGTGTTAATTTTTTTATTGTGGGGTTGCCCGATAGCGCTGTGAAAGAAAGTCAACAACGGATACATGCTACTTTTAGAAACAATGGGTACAAAATTCCGGGCAAACAAATAACAGTTAATATGGCGCCGGCTGATATTCGTAAAGAAGGTTCGGCTTACGATTTAACAATTGCCATTGGTGTATTGGCTGCATCAGATTTAGTAAACACAGATAATATAGATAAATACGCTATAATGGGTGAGCTTGCTTTAGATGGTGAAATTCGCCCTATAAGAGGTTGTTTGCCAATTGCCATTAAAGCAAAAGAAGATGGTTTTAAGGGAATTATTTTACCAGCACAAAATGCCGCCGAAGCTGCGGTTGTTGAAGGCTTGGATGTTTATAGTGCTGATAATATAAAGCAAGTTGTTGAATTTTTTAATGAAGGTATTGGTCTGGAAAAAATTACGATAAACATTAACGAAACATTTTTAAACAAACTTGGCGATGTGCAATTTGATTTTGCTGATGTAAAAGGTCAAGAAAATATTAAACGCGCTTTAGAAATTGCCGCGGCAGGCGGACATAATGCTATTTTAATTGGTCCGCCCGGTGCAGGAAAAACAATGTTGAGTAAGCGGATGCCTTCTATTTTACCACCGCTTACTTTAGAAGAGGCTTTAGAAACTACAAAAATTCATAGTGTAGCAGGAAAAACTGTTCGGCAGTCTGGTTTAATTACTCAACGACCTTTTCGAAATCCTCACCATACAATTTCAGATGTTGCTTTAGTCGGAGGCGGAAATAACCCACAACCCGGCGAAATTTCATTGGCACATAATGGTGTTTTGTTTCTAGATGAGTTGCCCGAATTTAAAAGAACCGTACTGGAGGTTATGCGTCAACCGTTAGAGGACAGAACGGTAACTATCAGTCGTGCCAGATTTAGCGTTGAGTATCCCGCCAGCTTTATGTTAGTGGCCAGCATGAATCCTTGTCCTTGTGGTTATTACAACCACCCCGAAAAAGAATGTGTATGCGCGCCCGGTGTTGTACAAAAATATCTCACTAAAATATCGGGGCCTTTATTAGATAGAATTGATTTACATGTTGAGGTAACACCTGTTC
>JAGNIU010000035.1:0-9409 GCA_018000995.1 Bacteroidia bacterium
TTACTCAAAAACATATTGTTCGGGAAGGCAAATTCGCTTTTTTAGAAGACGAGTCTGTAAAGAAAAAATTAGTTCATTTCTCGGAAGGTAGTCAGCACCACATTACTTTTTACTTACCTCAAATGCATTGCAGTAGTTGTATTTGGTTGCTGGAACATTTAGGAAAATTAAATAAAGGCATTCTAAAAACCAGAGTCGATTTTTTAAGAAAAGAATATACGGTTGTTTTTGATGAAGCAAATATTTCCTTGAAACAATTAGTTGAGCTCATGACTTCCATTGGTTATGAGCCACACATTAGTCTAAATGATATCTCTGAAAATTCGGTTAAGAAAGTAAGCAAATCCCATCTTTATAAAATTGGTATAGCCGGCTTTTGTTTCGGAAATATTATGATGTTTAGCTTTCCGGATTATTTTTCTGATGGGGAGCTAGGTGAGAAGAACATGAATTATATGTTCAACTATATAAATCTGGTTTTATCGTTACCAGTATTCTTTTATTGCGCTTCCGAATTTTTCATTTCAGCATACAAGGGGTTAAAACAAAAGTTCCTCAATATAGATGCTCCTATTGGTTTAGCAATACTAATAACATTTGGACGAAGTGTATTTGAAATTTTAAGCGATACTGGTGTTGGTTATTTGGATTCTATGTCAGGCATTGTGTTTTTTATGTTGATTGGTCGTTACTTTCAAAACAAAACCCATTTTTCATTATCCTTTAACCGCAATTACAAATCCTATTTCCCATTGGGAGTTAATGTAATTAATCCGGATAGTACAGAAAAACAAATTCCTGTTTCCAAAATTAAAGTGGGTGATAGAATTAAAGTTTATAGTAACGAAATTATTCCTGCTGATGCTATTTTGTTTTTAGGTGATGCAACTATCGATTACAGTTTCGTGACAGGAGAAAGTTTACCCGTAAAGAAAAGTATTGGCGAAATAGTTTATGCCGGTGGTAAACAAGTTGGTGGCGCAATAGAATTAGAAGTGATAAAGGAAGTTTCACAAAGTTATTTAACGCAGCTTTGGAATAATGATGCGTTTTCTAAGAAAAGTGATGATAAAAGCAAATCTTTCATTCAGCCATTAAGTCGCTATTTCACTTTAGTTTTATTTTCAATTGCTATTGTAACGGGTGTATACTGGTATTTTAATGATTATGCTAAACTCTGGCCTGCCGTTACTTCCATTTTAATAGTGGCTTGTCCTTGTGCTCTTTTACTATCCGCTACTTTCACAAATGGAAGCATGTTGGCAGTATTGCAGCGCTATGGTTTGTATTTGAAAAGCGAAACTGTTTTAGAGAAAATTTCAAAAATCAAAACTATTGTATTTGATAAAACAGGAACAATAACCGAGCAAGCTAAGTCGAAAATAATTTATAATGGAAATGATTTAACTACCGAACAAGTTGCTTTAGTAAGAACACTTGCGAATCAATCCAATCATCCTTTAAGTCGTTCAATAACCGCTTATCTGCCATTTACTAAATCACTTTCTGTAAAAAAGTTTTATGAAGAGAAAGGTAAAGGAAGTTCGGCGGTAATTAACGGCCACCTTGTAAAATTAGGTTCTGCAAATTTTATAGTAAAAGGAGGCGCTTCTGAGCTTTCCAACGGAAGCAATGTATTTGTCGAGATTAACCACCAGGTATTAGGAAATTTCAGCATAAAAAGCACATACCGAAAGCATCTGCAAACCACGTTAGGTGATTTGAAGCAAAAATTTAGCGTGATGATTTTATCGGGTGATAATAACGCAGAAGAAGGCTACTTAAAAACAGTATTAGGTGATGATGCGAATCTGAAATTTAATATGAGTCCGCAAAATAAATTAGATTACGTTAAGTCAATTCAGTGTGGTGGAAATGTGATGATGGTAGGCGACGGTTTAAACGATGCCGGTGCATTAATGCAAAGCGATGTTGGAATTGCTATCACGGATAACATTAACAATTTCACACCTGAGAGTGATGGTATTTTGGATGGTGAAAGTTTTTCGATTTTCCCTGAACTGATAGCCTATTGTAAAAAACATAAATACATTATTAGTGGCAGCTTCATTCTTTCAATACTCTATAATATTGTGGGATTATATTTTGCAGTACAAGGTAATTTATCTCCTGTTATAGCAGCTATTTTAATGCCTGTAAGTTCTATTAGTATCATTTTATTTACTACAGGTATGAGTTCATTATTATCTAATAAACTAAAAGTAAAGTATCATGGAAACACAAATAATAGTCGATAACCTTAAATGTGGAGGTTGTGCGGCAACAATAAAAAAGGAGCTTAAAAAGCTAACAGGAATCATCGACGTAAAAGTTATTCCGGAGCAAAGTGAAGTAGATGTTTCTTATAACGATAGCGCGAATTTGAATTTAGTTAAAGAACGCTTAAATGAACTGGGATACCCCGTTAACGGCACAGATCAAGGCGGACTAGAAAAGATTACAACTAACCTTAAATCGTATGTAAGCTGCGCTATTGGCAGGCTATCGAAGGATGAAGAAACTGATAAAAGTCAGGATTTGAAATGACAATGATTAGGCAACATATTTGCCGCCAAAAGTACTTTTGAATCGAATTAGATTATGAGCGTAATATTCATACTTATAACAGCCAGCCTCCTAATAGCCATCGCTTTTTTAGTGGCATTTATATGGTCGGTAAAAACCGGACAATTTGATGATGATTATACGCCATCAATACGAATGTTATTCGACGACAAGCTAAAAGATAAAACTGATAACAAATAAAAATATGGAAATAGAAAAATTTCAGTACGACAACAAAATTGTGAAATACTTTGCCTACGCTACTATGCTTTGGGGTATAGTAGGTATGCTTGCAGGTTTACTTATTGCATTGCAATTAGTGTTTCCGGTTCTAAATTTCGAACTACCTTATACAACATTTGGTCGCGCAAGGCCTGTGCATACTAATGCCATTATTTTCGCTTTCGTTGGTAATGGAATTTTTATGGGCGTGTATTATTCTTTACAACGTTTATTAAAAGCCCGCATGTTCAGCGATTTTTTAAGCAAGCTTCATTTTTGGGGCTGGCAATTAATAATTGTTTTGGCTGCCATCACTTTAGTATTAGGAAAAACTACAGGAAAAGAATACGCAGAGTTAGAGTGGCCAATAGATATTTTAATCGCTTTAATTTGGGTAGTTTTTGGTATTAATATGTTTGGTACCATTTTGAAAAGAAGAGAGCGTCATTTATATGTTGCTATTTGGTTTTACTTAGCTACATTCATAACCGTAGCCTTGTTACACATTGTTAACTCAATCGAAATCCCTGTTTCATTCTGGAAATCGTATTCTTGGTACGCCGGTGTGCAAGATGCTTTAGTGCAATGGTGGTACGGACATAACGCAGTAGCCTTTTTCTTAACAACACCTTATTTAGGTTTAATGTATTATTTCTTACCAAAGGTTGCTAACCGACCGGTATACTCTTATCGTTTATCCATCATTCACTTTTGGGCTTTAATATTTATTTATATATGGGCTGGTCCTCACCACTTATTATATACTGCTGTTCCCGATTGGGCACAGTCATTAGGTGTTGTGTTTTCTATTATGTTAATAGCACCATCTTGGGGCGGTATGATAAATGGTTTATTAACTCTTCGAGGTGCATGGGACACTGTTCGTGATAGCGTTGTATTAAAATTTTTAGTGGTTGCAGTTACCGCTTATGGTATGGCAACTTTCGAAGGACCTATGCTTTCTATTAAATCTGTAAATGCAATTTCTCACTTTACCGATTGGACTATTGCTCACGTGCACGTTGGTGCTTTGGGTTGGAATGGATTTATGACGTTTGGTATTTTATATTGGTTAATCCCGCGAATGTTCAATACAAAATTATATTCCATGAAACTCGCCAACTTCCATTTCTGGATTGGAACTTTGGGAATTGTGTTATACGCAGTACCAATGTATTGGGCAGGTATCATGCAAAGTTTAATGTGGAAAGAATTTACTCCTGAAGGACAATTAAAATGGCAGTTCATGGATTCAGTTACAAAAATGGCGCCGTTTTATGCAGCACGTGCCGTTGGCGGAACTTTATTCTTGATTGGTGCTTTAGTAATGGTTTATAATATCATGAAAACCGTAAAGCTTGGAAAATTCACAGCAAACGAAGATGCAGAAGCTCCGGCATTAACTAGTGAATACAAACCACACAGTAAAGATCATTGGCACCGTTGGATCGAACGTAAGCCTGTACAAATGTTAGTGGCGAGTTTAATTGTGGTGATGATTGGTGGTATTATAGAATTTGTCCCAACATTTTTAGTGAAATCAAACATACCAACTATCTCCAGCGTAAAACCATATACACCACTCGAGCTGCAAGGACGGGATATTTATGTACGTGAAGGTTGTTATACTTGTCACTCACAAATGATTCGTCCTTTCAGAAGTGAAACTTCTCGTTATGGTGAATATTCAAAAGCAGGTGAATTTATTTATGATCATCCTTTTCAGTGGGGTTCAAAACGTACCGGACCGGATTTGGCCCGCATCGGCGGAAAATATCCTGATAGTTGGCATTACAATCACATGATGGATCCTTTGTCGATGTCGCCGGGTTCTATTATGCCGCCTTACCCTTGGTTGTTAGAAGATAAAGTGGATGTTGGAAGTACTGTAGGAAAAATTAAGGCAATGATGAAGCTAGGTGTGCCATATCCTGAGGGTTATGAGAAAATAGCAGAGGCAGATATGAAAAAGCAAGCTGAAGGAATTGCAGCGAGTTTAAAAAAGGATGGTATTCAAACTGTAGCAGATAAAGAAATTATTGCTTTGATTGCATATTTACAAAGGATGGGTAAAGATATTAAGGTAGCGCCTAAAGCAGAAGTAGCCAACTTAACAAATTAAAATTTAAGCTATGAAATTTATAAACTATTTAGAGAGCATCACGGGTATAGGAATCTATCCTCTTACTTCATTGCTAATTTTCTTTTTGTTTTTTATGGTGGTTGGACTTTACGCCTTTAAAATGGATAAAACCTATATCGCTAAACTAAAACAAATACCATTCGAATTATAAAATTAAAAATTCCAGCTATGAAAAGCTTAATGAACAAAAAATATAAATTCGCTTTAATTGCATTTTTGGTAATGCCGTTAGTGAATTTTTCACAAGAAGCTGCAAAACCCGCGTCTTCTTCTGTTTTCACCAATCCTTTATTTAATACTTTATTGGTATTAATTATTTTATTGTTGATTATTATCGCTTCTTTATCTGCGGTTATAAAAAATCTTGGTGATTCGGATTTCATGAAACATCAACAAAAGAATTCCGGTCCATCATCAACAGTTCTTACCATTGGTTTTTTATTATTGGCATTGTCTTCTTATTCGGAAACAAAAACAGTAAGCCAAGATTGGTCGGTTGGCGGCATTGATTCTATCACCTTCTATTTTATGTGCAGTGTGATATTGTTGGAGTTAATCATGATTGCATCTTTAATTGGTGTTATCCGTCGTTTTACAAAACCTGCCGGTGAACCAAAACAAGTTGTAGTAAAATCATCTAAGGTAAAAGCAATTTTTGACCAGCTAAATGATGCTGTTGATGTTGAGAAGGAAGCAGAAATTTTAATGGACCATGATTACGATGGAATTAAAGAATTGGATAATAATTTACCGCCTTGGTGGAAGTATGGTTTTTATTTAACCATTGTAGTTGCAATTGTATACATGATACATTATCATGGCGCAAAAACAGGAAGTTTGCAGGCAAAAGAATACGCTGATGAAGTGAAAGCTGCCGAAATAGCTATTGCGGAAACCATGAAGAATTCGGCAAGTAATGTTGATGAAGGCTCGGTAAAAATGCTAACAGCTGAAGTAGATTTAACCACAGGTAAAAATTTATTTGTCACTAGTTGCGCTGCTTGTCACGGACAATTAGGTGAAGGTGGTGTTGGCCCGAATTTAACCGATGATTATTGGGTACACGGCGGAAGTATCGTAGATATTTTTAAAACTGTAAAATACGGCTGGCCTGATAAAGGAATGAAAGCATGGAAAGAAGATTTATCGCCCATGCAAATGGCACAGGTAACAAGTTTTATTAAATCATTACGAGGTACTAATCCACCAAAAGGAAAAGAAAAACAAGGTGATTTGTATGTTGAGGACGGTGCGGCTTTAAAAGATTCACCGGTTGCTGCTAACTCTGCTAATACAGCTATCGCAATGGATTCATTAAAAAAATAATCGGCACTTAAATACTAAATGTGAGCACACCTGAAAATACAAATGAAAGTTTTAGAGATTCGATTGCCACAATTGACAAAGACGGAAAACGAGCTTGGTTATTTCCAACAAAACCACATGGTAAGTTATTTAATCTCCGTAGTTATTTAACTTACATTTATTTAATTCTTTTTTTTGGTTTACCATTTATAAAAGTAAACGGTGAACCATTGTTCCTCATCAATATAGTAGAACGTAAGTTCATTTTGTTTGGAAGTATTTTTTGGCCACAAGATTTTTTCATCTTTGGTTTAGGAATGCTCATTTTTATTGTCTTTATCGCTTTGTTTACAGTCGTTTTCGGCCGCGTATTCTGCGGTTGGGCTTGTCCGCAAACAATTTTTATGGAAATGGTATTCAGGCGGATTGAATATTGGATAGATGGTGATGCTAGTCAGCAACGCGCATTAAAAAAATCGTCGTGGACCATAAATAAAATAATAAAACGTGTTTCTAAGCATGTTTCATTTTTTTTCATTTCATTTGTAATAGCGGTAACATTTTTAAGTTATATAATTAGTGTAGATGAAGTATTAAAAATTGCGAAGGAGCCTCTTGCAGAGAATAAAGGACTGTTTACTTCTTTATTAATCTTTACCACCATTTTCTTCTTTGTGTATAGCTGGTTCCGTGAGCAAGTTTGTTTAATCGTTTGTCCGTATGGAAGAATGCAAGGTGTTTTATTGGATAAAGAAAGTATTGTTGTGGCTTATGATTATCGACGTGGAGAACCCCGCCATAAAATGAAACGCAATGAGGATCATGGTAAAGGGGATTGCATTGATTGTGGTTTATGTGTAAGAGTTTGTCCAACAGGAATTGATATTAGAAATGGAACGCAATTAGAATGTGTAAACTGCACAGCATGTATTGATGCTTGTGATGGAATTATGGAAAGCGTTGGCTTGCCAAAAAAGTTAATCACATTTGCTTCCGAAAATGGAATAAAGAAACGCAGAAAATTACATTTTACTTCAAGAATGAAAGCTTACATAACAGTATTGGTTCTGCTAATTGGTGTTGAAGTCTTTTTATTAAGCACGCGTTCAGATTATGATGCAACTATTTTACGTGCCAAAGGTATGTTGTATCAAGAGCAGCCGAACAATCAAATCAGTAATCTTTTCACAATTAAATTGGTAAATAAAACCCGCGATAGTTTACCTGTGACATTGAAGGTGGAAAATTTTGATGCGAAGATTCAAATTGTTGGAAAAGCTTTATCAGTGAAGAAAGAAGATATGTCGCAAGGTGAATTCTTTGTGTATATGTACAAATCGGATATTATTAAACGTAAAACAGTAATTGAAATTGGAATTTATACAAACAACAAAAAAATAAAGACCGTAAAAACGAATTTTTTAGGTCCAATAATGTAAACTATTAAAACTATAACTATGAGTTGGGGAATAAGAATAACTGTATTGTACATGAGTTTTGTAACTTTAATTCTCACATTAGTGTATATCACCACTAATAATAAAGAGGAATTAGAATCGAAAGATTATTATAAACAAGAATTAGCTTATCAATCTAAAATTGATGCTATCACAAATGCAAACCATTTAACAAGTCCGATTAATTACGAAGTAAATGGTAAGATTGTAAGTATTACTGTTCCTGCTGAATTGCAGACTAAAGATTTTACCGGCGAGATTTATTTTTTCAGACCATCCGACGCTTCAAAGGATATTAATCTGAAATTTAAAGTTGATGCCTCAGGTAAAACAAACATTACGGATAGTAAATTACTAAACGGTGTTTACAAAATGAAAATTACAGTTAATAGTAATGGTAAAAAATATATTAAAGAAGAAGTGATAAACATTAACTAATGGAATTTTTGATTGCAGCCATAGTATTAGGGTTTTTAGGCGGGTTTCACTGCGTTGGTATGTGTGGTCCTATTGCCATGGCCTTACCGGTGCATAATAAATCAGCTTCGCAAAAAGTATTTTCCATACTCATCTATAATTTCGGAAGAATTGTTACGTATTCAGCTTTTGGTTTATTGTTTGGTGCCATTGGACAAAGTTTTGTGTTGTTTGGATTACAACAAATGCTTTCCATTGTATTGGGTTCTCTGATTTTATTGTTTGTTATCATTTCCTATTTTGGTAAGGTTAGCAATCCTGTTTTATCAAAAGCTTATTTCTTTATAAATGCGGTAAAATCAAAGCTCTCAAATCTTTTTACTAAACGAAATTATAGTGCATTTTTCTCAATTGGACTTTTAAACGGTTTACTCCCTTGCGGATTGGTTTATATGGCCTTGGCCGGAGCCATTGCAACAGGAAGTATTATAAATGGCGCATTGTTTATGGCGTTTTTTGGTTTAGGCACTTTACCATTTATGTTTGCTGTTACATATTACAGTAATCTAATAAGTTTAAAAGTAAGAAATCAAATGCGTAAAGTAGTTCCGGTTGTTTTGTCACTAATGGCTGTATTAATGATTTTACGTGGAATGAATTTGGGAATTGATTATATCAGTCCAAAACTTACACAGGAAAAATGTGAAGTAACTAAAGAAGGAAAAGAAGAATTAGATTGTTGTCATAAGTAAAATGTTCTGGCCGAAATTAAATAGTCAAAAAATAAAACAAGCGATATTTGATGCTTTAAGTAAAAACATTAATTACCGCAACGAAACTATTTTGGGTGTACCGGGAACTTATCTCGACACTGAAATATTTTATGACGATGCCCCATTTTTAAAAGACTCTCCTTTTTTATCTACACTTATTGCTAATCCAAATCATATCGGTTGTCATACTTTAGGAGATGAGCACGAAGATATGTTTGCAGGTACTCAGGAAATAGAAAAAAAACTTATAAAAATATGTGCTGAAGAAATCTTTAAAGCGGAGTCTGGACAATATGATGGCTATGTAGCCTCGGGTGGAACTGAAGCTAATATAGAAGCTATTTGGATTTACAGAAATTATTTTGTCGAGAAAGATGGCGCTGATTTAAGCGAAATCTGTATTATTTCATCAGAAGACACGCATTATTCTATTCACAAAGCTTCTAATCTCTTAAACATTAGTAATGTTGTTGTGCCGGTAAACGAGTATCATCAGATCTCAATTCCTGAACTGGAAAGAAATGTAA
>JAGNIU010000035.1:9509-28804 GCA_018000995.1 Bacteroidia bacterium
ATTATTTCATCAGAAGACACGCATTATTCTATTCACAAAGCTTCTAATCTCTTAAACATTAGTAATGTTGTTGTGCCGGTAAACGAGTATCATCAGATCTCAATTCCTGAACTGGAAAGAAATGTAAGTAAAGCAATTCATGATGGGAAGAAATATTTTATTGTGGTACTTAATATGTCAACCACTATGTTTGGTAGTGTGGATGATATAAATGCAGTTACCAATTATTTCAACTTATTGCACCTTAACTATAAGCTTCATATCGATGCAGCTTATGGTGGATTTATATACCCTTTCACGAATAACGAAAGCAGTTTCAATTTTAAAAATCCTGATGTTTGTTCTGTTTCAATCGATGGACATAAAATGTTGCAGGCGCCATATGGTACGGGCGTTCTGCTTATCAGAAAAAACTACATGCCTTACGTGTGTAACGATAATGCAACTTATGTGAATGGAAAGGATTATACTTTGGTTGGAAGTCGTTCCGGTGCCAATGCCATTTGTATGTGGATGATATTACATGCGCATGGTTCTGAGGGCTGGACAAAGAAAATGCGGGAGTTGGTTGATAAAACAAGTGATTTCTGCGCAGCATTAAGTGAAATGGAAGTGGAGTATTATCGCAATCCATATCTAAATATAGTAGCCATTAAAAGTAAATATGTTTCTGCAGAACTGGCGAAAAAGTTTGTGTTGGTTCCTGATACACATGAGGGACAACCGCAATGGTATAAAGTAGTTGTAATGCCCCACGTGCATCATAATTCCTTATCACAATTTCTGAATGAATTAGCTTTAGAATTACAATAAATGAATCTGATTGAAAAATATAATATTCCTGTTCCCAGATACACCAGCTATCCAACAGTTCCGTTTTGGGATAAAGCCCCAAGTGTTGATGAGTGGAAAAAATTGGTGAAGGATTCATTTGATGTCAGTAATTCAAACGACGGCATAAGCGTTTATATTCATTTACCATTTTGTGAAAGCTTGTGTACCTATTGCGCTTGTAATACGCGTATCACTGTAAATCATGCAGTAGAAGAACCTTATTTGCAAAGTGTTTTGAAAGAGTGGGCTATGTATTGTGAAGTATTTGGTGAGAAACCACGGATAAGAGAAATTCATTTAGGTGGCGGAACGCCAACTTTTTTTAATCCAACTAATCTCACAAAACTTATTGAAGGAATTTTAGAAAAAGGTGAAGTATGTGAAGATGCTGAATTTAGTTTTGAAGCGCACCCTTCTAATACTTTACCCGGACATCTAATAGCCCTAAACAAACTAGGATTTAAAAGGATTAGCTATGGCATTCAGGATTTTGATTTAAAAGTTCAGGATGCAATTAATCGCTTCCAATCTTTTGAAGAAGTGGAAACAGTAGTAAGTCAGGCAAGAAATGTGGGTTATAACTCTCTTAATTTTGATTTAGTATATGGATTACCGTTTCAAACTTTAGAAACTATTACCGATACAATTCAAAAAGTTTTAGAATTGAAACCTGATAGAATTGCATTTTACAGTTATGCGCATGTGCCATGGATAAAGCCAGGCCAACGGAAATTTACCGAAAAAGATTTGCCATTAGATGAAGAGAAGCGGAAATTGTACGAAGTAGGGAAGGCTATGTTCTTGGAAAATGGTTATGAAGAAATTGGTATGGATCATTTCTCTTTAAAAACGGATTCGCTTTACAAGGCATCTCAGGAGAAAAAATTGCATCGTAATTTTATGGGCTACACCTCTAACTACACACGTTTGTTAGTTGGATTAGGTGCTTCTTCTATTGGGGATTCATGGACGGGCTTTGCTCAGAATATAAAAACCGTTGAAGAATATAAAGAAAGTATTAATAAGGGAATTTTACCGGTTGTAAAGGGACATATTTTAAATGAGGAAGATTTAATTCTCCGTAAACACATTTTAAATATTATGTGTCGTTTTGAAACGGAGTGGTCAGAACCAAGCTCTCAATGCAATGCCTTATATGAAGGTTTAGACCGATTAAAAGACTTACAAACGGATGGTCTTCTAGTAATCGAACCTTATAAATTAAAAGTCACTGAAACAGGAAAAGCATTTCTCCGCAATATTTGCATGTGCATTGATGCACGCTATTGGCGCAAAACCCCTACAGCAAAAATATTTAGTTCAGCAGTTTAATTTACTCTTCAGCTTTGTTCTTTAATCCCATTAAAAGAGAGTAAGCTCCTTTTATTACAATTGGTTTGTCGAGTAAAGCATCAGCGTCTACTATTTCAGTAAAACCGTTTTCAGAAATGCCGGTTTTAACTTCCGTGAATTTATAATTTCCTTTACCTTCTTCTATAAAGATATAATTCTTGTCTTCAAAATTAACTATGGCTTCTTCTGTTACTACAAACGAATTGCTGGCATTTATATCAATCTCAGCATTCATATACATGCCCGGAAGAAGTGTTTTATCATAATCTTCAAAATGACAATGAACCATAACGCTTCTTTCAGCTGATAAATCCTGACTAATTAAAATAATTTCAGCATTGTGTTTTTTATCTTGTTCGTTATTGGTATAGGCTTTTAATTTTTGACCAATAAAAAGTTTATTTACGTCTTTCTCAAAAATAGTGAGTCCCAAGTGTATATCGGTAGGATTTACTAATTCAAAAATCACATCAGCAGGGTTTACATATTTACCAATGTTCACATTTACTTTTGACACATAGCCATCTATCGGCGCATAAACATGGATACTTCTTGAGATGGTATTTTCATCCAGGCTTTCCGGATTTACACCAATAAGTTTTAATTTTTCATAAAGGGATTTTGAAGCAATTTTTTGGGATTTATAATCCGCTTCTGTTAATTGAAACTGTTTATCACTACTGGCTTTGCTTTGATTCAAATCTTTTTGTCTGTTATATTCTTTTTCAGAATACGAAAGTTTGGCAACTGATGTTAGATAGTCCTGTTGAATTTGAATGTACTGCTGATCCTCAATGGTTGCAATGGTTTCGCCTTTCTTCACTTTAGTTCCCGGCAATAGGTGAGTAGTTTTAAGATAACCGCCCAATGGAATGCTAATTGAAACTATGTTTTGTGGCGGAACTTCTATTTTCCCGTTGACTTTTAGAACAGAAGAAATATTTTTCTTCTCTCCTTTACCAATAACGATTCCGGCATTTTTAATTTGCGCATCGTTTAAAGTGATGGAGTTTTCAGTTGTTGTAGATGTTTCTTCAACAGTGGTAGATGTTGTCCCACATTGTGAAAATAGAAAAAGGCTTAGTAATACAAATATATTTTTCATAATCGTTTATTTAGAAAGTAAGTAATTTAATTGAAGTGCTGCTTCGTTATAGTTTTTAATCGTGTTCAGGTAATCATTTTTTATTGAAACGGATTGGTTTAACAGTAAAACCCATTCCATATAATTTATTTCTCCGTTATTAAATTGTTTAGTTGCGGTTTCAGAAATTAAATCGGCATTCTTGAGCGCTTTGCTTTCAAAATAGCTAAGTGAGTTTAATTGATTGTTTAAAGCTGCGCTAGCCTTCTTATATTCATTTCTAATGTTTTGGATGCCGCTTTGATAATTATTTTCACTAATCTGATACAAGGATTTAGCGGATTTAATTTTTGCTTTTTGTGCACCAAAAAATATAGGAATTCCTAATCCTGCTTGCACTGATTGAAATCGCGTGGAGCCATTGTATAAAACATTATCGGATCCTGTACCAATCATGCTCATATTGTTATACGAGAAATTTAAGTCGGGTAATAGTTTCGATCGCTCAAGTTTCGTATTCAGTTTAAAAACATGGGTCTGTTGTTCTAATTGTTTAATTAAAGGATGTTGTTTTAATAAAGTCGTATCAACGCTTAAAACAGTTTCTGCTTTAAATTGAGAATTTTCTAAAATGAACTTAGTGGGCGTATTCAATAGCAATTGAAATTCTAATTGTAACAAATCAATTTCTTGTTGAAGCTGATTTAACTGTATCATTATTTGCCCTCTCTGACTTTCAGCCGCCGTTTTTTCAAGAATGTTATTATCACCTTTAGCAAATTTTAGATCGGCTAGGGTGGAGTAGTTCGCATATATGCTATCGGTTGTTTTTAAAAGTTGTGCTTTTTTCTCCAACACAATAAGGTTGTAATAAAGTAAGCTGATATTTCGCTTGAGTTCGGCCTCCTTTAACGAAACACTTAATAAACTACTTTTCCATTCTTCATTTAAAACAGATTTTTGTCGTGCGTAAACGGTTGGAAAGTTTAAGCTTTGACTAACAGAAACACGATTATCGTAATAACTACTGTTAATTTGTCCGTACTCACCGTTCACTGTGGTGGAAGGTAAGTTGAATCCTGATTTAACTAATTGTTTTTGATAATCTGATTTTAGTTTTTCGTTTTTTACAAGCAGATTATTTTTCAATCCTAATTCAATGGCAGCTTGTAACGAAATACTTTGCTGCGAACTTAAATTATTAGAGAGGAAAATAAATGAAGTAAAAACAATTAAAGTAAGGGCTTTGTAATTAAGCAACCTTACAGAATTCTTTCTTTCAAACATAATATACAAGATTGGTAATACAAATAAGGTTAGGAAGGTGGCGATTAGAAGTCCGCCAATTACAACTGTTGCCAATGGTCGTTGAACTTCTGCACCGGCACCATTACTTAACGCCATTGGTAAAAAACCCAGCGAAGCAACAAATGCAGTCATTAAAATTGGCCGCAATCTTACTTTTGTTCCAATTAATATAATTCTGATGATGTTTTTATGTCCGCTTTCTTTTAAGCGGTTAAATTCGGCAATAAGAACGATTCCGTTTAATACTGCAACTCCGAATAAAGCAATAAAACCTATGCCGGCACTAATACTGAATGGCATGCCTCTTAAAAACAAAGCGAATATTCCGCCAATCGCAGATAAAGGAATGGCTGTATAAATTAATAAACCTTGTTTAATCGAATTAAAAGCGAAGTAGAGTAGAAGAAAGATTAAGATTAAAGATATAGGTACTGCAATTGCTAAACGATTTTTGGCTTCATTTAAGTTTTCGAAAGCACCACCATAAGTTGGATAATAACCTGCCGGGAATTTAATTTGTTTCCCAACTTTATCCTGGAGTTCATTAACTATACTTTGCACATCTCTTCCTCTTACATTAAAACCAACTACAATACGGCGTTTGGCATCTTCGCGTTGAATTTGATTAGGACCGTTTTTTATTTCAACTTGTGCAATTTGTTCTAAGGGAATTTGATTTCCGTTTGAAACAGGTATTAGAAGATTCTTTATGTCGTTTAAATCTTCACGGTTATCATTCTTTAAACGTACAGCTAAATCAAATCTTTTTTCACCTTCAAATACCAAGCCTGCAATTTGTCCTGCAAAAGCAGCATTAATCACTTTGTTTACATCACCAATATTCAAATTATATTGAGCCATAACGTTTCTTTTGTATTGTATTACCACTTGCGGCATGCCGGTTACAGCTTCAACATAAATATCTTTAGCGCCTTCAACAGTATTAATTATTTTTCCGAGCTTATTAGCGTAGGCTGCTAAAGTATCTAAGTCTTCACCGAAAATTTTACAAACCACATCTTGTTTTGCTCCAGTCATTAATTCATTAAAACGCATTTGAACAGGAAATTGGAAACTAAATGTTACACCGGGCACTTCCATTAATGCAGCATTCATTTTTTCTGCTAATTCATTAAAGCTATGTGCTGATGTCCATTCTTTTTTGTCTTTAAGAATTACCATTAAATCTGCAGCATCCATCGGCATAGGATCGGTTGGCACTTCACCACTTCCGATCTTAGTAACTACTTTTTCTACTTCCGGAAATTGTTTTAATAGAATTTTAGAAGCTTTCTGAGTATTTTCTATACTTGTATTTAGGTTACTCCCGGTTAATACTCTAGTTTCAACGGCAAAATCACCTTCTTCTAAAGCGGGAATAAATTCTCCTCCTAATGAAAGGAGCGTTAGTATAGAAAGACTAAAAAGTATAATGACACTTGTAATAACTGTTTTTGGAACAGAAATAAGTTTAGATAGAACTGATTTGTAAGCGGACTCAATTTTTTCCATTATTCTATCTGAAAGTGTTTTCTTATGATTTAATTTTTTACTCAAGAAAACAGCACTCATCATGGGGATATAGGTAAGCGATAAAATAAATGCGCCAACCAAAGCAAAGGCAACAGTTTGTGCCATCGGTTTAAACATTTTACCTTCTATGCCTTGTAAAGTGAAAATAGGTAAGTAAACCACCAAAATAATTATTTGTCCGAATACTGCACTGTTCATCATTTTTCCGGCAGATAGATTAACTGTCTTATCCATTTCCTCCTGATTAATTTTATTAGTAAAAGCTAGTTTTTTTCCGTGATGAAGTTGATGCATCACAGCTTCAACTATAATTACTGCCCCATCAACAATTAATCCGAAGTCGAGTGCCCCTAAACTCATTAAATTTCCACTCACTCCAAAAATATTCATCATAATAATGGCAAAGAGCATAGCTAAAGGAATAACAGAAGCAACTAATAATCCTGCACGGAAATTTCCCAGAAATAAAACAAGAATGAAAATAACAATCAGAGCCCCTTCCATTAAATTGGTTTGAACGGTTCCAATGGCATTGTTTACCATTTTTGTTCTGTCAAGAAAAGGTTCTAGAACTACACCTTCCGGTAATGTATTTTGGATTTGTTCAATTTTTGATTTAACACTTTCAATTACTTTGTTACTGTTAGCGCCTTTCAACATCATCACTACAGCTCCGGCAACTTCTCCTTTATCATTGTAACACATAGCACCAAAGCGAGTAGCATGACCGATACGCACATCAGCCACATCTTTAATAAATAGGGGCGTTCCGTCTTCTGTTGTTTTAATGGCGATATTATTAATATCATCCAATGACGCAATTAACCCTTCTGTTCTTATATATAATACAGTAGGACCTTTTTCGATATATGCACCACCTGTATTATCATTGTTTTTTTCTAAAGCACTAAATACATCACTGATTGTAATATGTTGCGCGTTTAATTTATCTGTATTGATTGCAATTTCATATTGTTTTAATTTACCGCCGAAACTACTTACCTCCGCTACGCCTTTTACGCCTAATAGTTGTCTGCGCACAATCCAATCTTGTATAGTTCTTAGTTTTGTAGCGTCGTACTTTCCTTCGTAACCTTTTTTCGGACGAACAACATATTGGTAAATTTCTCCGAGTCCTGTTGTTACAGGAGCTAATTCAGGCGTGCCAATACCTTTTGGGATTAAATCTTTTATTTTTTGAAGTCGCTCTGACACTTGTTGACGCGCCCAATAAACATCTGTAGCATCGTCGAAGACAATAGTTACTAAGGATAAACCAAAGCGGGAAAAACTTCTGATTTCAATTAAGCCCGGCAAATTATTATTAGCCTGTTCAATTGGAAATGTAACCAGTCGTTCAATATCAGTAGCCCCAAACGAAGGAGCAACAGTAATTACCTGAACCTGGTTGTTGGTGATGTCAGGCACTGCATCAATTGGTAATTTGGTCAATTCAAAAATCCCATATAGAATTAATG
Organism: Bacteroidia bacterium; assembly: GCA_018000995.1. Lineage (GTDB taxonomy): Bacteria > Bacteroidota > Bacteroidia > B-17B0 > Aurantibacillaceae > JAHEYG01. Next base: position 17,100 of record JAGNIU010000035.1, read on the forward strand.
CAATTGTAAATAAGCCTACCACAAGCTTATTCTTTATCGAGAACGAAATAATTTTATTCAGCATAAAAAAACTGATTAATTTTTTAATAATTAAACTTCACCTTGAACTAATCAAAGTGAGAAAAGAAATTGCAATAAAAAATTAAGCTAGTTTTGGCGGTTGCCAGATAGTTCCTATGTACGAGGAATAAATATTATCGTTAGTTAAACGATAATTAGTTTTACTTAAAGCTGAAATATTTAGTAAATAATCATTCTCTGTTTTTGTAACAGGAGAAATACTTGGTACTGGATGATGAGCACAACCGTCATCAGAATGTTTAAATGGCAACTTCCCATGTTCGTGATCACTTTTTTCGTGTGAGTTTGAAGAGTAGTGGTCTTTAAGAAAATGCATGAACGATTCATTCTCTTCACTTTCACTGTAATGATGAAATAGAAAAGGAACCTTAATCAACTCAGCAAAGGCCTCGTGATTGGTTAATAATTGAAGGATGATGAATATAGATAATACTTTTTTCAAGACTAGTCAAAGGTAACAAATTTCACAAGAAATCAAGTATTAAAGCTTAGATGTATTTAGTCCAAATAAAGCGTATAACGGACAAAAACCAACCACAGAAGTAGCGAAAAAGACCATTCCAAACGTAATTACAGCATAGCTTAATAAACCGGATGTTAAATGAGAGGCAAAGGCAATTATCAATAGTACAATTCCCAAAATTAAGCGAATGAAACGATCAATATTTCCAATGTTGTCTTTCATAATATCTATAGCACTCAAAATTAGGGTTTCAATAACTAAACAGTATGAGACAAGTCATATTTTAATATTGATTTATCTCATCGTTTTAGTCTGATGCAAATCATTTTTGCGTTACAACTTCGCTAATATATTTGTTAAGTAAAATCTTGTATTATGCATAACGAACATACTGATAAAAATTTTCAAGACCGCATTGATGCCGGTGAACATATTGAAGCAGGAGATTATATGCCTGAAGGATATCGTAAACATTTAATCCGTCAGATTTCCCAACACGCGCACTCCGAAGTTATTGGTATGCAGCCTGAAGGAAACTGGATTACTCGCGCACCAAGTTTACGTTCGAAACAAATTCTATTGGCGAAAATTCAGGATGAAGGTGGACATGGTTTGTATTTATACAGCGCCACTGAAACTTTAGGAATTAGTCGTAAAGAATTAATTGAACAATTGCATAGTGGAAAAGCGAAATACTCAAACATATTTAATTACCCCGCATTAAATTGGGCGGATATAGGAGCTATTGGTTGGTTAGTAGACGGAGCTGCTATTGTTAATCAAGTTTCATTACAAAGAACTTCTTATGGTCCGTATAGCAGAGCCATGGTACGTATTTGTAAGGAAGAAAGTTTTCATCAGCGTCAAGGCTACGAAATTATGGCGAAGATGATGAAGGGTACAAAAGATCAGCAAGAAATGGCGCAAGATGCAATGAACCGCTGGTGGTGGCCCGCTTTAATGATGTTCGGTCCACACGACTCAGATTCTCCTCACACAGGTGATGCTGTAAAATGGAAAATAAAACGTGAATCAAATGATGATTTGCGCCAGAAATTTATTGATAAAACAATTCCACAGGCTGAACTAATTGGTTTAAAAGTTCCGGATGATAAAATAAAATTAGATACTAAAACAGGACATTATTCAATCGGTCCAATTAATTGGGAAGAATTCTATAGTGTCATTAAAGGAAATGGTCCTTGTAACAAACAACGAATGGATCATCACATAAAATACTATGAAGAAGGACAATGGATTAGAGAAGCCGCAGAAGCTTATAAATTAAAACAAAAGGCAAAAAAGTTAACCGTAGTAATTTAAAATTGATATTATGAGCAACAGTAAAGACACACAACTCGACCGCTGGGAAGTATTTATCCAAAGTAAATCTGGTCAACCGTATTTACATGCAGGAAGTATTCATGCATCTGATGCAAAAATGGCGATGCAAAATGCACGTGATACGTATACCCGCAGAGGAGAAGGAACGAGTATTTGGGTTGTTCCTTCTAATTATTTGATTACTTCTAATCCGGATGATAATGAAATGTTATTTGACCCTTCAGTTGAAAAAACATATCGTCACCCAACATTTTACGAAATGCCTGAGGGCGCAAAAAATATTTAAATTGTTTTTATGAAAAAAGAAGAAGCAGTATTCAAGTATTGTTTAAGATTAAGCGATGACGCTTTAATTTTGGGACACAGGTTATCGGAGCTTTGTAGTAAAGCAGCTTTTATTGAAGAAGATTTAGCGCTCACTAATATTTCTTTGGATATGATTGGAAGAGCTCAGGCAATTTTAAAGTACGCCGGAGAAGTTGAAGGAAAAGGAAATTCTGAAGATGACTTAGCTTATCGTCGTCCCGAAATAAAATACTACAACCATTTATTAATGGAGCAAGACAATGGGGATTTTGCACGAACAATTGTAAGACAATTATTTATTTCAACATTTGAATATTTCTTGTATTCTGATTTAGAAAAAAGTGCTGACCCTACTTTATCAGCGATTGCTTCGAAAGCAATTAAGGAAATAAAATATCATTTTGAACATGCAGCTGAATGGACAGTTCGTTTAGGAGACGGTACAGAAGAAAGTCATAACAGAATGCAAAAAGCTGTGAATGATTTATGGATGTACACTGGGGAATTATTTGAAATGGATGAAGTAGAGAATTTATTATTGAAAGATGGAATTGCTGTAGATTTAATTCCGATTAAATCACAATGGCAAATCAAATTACAAAACGTTTTAACAGAGGCAACTTTAACAATGCCCGAAGATGGATATATGCAAACAGGAGGAAGAAAAGGTGTGCATACTGAAAAACTCGGACATATATTATCTGAAATGCAATATTTACAACGCGCTTATCCTGATGCAAAATGGTAGAATACCTTCGCTAAACTGACAAAGGTCATTTTGTAATTTTAAATTTTGTTATAGATTGTATCTTCAATGCAATCAGGTAATAACAAAGCGCTATGGAATGAATTGGTGGAATTGGCCAACGAGTCTTATGCACGTCATTATGATTTCGAGAAAATAACAGAAATTTTATTGGAGAAGCATAATGATGAAGCCATGGTGTATGCGGTGGTTAAGAAAGTGAAGTCTGACCATTACGCAAGACATCGCAAAGAAGGTTTGGTTATATTAGGAATAGGATCAGTTGTTATTCTGGCCGGCTTTCTTATTACCTGTTTCAATTTCCATTCTAATAAATCCTTCACAATGGCTATGTACGGTCTAACTTCACTCGGGTTGGTGATTGTATTCGTGGGACTTTATAAAATCGTAGGATAATCCTAATTTAAATCAGGTTTTTTGATTTTGTATTATGACTGAAGTCATTCATGATTTGTCGTTTCTGTACGTCATTTGTAATATAAAATTTCGCCTATGCCAATCTATCAGAAACACGGTAAAATTCCCAATAAACGTCACGTTGTATTTCGTCAACCCAACGGGGAATTATATCACGAAGAATTATTTGGTACCGAAGGATTTTCGAGCACCTCATCATTAGTTTATCATCTTAATCCACCAACCATGGTGAAAGAGTTGGGTAAGCCTCGTTATGCGCGACCGGAAGTTGGTATTGATGAAAATTTACGTGCCGTAAGTTTTATGGGAATGGATGTAGAGCCTGAAGACGATTATATCACCAGCCGAAAAGTTTTTTTCTTCAATGATGATATGCAAATTGGAATGGCTGCTCCAACCAAAAGCATGAATGATTATTTTTTCAAGAATGCAGATTCAGATGAGATGTTATTCATCCATAAGGGAAGTGGCCGTTGTAAAACGATGTATGGTACTGTTGATTTTGAATATGGTGATTATGTTGTTATTCCAAGAGGAACAGTTTATAAATTAGAATTTGATACGAGCGAAAATAAAATTTTGTTTGTTGAATCGCATAGTCCAATTAGAACACCTAAGCGTTACAGAAATGAATTCGGACAATTATTAGAGCATTCTCCGTTTTGCGAGCGTGATTTTAAATTGCCTTACAATTTTGAAACGCATGACGAGCATGGTGATTTTAAAATTATGATTAAGAAGCGTGGATTAATTTATCCTTACACCTATGAAACACATCCGTTTGATTTAGTTGGATGGGATGGGTACAGTTATCCTTACGCATTTTCAATTTTTAATTTCGAACCAATTACAGGTAGAATTCATATGCCTCCTCCAATTCATCAACAGTTTGAAGGGCGGAATTTTGTGATTTGCTCTTTTGTACCACGTATGTATGATTATCATCCGGATGCAATTCCTGCGCCTTATCACCACAGTAATATTGATGCTGATGAAATTTTATATTATGTAGATGGAGATTTTATGAGCAGGAATAATATTAAAGCCGGACAATTTACTCTACATCCTGCAGGTATTCCGCACGGTCCGCACCCTGGTGCTATTGAAAGAAGTATTGGAAAGAAGGAAACAAAAGAATTAGCTGTGATGATTGATCCTTTCAATCCGCTTAAAATAACAACTGAAGCTTTAAAGTATGAAGTAAAAGATTATTATAAATCATGGATTAGTAAACCACAACTAACACATTAATTATGGAAACAGCAGATTTAACCAAAGTAAAAAATTACGATTATAGTGGCGAAAAAGTTTTTGAGAAAGCACAAGACTTTTTACCAATTAACGGAACAGATTATGTTGAACTTTATGTTGGAAACGCAAAGCAAGCAGCGCATTTTTACAAAACCGCTTTTGGTTTTCAGGAATTGGCGTATGCAGGATTAGAAACAGGTTCTCGTGACAGAGTATCTTATGTTTTAGTTCAAGATAAAATCCGTTTAGTATTAACTAGCCCGTTTGATCCGAATAGTCAAATTTCACATCATATCCGTAATCATGGTGATGGTGTTAAAGTGATTGCACTTTGGGTGGATGATGCAAGGAAATCATTTGAAGAAACTGTAAAGCGTGGTGCAAAACCTTATATGGAACCGGAAGTGTTAAAAGATAAAGATGGCGAAATAGTACGTTCGGGAATTCACACGTACGGTGAAACCATTCATATTTTTGTTGAGCGAAAAAATTACAAAGGAGTATTTATGCCTGGATTCGAGAAATGGGAAACTGAATATAAGCCAACGCCAACAGGATTAAAATATATTGATCATATGGTTGGGAATGTGGAATTGGGTTCAATGAATAAATGGGCGGGCTTCTATGCAGATATAATGGGCTTTGCTAATCTAATCACATTTGATGATAAAGATATTTCAACAGAGTACACCGCGTTAATGAGTAAAGTAATGGCGAATGGAAATGGAAGAATTAAATTCCCTATAAACGAGCCTGCAAAAGGAAAAAAGAAATCGCAAGTAGAGGAGTATTTAGATTTTTATCACGGACCGGGTTGTCAGCACATAGCTGTTGCTACTGATGATATTGTTTTCACAATTTCAGAAATGCGTAAACGAGGTGTTGAATTTTTATATGTTCCGGGTTCGTATTATGATACTGTGAAGGATAGAGTAGGGATAATAGAAGAAGATATGGAAGTGTTGAAGAAATGGGGAATTATGGTAGATAGAGACGAAGATGGATATCTCTTGCAAATATTTACTAAACCTGTCGAAGATCGTCCTACTTTATTTTTTGAAATCATTCAACGTAAAGGAGCGAAATCATTTGGTAAAGGAAATTTCCAGGCTTTATTTGAATCGATAGAAGCAGAGCAGGCAAGAAGAGGAACTTTGTAATAAATAGATTTTGAACGTAACAGCACTCGATAGAATAAATTATCTGAACATTGGTTTAATGTTGGTGTGTTGTGTAATTGCTATTGTAGTTCCATTCGAAATGTTTTTATTTGCCTATGCGGTGTTAGGACCATTACATTATCTCACCGAAATAAGTTGGTTGCATGATAAGCAGTATTATGCAAAACGAAAGTACGATAGCATTTTACTGGTTGTTTTAGGAATATTAATTGCAATACCAATACTTGCTCCTATGTTTGGTATTTCGTCTGATATTACCGGAAAGGATGTAAACAAATATATTTATTTGGCGGTTATCGCTTCCGTTATATTTGCTCTTACAAAAAGTCATTATTTACGTATTGGTGGAATTTTATTAGCAGTGGTCACTTTAAAGCTGGCTGATAATTTTTATCTTTTCCTTTCGGTGTTTCTTCCCACCTTAATTCATGTATTTGTATTCACTGCTTTATTCGTTTTGTATGGCGCTTTAAAAACAAGAAGTAAAAGCGGATACATTTCGTTTATTGTGATGGTGCTTTGTCCGGTTATTTTGTTTTATGTTTTCCCGCAAAGTATTAATGGGGCATACACAGATTATTCCAGAGAGTCTTACAAAAGTTTTGAGGCCATTAATTATTTCTCCTTAAAGGAATTATTGCATGTTGATATATTTAAAGAGAACATGGCAAGTCAAATTTATTTTTCTAAAACCGGTATTTTATTAATGCGTTTTATTGCATTTGCATATACTTATCATTATCTAAATTGGTTTTCGAAAACGCGTGTAATAAAATGGCACGAAGTTCCAAAAAAAAGATTAAGTATAATTGTAGCACTGTGGTTAACATCAATTGCCTTGTATGCTTATGATTATAAAATTGGATTTAGCTGTTTGTTCTTATTAAGTTTTTTGCACGTGTTATTAGAGTTGCCTTTAAATGTGGTTTCCATAAAGGGTATATTTCAAGAGTCGAAATTAATTTTGGAAGGGAAATAGCGTTAACTGTATTTATTGAAATAAAAAAGCCTCCAACTTAGTCGGAGGCTTTTTTTATAGATAGAAATAAAATTTATTCTTTCACGAAACGTACTGTACCAATTCCGTTAGCTGTTTTAATTTGAAGCGTATAAACTCCTGCAGGTAATTGCTCAACTGAGAATGAATTATTTTTTTCTTCAAGAACAACAGCACCTAATAAGTTGTAAACAGTAACTGATTCAATTGTTTCTTCTGTTTTTATATTTAATGTAGAGTTTGTTGGATTTGGATAAACAACTGCTGTAATATTTCCGTTTGTTTCATTTATAGAAGTGCCAAGCGCTCCTAATTTAACTACATATCCATCGACTAAACCTGATGTTATTAAATTAAACACACCCGCATTAGGATCAAAATCTGCTGTGGTTGCGAAACCACCGGGAATATAGATATCTCCTGTTGCGTCACATTCTATATCATAACTAATATCATTACTTCCACCACCTAAACCTTTAGCCCACACAAAATTTCCTGAAGCATCTAATTTGCTTACAAAAATATCATTGGATCCGGGTCCGGTAACTGCTGTAAGAGAAAAACTTCCTGCGCTCGGGTCGAAGTCGGCAGAACCTTGGAAATATCCGGTTGTATAAATGTCACCAGTGACATTGGTAGTGATGCCGTAACAGCCCTCATATCCACTGCCACCTAAACTTTTTGCCCAAACAAAATTACCAGACGCATCTAATTTGCTAATAAAGGCATCATCAGCACCTGCTACCGCAATTGTAAATGTGCCTGCGCCCGGATCGAAGTCGACAGCATTTTGAAAATATCCTGATGTTAAAACATTTCCTGATGCATCAACAGCTATATCATTAGCAACGTCGGCGCCTCCGCCTCCCATTTTTCTTGCCCAAACAAAATTACCCGCCGCATCCAGTTTACTTACAAAAACATCTTGCATAGCTGTAGCTACTAAAGTGTAGGTTCCTACACCCGGATCAAAATCAGCTGTACCTTGAAAATAACCTGAAGTGTAAATGTTGCCAGACGCATCTAAAGTTAAACAGGTAGCAACATCTCCAACGGTAGAACCCATATTTTTAGCCCAAACAAAATTTCCAGCAGCATCTAATTTGCTAATGAAAATATCATTACTGCCTATAGCAGTTAAACTAAACGAAGCAGCTCCCGGATCAAAATCAACCGCACCGATAAAATAGCCGCATGTATAAACATTACCTGATCCATCAACCGCTATATTATATCCTAGGTCATCGGCAATAGCGCCTATTTGTTTTGCCCATACAAAATTTCCGGCAGCATCTAATTTGCTTATAAATACATCTCTTGACCCGCTAGAAGTTAAAGAAAAAGATCCTACGCCCGGATCGAAATCGGCGCTTACATTAAAGGAACCAGTGGTATAAACATTCCCTGTAGCATCAATTGCCATCTCAAAAACCATATCATCTTGTGTTCCGCCCATTTTTTTTGCCCAAATAAAATTTCCGGCAGCGTCTAATTTACTTACGAAAATATCGTAATTACCGGCTGAAGTTAAAGTAAAGGTTCCTGTACCGGGATTAAAATCTGTTGTTCCCTTAAAATACCCGGAAGTATAAACATTACCCGTTGCATCAACAGCGACAGATTTTACATATTCATCGGAAGAGCCACCAAATTTTTTTGCCCAAATTAAATTTTGAGCGGACATTGAAATGCTAATTAAACTGATTGCAAATAGTAAAAGTTTTTTCATTGTTTTTTTTGGTTGGTTAATATTGAGTCAATAGTACAAAAAATGCACATTGGGAATCCTGCTGTTTCAGCAACGGACAATTGGCTTCAGGAATGGATAAAAAAAGAACCCACTTTTGAGGTGAGTTCCTTTTTTGATAAGAAGTGTTGTTATTCTTTTACAAAACGTGTAGTACCAATTCCGTTTACGGTTTTAATACGTAGTGTATAAACGCCTGCAGGTAATTGTTCAACCGAGAATGAATTATTTTTTTCTTCAAGAACAACAGAACCCAATAAATTGTAAACAGTAGCTGTTTCAATTGTTTCTTCTGTTTTTATAGTTAAAGTTGAGTTTGTTGGATTTGGATAAACAATTACTTCAGCGTTTGTAGAGGATAATTCTGATAAGCCGGTACAAGCTGAAACAGTAATAGTTTTTAAATTTGTCATTATTAAGTTACATGTAGCAGTACCACAATTCACATTTCCTGATGCCCAAGTTGCACCAGTTGTAGAACCAGCGGAATTTGTCACTATATCAAGTATACCGGTACCTGAATTTTCAAATAATTTCCAGTAATTTTTTAGGCCGGTTTCATTTCCTACTAAGCAATTATTCATGTTAGTAGAAATTTCTGTAGCTGTTCTTGCTGTAGTCCAAATTCTGATATCATCCATCATCCCATTAAAAAATTCAGAAACAACAATAGAAGGATCTTCGCCTATGGTTATTTCGTTTCCATTAGCCGGAATAGAAGTAAACGGAGCTGTTGAAGTTGCCACGGCAGTGCCATTAACGAATAATCTCATAACGCCGTTATCAAAAGTACCTGCCACATGATTCCAGGTATTTAAGGTTAAAACATTTGATACGGTTACTGAGCGGGTTAGGCTAGCGCCACCAATAACAAAGAATCTTAAACCCCTTCCATTATTAGTAGGGCCAGAAGTGTCAAAGCCGAATTGACCAACAAAAGTTGTTCCGGTGTAATTTGAAAGAATTCTTTTATACGAAGTAGCTCTTGGGTAAATCCAAGCCTCTATTGTTAAAGAATTTGTAGCTGATGAATAAGTGTTTGTATTGATCATGTTATTAACCCCATTAAAATCTAAAGCAACATTTCCTCCAGGTTTACTTTCTCCATAAACATGAAATGTTTTGGTGGTAGTTAAAGCACCTGTGCTAAATGCTAATGGATTTCCAGTTCCATTTAATGGCCCGGTAACAACTGTGTTAGTTGCATTATCTCTCAAAGAGTATTGTATTCCGGGTAATGAATATGGAATTGAAATGGTAGTGGTTTGGCCAGAACAAACTGTATTTTGCGTAGCACTTAATGTCTCATTATTAATTGCGGGCAAGCATTGGGCATTGATTTGGTGTGTTAGTAATGTAATTGAGCAAATAAGTAGTAGTTTTTTCATAATTTTAGTTTTATCGCACAAACATATCGCATAAAAATGCATGAAATTTGTATTCTTCAGCAATGGACAATCGGCTTCAGCAATGGACAATTTTACTATGAAATAGCAGACTCAAACTCCGCTTTTTTGTATTTAGAGAGTTTGGTAGTCAATCCATTACTTAGTTGAATGGAAAGGTCGGATTTGGAGTAGTTTTTGATATGTTCTTTATTCACCATCCAGGATTTATGTACTCTTATGAATTGAGGGAGGCTTTCGAGAATAGTTTCAAAATGTTTTAAATTTTTACTGGCAACAATCTTTTTTTCGATTGTATGAATAATACAATAAGATTCCTGCGCTTCTATGGCAATAATGCTTTCGATAGGTATAATATGTTGCTGACCTTTATCGCTAACTACAATATTTTTTAGTTGTTTACTCTCAAGTGTATTGCTCAACAAAGCTAAACGTTGGGCTTGTTGTTCGGTATTCCGTTGTGTTTTAACTCTTGCAATTGATAATTTTAAACGTTCAATGTCAACCGGCTTTAATAAATAATCAATAGCCGCAATTTCAAATGCACGAATCGCGTATTGGTCGTAAGCCGTTACAAAAATAATTTCGAAATTAATTTCTTTAAAGAAATTCACAATTTCATAACCGGCGTAATTCGGCATTTCTATATCTAAGAATACTAAATCGGGATGCTCTTTATTAATCACATCAACCGCTTCTAGAACATTTTCACATTTAGCGATAAGTTCCACATCCGGACAAAATCTTAATAACAGATTTTGAAGAACGTCGCGCGCGCTTTCCTCATCATCAACTAATATGGCTCTTAGTTTATTCACCGTGTGCAAACTTAATTTTCGTTTTGAAGGAATTTAATTTTTATTCAGCAATCATACAGTTTAATTCATGAATGGATTAAAATTTATGTTTTATGGGAATTATTAAAGTGACGCGTGTTCCATTGGCGGTATTCGCCTCGTGCAAATCAAGATAGGTATAACCAAATTGCCCCTCAAAAACATTACTTAATATTTCGAAGCGTTTATAAATGGCTTTACTTGAAAACGATTCATGTTCAGAGCGCTGTCTTAGTTTAATTGACTTGGCTTTCTCGCGCCCAACACCGTTATCTTCAATCACACAAATCAATGTATCTTTTAATTCGAAATGAATATTTAATTTTTTCTCACCTTCTTTATGTAACAAACCATGCACCAAAGCATTTTCAATAAAAGGTTGAATTAGCATGGGCGGAATTTGAATATCGACAATATTATTAGTATTAATAGTGAAAGAAAAATCTTTTTTAAACCTTAATTTCTCGAGCGATAAATACAATTCAATCAATTTTATTTCCTGTTCAAAATCTATAAAGTCTTTATCCGAATAACTTAAGGTTCTCCGTACTAAATTAGAAAAGGTAGTGATGTAAGAATAGGAATGCTCAACGTCACCTTTTAAAATTAAATCCTGAATAGAGTTAAGTGAATTAAAAATAAAGTGTGGATTCATTTGCGACTGAATAGCAGTTAACTTTGACGCATTTAATTCGTTAATCTGTTGCGATTTTTTACGTTGGATGTTTAATTGCCATTTGTAAATGAAATACACGATAATAAGGAATACTAAAGCAACCAAAACAATAAACCACCATCTTGAATAAATTGAGGAGTTAATTTTGAAAGCGTAACTAATAGTTTTGCTAAAAACACCTTGTTTTTCTGCTTTTACAAAAAAAGTGTAACTGCCCGGTGCAAGTGCGTTATA